>NZ_VUAZ01000066.1 GCF_009296165.1 Pseudomonas kitaguniensis | reverse complement strand
AGCGTTTTGGTTACTTTTGGCTGGGCCGGCTTCCGGCTCTATCAAAAGTGACTCGCTGTAAGAGCGAAACCGATATAAGCCATAAACCCAATACCGGATATACACCCAACCTGAAGAACACCCCAAGCGCGACAGCGCTACATCAAAGATACAGCGCCCCCCGCAGAAAGCAGATCTACTGATCGTTCGCCTCTATCGCCGTCTGACCATCCCAACCACCGCCCAACGCGGCAATCAACTGCACGCTCGCCACCAGACGGGTCTGCAACAAGGTCAGCACCGTACGCTCGTTGCTCAGTGCCGTCGCCTGCACCGTCACCACGTCCAGGTAAGCAATCAAGCCCGCTTTATACTGGTTCTCGGTCAGTCGCAACGACTCCCGCGCGGCGTCCAGCGCTTCGTTGCTGACCACCGCCTCGTCCTCCAGCACTTTGAGCTGGACCATATAGTTTTCCACCTCACGGAACCCATCCAGCACCGTCTGGCGATACTTGGCGACGGTCTCGTCATAACTCGCCACCGTACGATCAACCTCGGCCGAGCGCTGCCCGCCGTCGAATAAGGTCATCGCCAACTTCGGCCCGACCGACCAGAAGCGGTTCGGCAAGCTGATCCAGTCCGCATAGGTGCTGCTGGAATAACCACCCGCCAGGCTCAAGGTCAAATCCGGGTAGTAGGCTGCTTTGGCCACGCCGATGTTCGCGTTGGCGGCAATCACCGAACGCTCAGCCGAGGCAATATCCGGGCGACGCTCCAACAACTGTGACGGCAGGCTCGCCGGAATCTGCGGCAGCGCCGGGATGTCCTTGCTCACCGCCAGGTTGAAATTGGCCGGCGCCTCACCGATCAACACCGCAATGGCGTTCTCCAGTTGCGCGCGCTGCCAGATCAGGTCGATCAGGCTGGCCTGGGTGGTTTTGAGCTGGGTTTGCGCCTGGGCGATTGCATCTTTGCCCGACACGCCCGCGCGGTACTGGTTTTCGGTCATTTTCAGCGAGCGCTGGTAAGTGTCCAGCGTGGCTTGCAGCAAGCGGGTTTGCTCGTCCATCACGCGCAGTTGCAGGTAGTCCTGCACCAGTTCCGATTGCTGGCTTAACCGCATCGCCGCCAGGTCCGCCAAGCTGGCCTCGGCCGTGGCTTCATTGGCTTCGAGACCGCGGCGCAATTTGCCCCAGACATCTGCTTCCCAGCTCACGCCCAATTGCGCGTTGAGCGTATCGCGGATACCGCTGCTGGAGCTGCTCAGGCTCGCGCTGCTGCTGCCGGTGCCTTGGCTGGCGCGGGTTTTGCCGACGCTCAGGTCTACCGACGGAAAAAACGCCCCGCGCGAGCTGCGCACTTGAGCCTGGGCCTGGCGAAACCGTGCCTCGGCTTGCGCCACGGTTTGGTTGGCGTTATTGAGGCGCGTCACCAAGTCGTTGAGCTGGCGATCACCGTACAACTCCCACCAGGCGCCACGCGCCAGGGAATCGCTGGGCTTGGCCTGGCGCCAGCCTTGGGCTTCTTTAAACTGCGCCGGCTCGATGACCTGCGGGCGCTTATAGTCGGGGCCGATGGCGCAGGCGCTGAGCAAGGCGCTGCACAGCAGCAGGCTGGCAATGCGCGAACCACGGGGCATGCGCATGGCCAGTTTGGCAAAGGTTGAATCGGTCATAGCGCAGTGTCCAGGGCAGCATCGGTACGCACGCCGCGCCAAGCGTTGAAGCGGTGGCGCGCGCGGTCGAGATAGAGGTAAACCACAGGCGTGGTGTAAAGGGTCAGGATCTGGCTGAACACCAGGCCGCCGATAATCGTCAGGCCCAGCGGCTGGCGCATTTCTGCACCGTCGCCAGCGCCGAGCAATAACGGCAAGGCGCCAAGAATCGCGGCCAGTGTGGTCATCAAAATCGGCCGCAGGCGCAACAGGCAGGCACTGCGAATCGACTCCAGCGGGCTCATGCCCTGATGGCGTTCCAGTTGCAACGCGAGGTCGATCATCAGGATCGCGTTTTTCTTCACCACCCCGATCAGCAAGAACAGCCCCAGCAGCGAAATCAGGCTGAACTCACCGCCCAGCAGGTAGATCGAGAGCAGCGCGCCGACGCCGGCCGACGGCAAGGTCGAGAGGATGGTCAGCGGGTGAATGTAACTTTCATACAAAATGCCCAGCACCAGATACACCGCCACCAACGCACCGAGCACCATGAACGGCTGGCCCTTCTGGGTGGCCGCGAAGGCATCGGCGGTGCCGGCCATCTTGGCGATCACGTCTTCGGGCAAGCCGACCTTGGCAATCGCTCGTTCGATGGCCGCGGAGCCCTGCTGCACCGTCACGCCGGGCGAGAGGTCAAAGGCAATGTTTTCCGAGGCAAACTGGCCTTCATGGCTGACGCGGTCAGCCGCCAGGCTGTTTTCGTAATGCGCAATGGTCGACAACGGCACCCGCGCGCCAGTGGAGGTGATCACCTGCACCTGGTTCAGGGTGATCGGGTCTTGCGCGTATATCGGGTTGACCTCCATCACCACCTGGTACTGGTTAAGGCTGTCATAGATGGTAGAAATCTGGCGCTGGCTGTAGGCGTTGTTCAATACGGTGGTGACCATGCTCATGTCGATGCCGAGGCGTTTGGCCTGGTCGCGGTCGACCACCAACGTCACCTGCGCCGCACCGCGCCCTTCACGGGCATCAATGGCGGTCAGTTCCGGCAGCGCGCGCAAGGCGGCGACCACTTTCGGGTACCACAACCGCAACGCGGCCAAATCACCGCTTTGCAGGATGTAGGAATACTGCGCCGTCGACTGGTCACGGCTGCCGCCAAATTGCAGGTCCTGGTCGGCCATCAGGAACAAACGCCCACCGGGCACCAGCGGCACGTCCTTGCGCAAGCGTTCGATCACCGCCTGGGCCGAGACTTTGCGCTCGGCGATGGGCTTGAGGCGCACCAGCATGACCGCGTTGTTGGTGCCATTGTTGCCGCCGATAAAACCGGCCACGCTGAGCACTGCCGGGTCCTTGAGCACGGCTTTGCGGAAGGTTTCCATCTTCGGCTGCATCACATTGAACGACAGCCCGTCGTCGCCGCGCACAAAGCCGATCAACTGGCCGGTGTCTTGCTGCGGCATGAAGGTTTTCGGCACCACCACGTACAGCGCGATATTCACGCCCACGGTGATCAACAGGCTGAGCAGGGTCAGGCGCCGATGGCGCAGCACCCAATCCAGGCTGGTAGCATAGGCCGCGACCATACGGTCGTTGACCTTTTGGCTCCAGCGCTGCAAACCAGTCATCTGGCCTTTGACATGCGGCTTGAGCCAACGCGCGCAGAGCATCGGGGTCAAGGTCAGCGAGACCACCAGCGAAACAATGATGGCCGCCGACAAGGTGATGGAAAACTCGCGGAACAGGTTGGTGACGATACCGCCCATAAACAGGATGGACAGGAACACCGCCACCAGCGACACGTTCATCGACAACAAGGTGAAGCCGACTTCCTCGGCGCCCAGGTACGCAGCTTTCATCGGCGGCACACCCTCGTCGATGTGCCGGGAAATGTTCTCCAGCACCACGATGGCATCGTCCACCACCAGCCCGGTGGCCAGAATCAACGCCATCAACGAGAAGTTGTTCAACGAAAAACCGTACAGGTACATCACCGCGAAGGTGCCCACCAGCGACACCGGCACCGCCAGTGTCGGGATCAACGAGGCGCGGAAGTTACCGAGGAACAGGTACACCACCAGCACCACCAGGGCCACGGCGATCAACAGCGTCATCTCGGCTTCATGCAAGGTGGCGGTGATGACCGGCGAGCGGTCCATCGCCAGGTTGAGTTTGACGCTGCTCGGCAGCACCGCCTGCAACGCCGGCAACTGCGCCTTGATCTGCCGGACCGTTTCAATAATGTTGGCGCCCGACTGGCGGTTGATCACCAGCAATACCGCCGAGTCATTGTTGAAAAAGCCACTGTTGTAGCGGTCTTCCACGCCATCGCTGATCTTGGCCACGTCGCCCAGGCGCAGGGCTGCGCCGTTCTGGTAACGAATCAGCAGCGGTTCGTAGTCCTTGGCCTTTTCCAACTGGTCGTTGGCCTGGATCTGCCAATTACGCTCGGCGTCTTCCAGCGAGCCCTTGGGCCGGCGCTGGTTGGCATTGGCGATGGTGTTGCGCACATCGTCCAGCGCTACGCCGTACTGTTCGAGGGCTTTGGGTTCCAGCTCGATACGCACCGCCGGCAAGGAGCTGCCGCCGATCTGCACTTCACCCACGCCCGGCACTTGCGACAGGCTTTGCGAGAGTATCGTCGAGGCCAAGTCGTACAACTGGCCCTTTTGCAACACGTCGGAGGTCAGCGACAGCACCATGATCGGTGCCTGCGACGGGTTGATTTTCTTGTAGGTCGCATGCTGCGCATGCCGCTCGGCAACAGGTTGCGCGAGGCGTTGATCGCCGCCTGCACTTCGCGCGCCGCGCCGTTTATATCACGGTCGGAGTCGAACGCCAGGATCACGCGGGTCGAGCCCTGGCTCGACGAGCTGCTCATGGTGGTGATGCCGGCAATCGCGCCGAATGAGCGTTCCAGCGGCGTCGCCACGGTAGACGCCATCACCTCGGGGCTCGCGCCGGGCAAGCTGGCCGATACCACGATCACCGGAAAGTCGATCTGCGGCAACGGTGACACCGGCAGCAAATTGAAGCTCACGCCGCCCAGCAACATGATCGCCAGGCTCAGCAACATGGTCGCGACCGGCCGGCGAATGAAGGGTCCGGACAGGTTCATGATTCAACCGGCTCCAGGCGTTGCGGCTCTTTGCGCCAGCGCCGGCCGAGGCGGTCGAAGTACAGGTAAATCACCGGCGTGGTGAACAGGGTCAATACCTGGCTCACCAGCAAACCGCCGACCATCACCAGGCCCAGCGGCTGGCGCAGTTCCGCCCCGGAGCCGGTCGCCAGCATCAACGGCACCGCACCAAAAAGCGCGGCCAGCGTGGTCATCAGGATCGGCCGAAAGCGCAACAGCGCGGCTTGATAGATCGCCGTTTGCGGGTCAAGGCCCTGGTTACGCTCCGCGTCGAGGGCGAAGTCGATCATCATGATCGCGTTCTTTTTGACGATACCGATCAACAAGATGATGCCGATGATCGCGATCATGCCCAAGTCGTTGCCGCTGAGCAGCAACGCGAGCAAGGCGCCCACCGCCGCCGACGGCAAGGTCGAGAGGATGGTGATCGGGTGGATATAACTCTCGTACAGCACGCCCAGCACGATGTACATGGTCACCACCGCCGCCAGAATCAGCAGCAAGGTGCTCGACAGCGACGCTTCAAACGCCTGCGCCGCGCCCTGAAACTGGGTTTGCACGCCCACCGGCATGCCGATGTCCTTCTGCGTCTGGTTGATCAGCTCCACGCCTTTGCCCAGCGCAACGCCAGGCGCCAGGTTGAACGACATCATCACCGCCGGGAACTGGCCGATGTGCGCAATGGCTAACTGCGCCTGACGCTGCTCCACACGCGCCAGGCTCGACAGCCGCACTTGCCCGCCGTCGGTGGTTTTTACGTGGATCTGGTTCAGCGCGGCCGGGCCGAGGGTTTCACCCGATTGCGCCTGCAAGACCACGCGGTACTGGCTGGCCTGGGTGTAGATGGTCGAAATCTGCCGCTGGCCGAAGGCGTCGTACAGCGCGTCGGTGATGGTCGACACACTCACGCCAAGGCGCGAGGCGGCATCGCGGTCGATCACCAGGAACACCTGCAAGCCTTTGTCCTGCAGGTCGCTGGCGACATCGGTGAGTTCCGGCAACTGGCTGAGCGCGTGCACCAGTTTTTCGCTCCACAGCGCGAGCAACTCGGCGTCGGGCGACGACATGCTGAACTGGTACTGCGTGCGGCTGACGCGGTCTTCAATGGTCAGGTCCTGCACCGGTTGCATGTACAGGCGTATACCCACCAGCTTGTCGATTTCCGGCTGCAAGCGCGCGATCACTTCCGTCGCGCTTAAATCGCGCTGACCATGCGGCTTGAGGTTGATCAACAGGCGCCCGCTGTTGAGGGTGGCGTTGTCGCCATCCACACCGATGTAGGACGACAGGCTCTGAACCGCTGGATCAGCCAGGATAATTTTCGCCAACGCTTGCTGGCGCTGACTCATCGCCGCAAAGGAAATCGACTGCGGCGCCTCGGAAATACCCTGGATAACGCCAGTGTCCTGCACCGGAAAAAAGCCCTTGGGCACCACCAGGTACAGCACCACGGTCAGGCCCAGGGTGGCGATGGCCACCAGCAACGTCAGTGGCTGATGCTTGAGCACCCACTGCAATTTGCGCCCATAACCTGCGATCAGCCAATCGATCCAGGCACCGCTGGCCTTGTAAAAACGTCCTTGTTCTTCTTCCTTGGGCTCACGCTTGAGCAGCCGCGCGCACATCATCGGCGTCAAGGTCAGCGACACCACCAGCGAAATCAGGATCGCCACCGCCAGGGTGATGGCAAATTCGCGGAACAAGCGCCCGACCACGTCGGCCATAAACAGCAGCGGGATCAATACCGCGATCAACGACAGGGTCAGGGAAATCAGAGTGAAACCGATCTGCTTGGCGCCCTTGAGCGCGGCGGCCATCGGCGTTTCGCCTTCCTCGATATAACGCGAAATGTTCTCCAGCATCACGATGGCATCGTCCACCACAAAGCCGGTGGCGATGGTCAGCGCCATCAGCGTCAGGTTGTTGATGGAAAACCCCGCCAGGTACATCACGCCAAAGGTACCCACCAGCGACAGCGGTACGGCGATGGACGGAATAATGGTGGCGCTGAAGCGGCGCAGGAACAGGAAGGTCACCATCACCACCAGCACAATGGCGATGAGCAACTCGTGTTGCACATCGGTGACCGACGCCCGAATGGTCTGCGTGCGGTCGGTGAGTACCGCCACATCGAGGCCGGCCGGCAGGTTGTCGGTGATGCTTGGCAGCAACGCCTTGATGCGGTCGACCACTTCAATCACGTTGGCGCCTGGCTGGCGCTGAATATTCAGCAGCACGGCCTGGTTTTCATTGGCCCACGCAGCGAGGCGTTCGTTTTCGGCGCCGTCGACAATTTCGGCGACATCTTTGAGGCGCAACGGTGCGCCATTGTTGTAGGCCAGAATCAAATCGGCGTATTGCTGGGGCGAGACCAACTGGTCGTTGGCGTCGAGCATCGACACCCGCGTCGGGCCGTCGAAGTTGCCCTTGGGCTGGTTGACGTTGGACGCGGCGATCAAGGTGCGCACGTCTGACAGGTTCAGGCCGTTGGCCGCCAGCGCCTCCGGGTTGACCTTGATGCGTACCGCCTGGCGTTGGCCGCCGGCGATGCTGACCATGCCGACGCCGCTGATCTGCGCAATTTTTTGCGCCATGCGTGTGTCGACCAAGTCATTGAGCTTGGGCAGCAGCATGGTCTTGGAGGTAATCGCCAGCGTGAGAACCGGGGTATCTGCCGGGTTGACCTTGTTGTACACCGGCGGCGCCGGCAAATCCTTGGGCAGCAGGTTAGTCGCGGCGTTGATTGCCGCCTGTACCTGTTGCTCGGCGACATCCATATTGATGTCGAGGTTGAAGCGCAGGGTCAGTACCGACGCGCCGCCGGAACTGGTCGAGGCCATTTGCGTGAGGCCAGGCATTTGCCCGAACTGGCGCTCCAGCGGCGCGGTGACCGCGCTGGTCATCACATCCGGGCTGGCGCCGGGGTACAGGGTCATCACCCGAATGGTCGGGTAATCGACCTGGGGCAAGGCCGATACCGGCAGCAGGCGATAGCAGATGATGCCCGCCAGCACAATCGCCAGCATGCTCAGCGTAGTGGCTACCGGGCGGAGGATAAACAGCCGCGATAAATTCATGAACCGACCTTTTGCGCCTTGCCGGCGTTAGCACCGGTCTCCCCTTTTGCAGCGGGCTTGCCTTGCAGGTGTTCGGTCGGCGTGGTCGGCACGGCGCTGCTGTCGTTGACCACTTCGATTTCGCTGCCGTCTTTCAGGCGGTCGGTGCCCTCCAGCACCACGCGGTCGCCGGCGGCCAGGCCTTGCTTGATCACAGTGTTGTCGCCGTCGGTGTCACCGACCACCAGCGGCTGGACCTTGACCTTTTTGTCGCCATCGAGCTTGTAAACAAAGGTGCCGCTGTTGCCGAACTGAATCGCCGCAGTCGGCGCCAGCACCACGTTGTGCAAGGTATCGGCGAGCAAGTGCACGTTAACGAATTGGTTGGGGAACAGCGCCTGGTCCTTGTTATCGAAACGCGCCTTGAATTTCAGGGTGCCGGTGGTCACGTCGATCTGGTTGTCCAGGCTTTGCAATACGCCGGTGGCCTGCTTTTTAAGGTCGCCACGGTCCCAGGCTTCCACCGGCAGCTTATTGCCCGCGTGGTAACGGCCGAGCACGGTTTCCAGTGTGTTTTCCGGCAAGGTAAAGACCACGCTGATCGGCTGGGTCTGGGTGATCACCGCGAGGAACGTGGTGTCGTTGGCCGCGATCAGGTTGCCCACATCGACCTGACGCAAGCCTACGCGGCCGCCGATGGGCGCGCGGATCTTGGTGAATTCAAGGTTCAGCTTGGCGTCATCCACCGCGCCCTGGTTGGTCTTGACCGTGCCCTGGTATTGCAGGACCAGCGCTTCGGCGGTGTCCAGGGTTTGCTTGGCGATACTGTCCTGCGCGTACAGGTCGCGATAGCGCTGCACGTCGACCTGAGCGTTTTTCAGCTGGGCCTGGTTCTGCATCAACGTGCCTTGGGCCTGGAGCAAGGCGTTCTGGTAGCTGCGCGGGTCGATTTCCGCCAACAAGTCACCCGCCTTGACCATCTGCCCTTCTTCAAAGGCGATTTTCACCAGCTCGCCCCCCACGCGGCTGCGTACATTAATCGTATTGAGCGCAGTCACCGTGCCCAAGGCCTTGTAGTACACCGGGAACTCCCCCAGCACCGCCGGCGCCACGCGCACCGGGATCGGGCCGGTGGAACCGCCGAAGCCAGGGCGCGCCATGCCCGTTTTGCCGGTATGCCCGGCGGCTTTCGACGCCGCCGCATCCGTGTGGCTGCCGGGCCAGAATTTCCAGCACAAGCCGGCAATAACCAGCAGCACGAGCAGGCCAAACAGCCAGCGACGGGAGTTGCGGGGAGACGATTGCATGGAGTGATCAACCATTGGGCGCGAGAGCTTCTTTTTGGGGAGGCTGAAAGATAAGCACTGGGGCGTATTAAGAAAAGCGCCTTTACCGGCTATTTACCTTGGGCTTACAACTTTTAACTTTTCGCCTTAGTCCGTTCGCTATTTAGCTAAGCTGCTGACTATAAATGAAAACGGCCTGGACTAGGCCAGGCCGCAATCATGTATCAAGCGTGTTACTGCAACGCGACAGTAATGTGCGGCAACAGTTACTTCAAAACAGCCAGGGCGGTTTCGTAGTTTGGCTCTTGGCCGATTTCGCTGACCAGTTCGCTGTGCAACACCTTGTCGTTCTCATCCAGCACCACCACGGCGCGAGCGGTCAGGCCTTTCAGCGGGCCTTCAGCGATGGCCACGCCGTAGTCAACGGCGAACGCTGCGCTGCGGAAATCCGACAGGTTTTTCACGTTTTCCAGGCCTTCGGCGCCGCAGAAGCGTGCTTGGGCGAACGGCAGGTCGGTAGAAATGCACAACACCACGGCGTTCTTCAGTTCATTCGCCTGGGCGTTGAATGTGCGTACCGAGGTGGCGCAGGTCGGGGTGTCGACGCTTGGGAAGATGTTGAGCACTTTGCGCTTGCCGGCAAACGTGGCCAGGGTGACTTCCGACAAGTCGCCGGCGGTCAGGGTGAACTCGGGCGCCTGGGTGCCGGTTTGCGGCAGTTCGCCTTCAACCTGGACTGGGTTACCACGAAGGGTGACTTGAGCCATGAACGGAATCCTTATGCTGGGTGTGATTAAACCAATTCGAGAGGCCGAAGTTAACCACAAACTGAGGTCGCTACCTACCGCCAGACACAAATTCTCATCGTGCGCCGGTGTGCTTTAATAATGCGCTTTTCGCCTGCCCGCTCAAGGAATACGTCGTTGATGAATCAGCCCGCCACCCAAGTTCTGGTCATTGGTTATGTCTGGCCGGAACCACGCTCGTCGGCCGCAGGCGGGCACATGATGCAGATTCTGCAGAGTTTTCTGGACCGCGGCTGGGCGATCACCTTCAGCAGCCCGGCGACGATTGGCGAGCACAAGGCCGACTTGCCGGCACTCGGTATCACTGAATGCGCGATTGAACTCAACAACAGCAGCTTCGACGATTTTATTCGCGAACTGGCCCCGGACATTGTGCTGTTCGACCGCTTCATGATGGAGGAACAGTTCGGCTGGCGGGTCGAACAGTGTTGCCCTGGCGCCCTGCGGGTGCTGGAAACCTCCGACCTGCAAAGCCTGCGCGACGCACGCCACCAGCGCCTCAAGGACCACCTCAAGGCCGCCCCGGACGCCGATGATTTCAACGCGCTGTTCAGCCCGGCACTGCAGCAGACGTTCCAGTTGATGGCCGACACTGACCTGGCCAAGCGCGAAATCGCGGCGATTTACCGCTGTGACATCAGCCTGATGATCTCGGACGTGGAAATTCGCCTGCTCACCGAGCACTTCAACGTACCTGCCGCCCTGCTCCACTGGTGCCCGCTGATGCTTGAGCCGCCTGCGCAGCCTTTGCGCGCTTTGAAGAACGTGCGCATTTTCTCAGCATCGGCAACTTCCGCCACGCGCCCAACTGGGATGCGGTGTTATGGATGAAAAACCGCCTGTGGCCGCTGATCCGTCAACAGTTGCCGGGCGCGCAGCTGCATATCTACGGCGCCTACACGCCGCCCAAAGCCACCGCGCTGCATAACCCGGCGCAAGGTTTTCACGTGATGAACTGGGCCGAAGACGCGCTGCAGGTGATGAGCGCCGCGCGTATTTGCCTGGCCCCGCTGCGCTTTGGCGCCGGCATCAAGGGCAAGCTGGTGGATGCAATGCTCTGCGGCACACCGAATATCACCACGCCGATCGGCGCCGAAGCCATGGGTGATGAGCAGCCGTGGCCAGGCGCAATCGAACACACTGCGCCGGCCCTCGCCGCCGCCGCCGTGGCGCTGTATCAAGACCGCGAGCGCTGGACCGAGGCGCAGCAACACGGGCGCCAGTTGCTGGCGCGGCGCTACGCCTACGCGGTGCATGGCCCGGCGCTGGTAGAATGCCTGGAGCGCTGCCGCAAGGACCTCGCCCGCCATCGCCTGCACAATTTCACCGGCAGCATGCTGCGCCATCACGCGCACAAGAGTACGCAGTACATGTCGCAGTGGATCGAGGCGAAAAACCGCACCGTCTAACCCCCGACGCTGGCGAGGTCGCGCGCAAGGGGGCATTATCCTGTGCAGAAACCACAATAAAGCGACGGCAGCATGACCCGAGCAGCGCGAATCACCGACCCTTCCTACGAGCTGATGGACGATCACAACGGCCTGTCGATCATCTATCGTCAACACGGTTTCCCGTGCCCGCTGGTGCGCTGGCATTTTCACAAGGAATACGAGCTGCACCTGATCGTCGCCAGCTCGGGCAAAGTGTTTATTGGCGACTATATCGGCAACTTCTACCCGGAAAGCCTGTTCCTGACCGGCCCCAACCTGCCCCACAACTGGATCAGCCAGGTGGGCGAAGACGAAGTGGTGCCCAAACGCGACATGCTGGTGAATTTCACCGATGAGGTGTTTGAGGGCGGCAGCCAGATTTTTACCGAACTAAAAACCTTGGCGCCGCTGTTGGAGCGCGCGCACTACGGCATCGAATTCCGCTGCAAAAAGACCATCGCGCAGGCCATCAGGTTGATGCAACGTATCGAGGACGCCAAAGGCATGGCGCGCTTGGGCCACTTTTTTATCTTGCTGGAAGTGTTGAGCGCGTGTGAGGACTACCAGTTGCTGTCGGGCGTGACCACGCCGCAATTGGCCGACGAACACAGCATCGACCGCACTAACCGCGCGGTGGACTATATTTTTGCGCATTACGCGCGCGAATTGCCGCTGGAGGAAGTCGCGGACTACCTGGGGATGAAGCCCACCTATTTCTCACGGGTGTTTAAACAAGCCACCGGGCGCACGTTTATCGAGTTTGTTAACCGGTTGCGCATCAGCAAGTCCTGCGAATTGCTCGCGGACGGCGACAAAGCGGTCACGGATGTGTGCTTTGAGTCAGGCTTCAACAACATCTCCAATTTCAACCGGCGCTTTCAGCAGCTCAAGGGCATGACGCCTTCCCATTACCGCCGTCTGGCCGTGCAGCGTTTGACCGAGCAGAATTTGGCCTAGTTGCACGCCCCAACGGCCCATTCATGCACGGCGCCCTGCCGCAAACATACTCTGGCGCGGCTCACACGCTGTAACAGCTCGAAGTGAACGCCCGCCCTCTCATGACCAATAACCCTACGGTTAAAAGATAAGTTTCCACGAAGCTTATCCGCGATCTACGCATTCGATAACGACTGCGTACACGTCAGCTGTCGCACCGCCCGGGAAAACGTCCTCATGAGAATCGAGCCATTACGCTACAGCCCGCTCCCCTCTTCAGCTACCCACCTTCAAGCTCAATCCGAAATAGCCTCTACTGATCATGCAAGGACTAAACGTAGCAGCCCGGTGGTGGGTCTGGGGACCACAAAAGCCGCAACAGCACTCATCAGAGCAGGCGATGCAGCCCTCTCCTCCCTGCATAGCGCTGTCTTGATGGATCAAGTCATTGCCGATCCCGCTGGAAGGAAGTCCCCGCTGCGGAGCCCTTTTATTTCCGATCTTCCTGCCGTCTCAACGTTCGGTAGAGCATGGGCTCAGCTCACCCATGCGATTCAAAGCGAACCTTTTGCAAGTTTCGCCAGTAAACACAACATTGATACGTCAACCCTCAAACTGAACACTCAGTCAGGATGGGTTATGGATTGTGTTGCACGCGGCAAGTTTGCCACGTTCAGCACATACGATACGGGTTATGAACAGGCCACTGCAGCGGTTAGCGCCGCCGCGCAAGCGTTCTCCTCGCAGCTTGGCCCGATCGAATATACCGGCGCAAACCGTGCCTCTGCCGAGGTAATAGGCAACTTCTACGGCGTACGCCCAGGCGGCATACAAGCGCAGATCCTGCGCTTGATCAGCGAACAGCAAGACCACCACACCTTCAACGCGCTGCGTGAGCCTGACTCCAAGGCACCCGAGTTTAACCGTCCGGCTTATTCGCACATCCGAGAACAACAACGCGAAGCGATAGAAAGTTTTGCCGGGGAAATCGCATTGAATCCCGAGCTTCTCTCCCCTGCGCAACACAAGCCTGCGCCGTTGGTTGAGGACGCTGATCGGGAACTGGCCAGAATGTGCAGCAGTGCCTTGTTAAGCCTCAGGCCCGAAATGGCGCGTTACGGCAAAGGCCCGCGCACCGGCTTTGCACTGTCTGAGATACCTGAACACTCAACCCTGGGGCAAACCCTGCGCAACACACAGCTACCGCCAGGCAAAGACGCGCAGATCAGCCTCGCCTGGATAACCCGGTTTTACGCCGAGCCGGGCAATAACGACACCTTGGTCGGCGTGCTCACACACGCCTCAACGCTCACTCGCAACGGCTTTCGCGCATTGAGCAAAGACACCCCGCCAACCAACGAACGTTCCCGCGCGGTCCAGCAACGGCAACGCGCCGCCATCCAGACGCTCGCAAACCCAAGCACAACTAAACCGGCGGAGGCTGCGCCGCCGACTGAAAAGCCCAGCCCTGTCCTCGACCCGATGGCCGCTATTGCACGCCGCCAGTTTGCCGGCGAGCCCAACGTGTACTCGGTGGTCGCGCGATTGCTCAGCGAGCGGATAAAGCAGGCCGCCCCGTCACTGGACGTCGACGTTAACCAAATCGCCATTGAAACACCCGACCCGGACAACCCTGGGAGCGTTAAGCGAACACAATTGATGACGCTTGCCTTGGGCTACCTGGCCGGCGCTGAGGCCCCGAACTTCACCAGCACCGCCAGGGCGTTTGACACTCGCCCTGATTTATTGGCCCGCACGGGCACCGCTGCCGACACCCCACTCGCTCTCGATTTGTCAGCCATAAGCGGTCTCATCGGTGCGTTGCCGTCCCGTCTGAACACAGCCTACGAGGCTGATTCGCGCGACTATTGGAGCAAACCGGCGTTCAGCAGTCCGACCAATGCCGACAGCGTCTTCAGCGGCAGCCGTCGTACGTTGATCAGTCATATGCTGCGCAGCAACCTGCAACTGGCGAGCCTGAAACAGCCCGGTTTGGATGACGAGCAACGTAAAACCGTGGACATGGTCGTGAGGCATCCCGAAGGATCGACGCGGCCCGCGCCACTTGACCCCAATTCATCGGGTGCCACCGTCTATTCCTTGGGCGGTTCTACGCCGAACATGGTGATTCATCGATACCTGGCACAATCAAACCGCGGCATCCTCTTGCTAGTGGAGCCCAGTGGAAAAATCAGCGCTTATGAGGCCTGGGATGACGTCGAAAAGGCAGGCCTTGTCCGGCGGGAACTCACCGGTAATATGTTCGACACCCAAGCCCAAACCCTCATCAAGCAGCATCAAGGCAACAGCCTGTTCAACCCGCCACTACCGATGGGTGCACAGAACCCGACGCCCGTAAAAACCAGGCTGCCCGACTGGATGAGTAATGCCGGCGAAGCCGAACGTTTTGTGATGCATGAGCTCAGCCAGGGGCTGGCAAGCTTCATACAACGTAACAAAGGCCGTGCGTACAACAGCGACATCAAAGACATCCATACGTTTGCGCAGCAGCAGTTCGACCTGCTGCCCGAAAACAAGAAACTGACGCAGCACGCAGCCGAGAAACTGGAGGTGGTCTTTAAAGTGGCTTACGGGACACTGGGCTCTGGCTTTATCGAGCGCCAAACCATGAGCCTGACTGACATGCTGCTCAATAACCTGTCGGGGCTGCCTAATGGTCAGATCGAGGTTTTTTTCAAGCCAGGGTTCAAAGATGAAAACGCTGCAGAAGTCAGAATCCGGGTGCCCGCACTTGAGAAAGAGGGCGTGCTCAAGCAACTGGTTACCGACCTCGACATCGGCAAAAACTACCCCGCGTTACTCAAGGAAAAACTACTCGACGACCCGGCCAAAATGGCCGAACGCCGATCGCTGTTTGTCCAGCAAGTGCCCATCGAGCTGCAGCTCAAAGCGCTGGAGCTTAGCATCACGGGAAAAGCCGGTTTCAACAACACGGGGTTCCGGTACATCCAGGAGATACTCACGCCGGGGCCAGGCCCCAAGACCGTAGACAGCAAGGAAATCGTCATCCGGCCATTGGCTTTCGATAATAAGCCCACTGGCAAAACCGATGTGGTTGAAGGCGCTTACCTGATCGAACCCAAAGACAGCACAACCGGCCCGCATATTTTGTATCGTCCGCTGATTGCCGATGCGCCGCTTCTGCAATTTGCTACTCGCGAGGCTCTGCTGGAAGCCATCCAGACGCCAGGCAAGCTACAAAAAGACACCCTGGCCTGGTTACCTGACGAAAATACGCGACAACTCTACAGCGGTAACGGTTTTAAACACTCTAACGTTGTGCTGTTCGGGCTCAACCTGGGGTCCGTTTCCCTCAACGAGACCGTCCCCTTGGCCGTGGACAGCCGCCTGCAGCAAACGCTGCAAGAGGGCAAACTGATGGAATACCTGTACGAGGCGAATGCCCACAGCTTGATCTCCCTGGCCGGACAACAATCGACATCCGACGCGCAAAGCCGGTGGGCGTCCCTCAAGACAGGAGGTTTCCTGCTACTCAATGCGCTGTTGCCAGTGCTGCGCGGCCCTGGCGCCGTGCTCGGCTTGCTGCTGCAGGCAGAGGGCATCATCAACGACTTGGAGGTTCTGGGCGATGAGCGTTCGACAAGCAAAGAGGCGGCGCTGGCAGATCTGTTGGTCAACGTTGCGACGTTGTTGATCCATTTCAAGGCGCGATCACTGCCTGAACCATCCACAACCCTCTCACCAAGGCCAGCAACCGGCGGCAGCCTATTGGTGGATGAGGTGGCAACGCCCACTCCAGCGTCCAATAACCGCATTGTCCTGGGAGGTCCTGCGGATATCAAACCGCTTGCCGGCGACGTTCAAGTCTTTGTGGACACCTACAACGGCAAGCAACGCCTCAATATCATGGGCCACGGTGAGAAACCCATAGGTGAGCAAGCTGCACACATCTTTGGAGAAGATGGCAAGCATTACGAGGCAGAAGACATTGACCAGGAATTGTTGGCGCGCGGCATAGACATCCGAGACTATAGCGATGTGCGGTTATTAGCCTGCTACTCCGGCAACGGCGGTGAACAGTCTCTCGCGGCGAAACTCAGTACACTCACAGGTGCGCGCGTAAAGGGTTTTGAGCAGGAAATCATTACAGACTACATGGGCGTTGGCGATGAAGATCCATTCAAGGTCTACGAAGACGCCTCGGCACGTTACCGCAAAAACTATGCAAACCTCAGTGACCCTGAGATCCACCGCATGGCTGAAGCAGAACTGAACCGCAAGCTTGCTGATCGGGATATCGAGTTCAATGTCTTCAAAGATAACGGCACGGAAGTCGAGCTCAATATCGGCAGTGATGACAAGCCGGTGATCTATAAAACCAGGGTCGATTATCAACCGCGGACCTTTGGAACACCGAAGATCAAGCCTGCGCCTATCAAGCCAGTTGAAGTACTGATGGGTTACTCGCATACCGCTGAAGACGCGCACTCGGTGCTGTCAACTCGCAGCCTCACAGATTGCTCCGCACTGGCGGTGCTGACTGACCTGAAGGACGGGGTTTATCAGAAACGCACATTAATGCACCTGACCGGCAGCAATCTGGAGTTCGGTTTATTTGACAATGACACTTATCAGCTACTGCAAACACTGAATGAGTCGCTTGCCGATGGCGGCAAGGTGATATTCGTCGGCGGTATCGACTCACAATCTGCGGTAGGCATGGGCGTTGTACTGGGGCAAGAGTACCAGGGGAAAAAACCGCTGCTGGCCCTCCTCAGAAAACCTGGTGTAGAGACTACGATCGCCAGTTCACTGGGGGTTGATATTAACCCGGATGGCACATTCACGTTAATTGAAGGCACGGGCAAAGGCGTGTTCAACACCGCGCAGATCCGGGATGTATTCGACTTCGCCGATTAATCCAGGCTCTCTGTCACCCGCAGAAGCCGGTTGGAACGGCTCCTGCGGTGTTAAACGCGGGCCCTGTACTTTCAGGTTTGTCGAGAAGGCACGCCTGCAATGCGCTGCCGCCCGAGTGCAAAAAAGTATCAGTGAAAGTGCGCCCAAGGATTTGTCATATGCTCATTTCAAGGCTGTAATCAACGCACACTCTTCCAGTTGCCTTGGGAGACACAACAACAATAACTGTCCTTCTGCAGCCCCTGGGCGCAGAAATGGAGTGCGCAATGAAGTTCACAGCAAAAGCTCTGCTTGCCTCTACGTGCATGACTGCATGCATGACCCTCAGCGCCGTCAGCTTTGGCGCGCAAACCCTGACCATTGCCACCGTCAACAACAGCGACATGATCCGCATGCAAAAGCTCTCGAAAACCTTCGAGGCCGAGCATCCCGAGATCAAGCTGAACTGGGTGGTGCTCGAAGAAAACGTGCTGCGCCAACGCCTGACCACTGACATCGCCACCCAGGGCGGGCAGTTCGACGTGTTGACCATCGGCATGTACGAAGCTGCACTGTGGGGCGCCAAGGGCTGGCTGGAGCCGATGAAGGACCTGCCGGCGTCCTACGACCTCGACGACGTGTTCCCTTCGGTGCGTGACGGCCTGTCGGTTAAAGGCTCGCTGTACGCCCTGCCGTTCTACGCCGAAAGCTCGATCACCTATTACCGCACCGACCTGTTCAAGGACGCCGGGCTGACCATGCCCGAACACCCGACCTGGACGCAGATCAGTGAGTACGCGGCAAAACTCACCGACAAAAGCAAAGAGCAGTACGGCCTGTGCCTGCGCGGCAAAGCCGGTTGGGGTGAGAACATGGCGCTGATCACTACCCTGGCCAACGGCTACGGTGCGCGCTGGTTCGACGAGAAGTGGCAACCGGAATTCAACGGTCCCGAGTGGAAAAACGCGTTGAATTTTTACGTCGACAACATGAAAAAATCCGGCCCGCCGGGTGCCTCCAGTAATGGTTTCAACGAAAACCTGGCGCTGTTCAACAGCGGCAAGTGCGCGATCTGGGTGGATGCCAGCGTGGCCGGCTCGTTCGTCACCGACAAAACCCAAAGCAAAGTGTCCGAGCATGTCGGCTTCACCTTTGCCCCGCACGAAACGACCGACAAGGGTACGTCGTGGCTGTACTCGTGGAGCCTGGCGATACCGACCAGTTCTAAAGCCAAGGACGCCGCCAAGGTGTTCAGCAGTTGGGCCACGTCCAAAGAATACAGCCAGCTTGTGGCCAAGACCGATGGCATCGCGAATGTGCCGCCGGGTACACGCAAGTCGACCTACAGCGATGAGTACATGAAGGCGGCGCCATTCGCCAAAGTGACCCTGGAATCGCTGAAAGTAGCGGACCCGACCAAACCTACCCTCAAGCCAGTGCCGTACATCGGTATCCAGTTGGTGACCATTCCCGAGTTCCAGGCGATTGGTACCCAGGTCGGCAAGTTCTTCTCGGGCGCGCTGACCGGTCAGCAAACGGTGGATCAAGCCTTGAGCGCCGCGCAGACCACCACCGAGCGTGAAATGAAGCGGGCGGGTTATCCCAAGTAATCCGCGCCTGCCACAGTCAAATGTGGGAGGGGGCTTGCCCCCTCCCACACTGACCGCGCTTCGATTCTCGTTCTGTATGTACCTGACTGGTCCTGATCACCATGAATACTTCCGCTGCCCAAGTGCAAACAACTGCCCCGGACACGCCGCGCAAAAACCGCCTGGCCAACCCCGGCTGGTTTCTCGTCACCCCTTCGGTCGCCATGCTGTTGCTGTGGATGATCGTGCCGCTGGGCATGACGCTGTACTTTTCGCTGATCCGCTACAACCTGCTCTACCCCGGCGAAAACGAATTTGTGGGGCTGGAAAACTTCACTTACTTCATCACCGACTCGGGCTTTTTGCCGGGCGCCACCAACACCCTGTTGCTGGTCGGCAGTGTGCTGTTGATCAGCGTGGTGTTCGGCGTGTTGATCAGCGCCCTGCTCGAAGCCAGTGAGTTTTTTGGCCGCGGCATAGTACGCGTGCTGTTGATTTCGCCGTTCTTCATCATGCCCACCGTCGGTGCGCTGATCTGGAAGAACCTGATTTTTCACCCGGTGTCGGGCGTGCTCGCGGCCGTGTGGAAGTTGTTCGGCGCGCAGCCGGTGGACTGGCTGGCGCACTACCCGTTGCTGTCGATCATCATCATTGTGTCGTGGCAGTGGCTGCCCTTCGCGATCCTGTTGCTGATGACCGCCATGCAGTCCCTCGACCAGGAACAGAAGGAAGCCGCGCGCCTGGACGGTGCTGGCGCCATCGCAATTTTCTGGCACCTGACCCTGCCCCACCTGGCGCGCCCGATTGCCGTGGTGGTGATGATCGAAACGATCTTTTTGCTCTCGGTGTTCGCCGAAATCTTCACCACCACCAATGGTGGCCCGGGCTACGCCTCGACCAACCTCGCGTACCTGATCTACAACCAGGCGCTGGTGCAGTTCGACGTGGGCATGGCCTCGGCCGGCGGCTTGATTGCCGTGGTTATCGCCAACATCGCGGCGATCATCCTGGTGCGGATGATCGGCAAAAACCTGACTGACAAGCCTTGAGGGCCGCGCCATGACGCTTCAACAATCTCGCCGCCTGCAAAGCCTGTTGCTGGGCACGCTGGCCTGGGCCATCGCGATCCTGATTTTTTTCCCGATCTTCTGGATGGTGCTGACCAGCTTCAAAACTGAAATCGATGCGTTCGCCACGCCGCCGCAGTTTATCTTCACGCCGACGCTGGAGAACTACCTGCACATCAACGAACGCAGCAATTACTTCAGCTACGCCTGGAACTCGGTGCTGATTTCGTTCAGCGCCACCGCCCTGTGCCTGCTGATTTCGGTGCCGGCCGCCTACTCCATGGCGTTCTACGAAACCAAACGCACCAAGGGCACGCTGCTGTGGATGCTCTCCACCAAAATGCTGCCGCCGGTGGGCGTGCTGATGCCGATCTACTTGCTCGCCAAAAGCATGGGGCTGCTCGATACGCGCATCGCGCTGATCATCATCTACACGCTGATCAACCTGCCGATTGTGGTGTGGATGGTTTACACCTACTTCAAGGACATCCCTAAAGACATCCTCGAAGCCGCCCGCCTGGATGGCGCCACGCTGTGGCAGGAAATGGTCCGCGTGCTGCTGCCCATCGCCAAGGGTGGCCTGGCGTCCACGGTGTTGCTGTCGCTGATCCTGTGTTGGAACGAGGCGTTTTGGTCGCTCAACCTGACCTCCTCGAATGCGGCGCCGCTGACTGCGCTGATCGCCTCCTACTCCAGCCCCGAAGGCTTGTTTTGGGCCAAATTGTCTGCCGTGTCGACCCTGGCCTGTGCGCCGATCCTGATTTTTGGCTGGATCAGCCAGAAACAACTGGTGCGCGGTTTGTCGTTCGGCGCGGTGAAGTAACGGCTTCTCTCTAACAAAAACGCATTTAGACGTGGAGGCCCATCCCATGGCCAACCTGAAAATCAAGAACCTGCAAAAAGGCTTCGAAGGCTTTTCGATCATCAAGGGCATCGACCTGGAAGTGAACGACAAAGAATTCGTGGTCTTCGTCGGCCCGTCGGGCTGCGGTAAATCGACCCTGTTGCGCCTGATCGCCGGCCTGGAAGAAGTCAGCGAAGGCACCATCGAACTCGATGGCCGCGACATCACCGAAGTCACCCCGGCCAAACGCGATTTGGCATGGTGTTCCAGACCTACGCCCTGTACCCGCACATGAGCGTGCGCAAGAACATGTCGTTTGCCCTGGATTTGGCCGGCGTCGACAAAAAAGTTGTCGAGAGCAAAGTCAACGAAGCCGCGCGCATCCTTGAGCTTGGCCCGTTGCTGGAGCGCAAACCCAAGCAGCTCTCGGGCGGCCAGCGCCAGCGCGTGGCCATTGGCCGGGCGATTGTGCGTAACCCGAAGATCTTCCTGTTCGATGAGCCGCTGTCCAACCTCGACGCCGCGCTGCGCGTGCAGATGCGCCTGGAGCTGTCGCGCCTGCACAAAGAACTGCAAGCCACGATGATCTACGTGACCCACGACCAGGTTGAAGCCATGACCCTGGCCGACAAAGTAGTGGTACTCAACAGCGGCCGCGTGGAACAAGTCGGCTCACCGCTGGAGCTGTACCACCAGCCGGCCAACCTGTTTGTGGCGGGCTTTTTGGGCACGCCGAAAATGGGCTTTCTCAAAGGCAAGGTCACACGAGTCGATGCCCAAGGCTGCGAACTCGAACTGGACGCCGGCGGCCGCATCAGCCTGCCGCTGAGCAGCGCTACCTTGAGTGTCGGCAGCCCGGTCACCCTCGGCATTCGCCCGGAACACCTGGAAATCGCCACGCCCGGCCAAGCCACGCTGACCGTCACCGCCGATGTCGGCGAGCGCTTGGGCAGTGACACGTTCTGCCACGTCATCACCGCGAGCAAAGAGCCGTTGACGCTGCGCATTCGTGGCGACATGGCCAGCCAATATGGCGAAACACTGCAGTTGTACCTGGACCCGACCCAATGCCACCTGTTCGACGCTGAAGGCGTCGCCGTGGCCCGCCCATTGCGCGCTGCCGCCTGAGTATTTACCGATGAAATTGAACACACAGACCCTCACCCAACTGGCGCCCGAAGTCCAACTGCCCACCTATTCAATCGCCAGCACCTCCCAAGGCATCGCGCATATCGGCGTCGGCGGTTTTCACCGCGCGCACCAGGCGTATTACACCGATGCGCTGATGAACTTGGGCGTTGGCCTCGATTGGAGCATTTGCGGCGTCGGCCTGCGCAGCGAAGACCGCAAGGCCCGCGATGACCTCGCCAGCCAGGATTACCTGTTCACCCTGTACGAGCTGGGTGACACCGACGACACCGAAGTGCGCGTGATCGGCGCCCTCAGCGACATGCTGCTGGCCGAGGACAGCGCGCAGGCGCTGATCGACAAACTCGCCGATCCGCAGATTCGGATTGTCTCGCTGACCATCACCGAGGGCGGTTACTGCATCGACGACAGCAACGGCGAGTTCATGGCCCACCTGCCGCAAATCCAGCATGACTTGGCGAACCCGCAGGCGCCGAGAACCGTGTTCGGTTTTATCTGCGCCGCACTGACCCAACGCCGTGCGGCCGGCACCCCGGCGTTTACCGTGATGTCCTGCGATAACCTGCCGCACAACGGCGCCGTCACGCGCAAGGCGCTGCTGGCCTTCGCCGCCCTGCACAACGCCGAGTTGCATGACTGGATCAAGGCCAACGTGAGCTTCCCGAACGCCATGGTCGACCGCATCACGCCGATGACCAGCAACGCCCACCGCCTGCAACTGCACGACGAACACGGCATCGACGACGCCTGGCCGGTGGTCTGCGAACCCTTTGTGCAGTGGGTGCTGGAAGACAAATTCGTCAACGGTCGCCCGGCCTGGGAAAAGGTCGGCGTGCAGTTCACCGATGACGTCACGCCCTACGAAGAGATGAAAATCGGCTTGCTCAATGGCAGCCACCTAGCCCTCACCTACCTGGGGTTTCTCAAGGGCTACCGGTTTGTGCACGAGACCATGAACGACCCGGTGTTTGTGGCGTATATGCGCGCCTACATGGACCTGGACGTGACCCCGCACCTGGCACCGGTGCCAGGCATCGACCTCACGGACTATAAGCAAACCCTGGTGGAGCGTTTTTCCAACCAGGCGATTGCCGACCAGTTGGAGCGCGTGTGCTCGGACGGCTCGTCGAAGTTTCCCAAGTTCACCGTACCGACCATCAACCGCTTGATCGCCGATGGGCGCGAGACCGAGCGTGCAGCGTTGGTGGTGGCGGCGTGGGCGTTGTACCTCAAGGGTGTCGACGAGAACGGCGTGGCCTACAGCATCCCGGACCCGCGCGCCGGGTTCTGCCAGGGCTTGGTGAGTGATGATGCGCTGATCAGTAAACGCCTGTTGGGCGTGGAGGAGATTTTTGGTAAAGCTATTCCCAACTCGCCTGAGTTTGTGGCAGCGTTCGAGCGGTGTTTTGTCAGCTTGCGTGACCACGGCGTGACCCACACCCTGAACACCCTGTTGAAGCAAGCGGCGTAACAATGTGGGAGGGGGCTTGCTCCCGATAGCGCTGTGTCAGCCACCTGATTGATAACTGATGCACCGAAATCGGGAGCAAGCCCCCTCCCACAGTCGACCGGGCTAACCGCCCAATAATAATACTGCTGAGCAAATCATCATGACCCGGCAAAACCTGTTTCTCGGCATCGACTGCGGCACGCAAGGCACCAAGGCCGTCGTCCTCGATGCCACCAGCGGCAAGGTGCTGGGCCTCGGCGCTGCCAGCCATACGCTGATCAGCGGCGCCAATGGCCGGCGCGAACAACACACCCAGGAATGGCTGGACGCCTTCACCGAAGCCACTCATCGCGCCTTGCAAGACGCTGGCGTCGATGGCCAGGACATCCTCGGTATCGGCGTCTCCGGCCAGCAACACGGCCTGGTGCTGTTGGACGACCAAGGCCAGGTACTGCGCCCGGCCAAGCTGTGGTGCGACACCGAAACCGCCGACGAAAACCAGCGCCTGCTGGATTACCTTGGCGGCGAGAGCGGTTCGCTTGCGCGCCTCGGCGTGGCGATTGCACCGGGTTATACCGTGTCCAAGCTGCTCTGGACACGCGAGCAGCACCCGCAGATCTTCGCGCGCATCGCGCATATCCTGCTGCCCCACGACTACCTGAATTACTGGCTGACCGGGCGCGCCGTCGCCGAATACGGCGATGCCTCAGGCACCGGTTATTTCAACGTGCGCAGCCGCGAATGGGACGTCGCGCTGCTCAATCACATCGACCCCAGCGGCCGCCTGGAAGCGGCGTTGCCGCCGCTGATCGACGCCCACCAAAGCGTCGGCACGCTGCTGCCGGCCATCGCCGAGCGCTTGGGCATCAACCCCAACGTCGTTGTCGCAAGCGGTGGCGGCGACAATATGATGGGCGCCATCGGCACCGGCAATATCGCCCCCGGCGTGATCACCATGAGCCTCGGCTCATCCGGCACCGTGTATGCCTTTGCCGAGCAGCCGAATGTCAGCCCGCAAGCGTCGGTCGCGACCTTCTGTTCGTCCAGCGGCGGTTGGCTGCCGTTGATCTGCACGATGAACCTGACCAACGCCACCTCGCTGATTCGCGAGCTGTTCGATCTCGACCTGGCGGCGTTCAACGCCCTCGTCGCGCAAGCGCCGATAGGTGCCGACGGCGTGAGCCTGTTGCCGTTCTTCAACGGCGAACGTGTGCCCGCCCTGCCCCACGCCACCGGCAGCCTGCACGGCTTGACCATGACCAACCTGACCCGCGCCAACCTGTGCCGCGCGGCGTCGAGGGCACCACCTTCGGCCTGCGTTATGGCCTCGACCTGCTGCGTCAGACCGGCCTGCAAAGCCTGCGTATCCGGCTGATCGGCGGCGGCTCGAAAAGCCCGGTGTGGCGGCAGATGGTTGCCGACATCATGAACACCGAAGTGGTCTGCACCGAACAAAGCGAAGCCGCCGCCCTGGGCGCGGCAATTCAGGCGGCGTGGAGCCAGTCCGGCGAGTCGCTGGCCAGCCTCTGCGACAAATGCGTGAGCGTCGACCCGGCCAGCCGTACACTGCCGGTGGCCGCCAGCGTAAGCGCCTATCAACAGGCCTACGCACGCTATCAACAACTCGTGGCAACCCTTTAAGAGCGAACGACTATGTATTTGGTGTGTGGCGAAGCGCTGTTCGATTTTTTCAGCGAGGAGGACGCCAGCGGGCAGGCGTCCAAGGTCAATTACAAGGCGATTGCCGGCGGTTCACCGTTTAACGTAGCGGTGGGTTTGCGCCGCCTGGGCATTGAGGCCGGGCTGTTCGGCGGGGTGTCCAACGACTTCCTCGGCCAACGCTTGCAGCAAGTGCTGAAGGACGAAGGCGTCAGCCCGCAATTTCTGGTGGAATTCGCGGCGCCGACCACGCTGGCAATGGTCGCCGTGGGCGCCGATGGCTCACCGCGCTATAGCTTTCGCGGCGAAGGCTGCGCCGACCGCCAACTGCAAGTCGCGCACTTGCCGGCCTTGGGCGATGAGATTCGCGGGCTGCACATTGGCTCGTTTTCGCTGGTGGTACAGCCCATCGGCGACACGTTGCTGAGCCTGGTTCGGCGCGAAAGCGGCAAGCGCCTGATCAGCCTCGACCCTAACGTGCGGCTCAACCCGCAACCGGATATTCAACTGTGGCGAGACCGCGTGGCCGAGCTGGTCAAGCATGCCGACCTGATCAAAGTCAGCGATGAAGACTTGCACCTGCTCTACCCCGATCAGTCGCCCGAAAGCGTGCTGCAAGGCTGGCTGCAGCACCGTTGCCAACTGGTGTTCCTCACCCGTGGCGGCGACGGCGCGACGGTATTCAGTCGCCAGCACGGCAGTTGGTCGCAACCGGCGGTCGCGGTGGTGATGGCCGACACGGTCGGCGCCGGCGACACCTTCCAGGCCGCGCTGATTGCCTGGCTGACCGAACACCAACTGGATTCCGTTGACGGCCTGCAACAGCTCACGCGTGCGCAGATCGACGCCATGCTCGGCTTCGCCATCCGCGCCGCCGCCCTCACCTGCGGCAAAACCGGGCCAGACCTGCCGTATCGTCAGCAAGTGGGCTGAACGCGCGTTTATGAAGGTTTTGTCAGCCAGGTCAAGATTAATCCACGGTTAATCCCGCCAGTCGACAGTGAAGTTGACCGCACTCACCGCCCAAGGGCACGTGCGGCCGCCAGCGCATCGTGTTGATGCGCAGGCGAGACTTGCGGAGACCTGCCATGAAACTGCGTACCTTACTTTTTAGCAGCACATTCGCCCTGGCGGCGCTATCGGGCCTGGCCCATGCGGACACCCAAGCGCCTGTGACGAAGCCGGTGCCGTATCAATACGGCATGCCTTTAAACATCGACAAGGTGATCGCCATGCACGAGACCGACACCCCTGTGTGCAAGGTCATCAATGCCGACATCAAGTTCGTCGACAAAGCCGGCAAGGTTGAAGATGTGGGCTATCGGAAGATGTCCGACGCCTGCGATTTCCAGAACTGAGGCAATCCCCGAACTAAGGCAATCAACGGAAGGCGACAAGCCCCTGTGCAAACGCGTAGTCTTGCAGGCTTGTCATAAGGCCGAAAGGATTCGCCATGTCGCTGAGTTTTCGTAACCTCGCCACCTTCACCGCCTTTCTTTGCTTCGCCCTCGCGCTGCTCTGGGGATTACGCCCGGGCCTGCTGTTGTGGCTGTGGAGTGTCGAATACTCAAGCGCCGCCGAGCTGTTGGCGCGCCGTAATGCCGCGCTGTTCCTGGCCATCGGCATCATGTTTTATCGCGCTCGCCACGCGCCCCGCTCCGACACGCGCAGTGCCTTGACCAGCGGGTTTACTACCGGCTGCTTTGCACTGGCTGTGCTGGGGTTCAGTGAGTGGCTCAATGGCAACGCCGGCCCTGGAATCCTGCTGGCGGTGGCAACCGAACTGATACTGGGCCTGGCGTTTGTCCAGGCCCACAGGTTGTCGACGACTCAAGTGCACACCGACAACCGCGCGTAATCAGTGATAACCGCGCGCGCCCATTCTTTGCACAGTGGGTGCTGCGCTGTGCTTGAGGTCTTCGCGCAAACCGGCGATCAGGTTGCAAATAGCGCGGCTGCTGTCGAGTTTGTCGGCGTTTATACCTTTGACTTCCAAATCGACTCGGTCACGGTCACGGTCGTCATACACCTTGATCGTCAGCGAAGCATCTTCGGCCTTGGTGCATTCGCACCGTTTGGGCAGGAAACTTCCTTCAATAATGCTGCGAAGTTCTAATTCCGAAAGCATGGCCAACCTCTCCTTTTATGAGACTGCCAACAGATTAATTATGTGCGGCAGGCGTCTGCCTGCCACGTCTTGCCGACCCTGGAAGACGCTTACCTTGATCAGCGTACTCGGCAAAATCCACTCTCGTTGTAACTTTTCTTCATAAGCAACAGGCCGCGTTATATAACGTTAGCGCAGGTTTTTCTGCGATGTTTAGATCATCTTCGAACTGCTGTGATTAAACGTTTAACGTTGAGGGTTTTATTAAACGCAATGTCATGCGGCGATTGTTTCTGCAACATGTAGCAAACTATCCGGATACTCGCTGCTGTGGCATTTTTGGCGCCGCTGCGCAGCCCAACGGGAGCAATCCCTTTCGCCACAGGCAGCCATTGGGTGGGAGGGGGTTTACCATGAGCATACGAAACGTATACGATTTGTATATCCACCTATCACAGTGAAGCGCATGGGCATCGTCAAAATCACCGATCAACTGCATGAACAACTGCGCTTGGCCAGCGCCGCCATGGACCGTTCCATCAACGCTCAGGCCGAGTTCTGGATCAAGATCGGCCTGCTCGCCGAGCTCAACCCGCACCTGCCGTACAACGAGCTGATCAACAAGTTGTTGCTCGACAAGCCCGACCTGATCCGGGGGCGCGCTTGATGATCAAGACCCCCGCACAACTGGCCGTGATGCGTGAATCCGGGCGCCTGCTCGCGCAAGTCTTCAACATGCTCGACGGCTTTGTCGCCGCTGGCCGCTCGACCCTGGAGCTGGACAGCGCGGTTGAAGCGTTCATCCGTAACGACCTGAAAGCGCGCCCGGCCAGCCTTGGGCAATACGATTACCCCTTTTGCATCAACACCTCGATCAACCAAGTGGTGTGCCATGGCATGCCCAGCGCCAAGGACGTGCTCAAGGACGGCGACATCATCAATATCGACATCACCCTGGAAAAGGGCGGCTTCATCGCCGATTCGAGCAAGATGTACATGATCGGCAAGGTGGCGCCCAACGCACAGCGGCTGGTAGAAAAAACCTTCGAGGCGATGTGGGCGGGCATTCGCCAGGTCAAGCCCGGCGCGCGCTTGGGCGATATTGGCCATGCGATCCAGAGCCATGCGCACGCCAACGGCTACAGCGTGGTGCGTGAGTATTGCGGCCACGGTATTGGCCGCGAGATGCACGAAGAGCCGCAGGTGCTGCACTTCGGCCGCCCCGGCACCGGGCTGGTATTGCGCGAAGGCATGGTGTTCACCATCGAGCCGATGCTCAACCAGGGCAGCTCAAAAGTGCGCAGCCTGAAGGATGGCTGGACGGTGGTGACCCAGGACAACAGCTTGTCGGCGCAGTGGGAGCACACCGTGGCGGTGACGGCGGATGGGTTTGAAGTGCTGACCCTGCAGGCTGGCGCCGCCCTTTAGATCAAAATCACATGCCGAACTCGGTCAAACTGTGGGAGGGGGCTTGCTCCCGATGGCGGTGGGTCAGTCAATTCATGTATCAACTGTAAAACTGCTATCGGGAGCAAGCCCCCTCCCACAAAAAGCAAAAAAAGCAGACACTCTGCCGATGTATGCAAAACTGCTTTTGTTCTGCATTCAACCTAATCAGCTCGGCTTTCGGGCCGCCGTGCTCTTGCTTTGATCTTGTGATCTTGATCTGAGAAGCACCCCGTTAAACCACGATGGCGCACGCAGGCTTGAATCCGTGGGTAACCCGGCAGGAAACCGATATAAGCCATCACCCAAA
>NZ_VUAZ01000065.1 GCF_009296165.1 Pseudomonas kitaguniensis | reverse complement strand
TCGCGATGCAGACACCTCGGTCCATCAGGCACACTGCGTTGATGCTATCGCGAGCAAGCCCGCTCCCACAAAAGCGCTTTTGTTCCTGGACGCGCGCCGTTAGCCTCGATGGGCCGCCCACGTTCATCACGGCGGGCTTTTTCGCGTCGGCGGCTTTATCATTGGCCGACGTTTTCTTGCAGAGTGTTCCATGAAGTTCGCGATTGCGCTGTTTTCCGCCGCCCACGCGCCCTCCTCGCGCCGCGCCTTGCTGTTCGCCCAAGCCGTGCTTGCCGGTGGCCACGAGATTGTGCGGCTGTTTTTTTATCAGGACGGCGTTTACAGCGCCGCCAATACCATCGTCACGCCGCAGGATGAGCAAGACATTGCCCGCCAATGGCGCGAGTTCGTCAGCGCGCACCAGCTCGACGGCGTGGTATGTATCGCCGCCGCCTTGCGCCGTGGTGTGCTCAACAACGAAGAAGCCACACGCTACCAACGCAGCGCGGTGAACCTGGATGCGCCATGGGCGTTGTCCGGCCTTGGGCAGTTACATGACGCCGCCCAGGCCGCCGACCGTCTGATCTGTTTTGGAGGGCCGTGACATGTCCAAATCCTTGTTGGTGATCAGCCGCCAGCCACCGTGGGCCGGGCCGGGCGCGCGCGAAGCACTGGATATCGTGCTGGCCGGTGGCGCGTTTGACCTGCCGATTGGCCTGCTGTTTCTGGACGATGGCGTGTTCCAGTTGGCGCCGCATCAGAACGCCAAGGCCGTGCAGCAAAAAGACCTCAGCGCCAACCTGCAAGCGCTGGGCCTGTTCGGTATCGATGAAGTGTTCGCGTGCAGCCACAGCCTCGCCGAACGCGGGCTCACCGCCCCGGCCAGCGCCGAACCTCTGAGCAGCGAGGCTATCGCCCAGCTGATTGACCGTTACGACCAGGTGATTACCCTCTGATGTCGACTTTACACGTGGTGTCTCATTCCCCGTTTACCGACAGCCGCCTGGCCAGTTGCCTGCGCGTGTGCGGCGCCGACGACGCCATTCTGCTGTGCGGCGACGGCGCCTACGGCCTGCACAACCCGGCCCTGCAGACTAAAGGCGTGAAGGTGTTTGTGCTGGCCGAAGACATGCAGGCGCGCAACCTGCCCCTGCCGGATTGGGCCGACAGCGTCGACTACCCGGGTTTTGTGCAATTGTCGATCGACTACGCCAAGGTCAACACCTGGCTATGAACACATTGACCGTAGGCGAGCGCACGCTGGCGCTGGACAAGGACGGCTACCTCGTCGACCTGAATGACTGGTCCGCCGACGTCGCCAACGCCCTGGCCGCCGCAGAAGCGCTGGAGCTGACCGCGAACCACTGGGAAATTCTCGAGCTGCTGCGCGGGTTCTACGCCGAATTTCAGCTGTCGCCTGCCACGCGCCCCCTGATCAAGTACGCAGCCATAAAGCTCGGCCCGGAAAAGGGCAACAGCCTGCACCTCAACACACTGTTCAACGGCACTCCCGCCAAACTCGCCGCCAAGCTGGCGGGCCTGCCCAGGCCGACGAATTGCTTATGACCGACTTTGCTCCGCTGACCCTTGAAACCCCTGCCGAACACCCGTTTGCGCAGTTCGTGCGCATCCTCGGCAAAGGCAAGCGCGGCGCGCGCAACCTGACCCGCGAAGAAGCGCGTGAAGCGATGGGCATGCTGCTCGATGAAAAAGTCGAAGACACCCAGCTCGGCGCGTTCCTGATGCTGCTGCGCCACAAGGAAGAAAGCCCGGAAGAACTCGCAGGGTTCACCGAAGCGGTGCGTGAGCGCCTCAACGCCCCGGCGCTGAACGTGGACATTGACTGGCCGACCTACGCGGGCAAAAAACGCCACTTGCCGTGGTATTTGCTCGCGGCCAAGTGCCTGGCGCAAAACGGCGTGCGTATCCTCATGCACGGCGGCGGCGCACACACGGCCGGGCGGCTGTATACCGAGCAACTGCTGGAAGGCTTGCAGATACCTCTGTGCCGTAATTGGCAGCAGGTGCAGGCAGCTTTCGAACAAGGCAACCTGGCGTTTATCCCGCTGGGCGACTGGGCGCCGCAACTGCAGCGCATGATCGACTTGCGTAACACGCTGGGCCTGCGCTCGCCGATCCATTCCCTGGCACGCCTGCTCAATCCGTTGAACGCGCGTTGCGGCCTGCAAAGTATTTTCCACCCGGGTTATCAGGGCGTGCACCGCGATGCCAGCGGCCTGCTCGGCGACAACGTGATTGTGGTCAAGGGCGACGGCGGCGAAGTCGAGATCAACCCCGATGCTGCGAGCCACCTGTACGGCACCACCGGTGGCGAAAGCTGGGACGAAGAGTGGCCCGCCCTCGCCGCTCAACGTCACGTCAAACCCGCCAGCCTTGAGCCCGAGCATTTAAAAGCGCTGTGGCGCGGTGACGTCGAAGACAGTTACCCGCAATTGGCCCTGATCGCTACCATGGCGCTGGCCTTGCGCGGCCTCGGCCACCCACGCGCGCAGGCGTTCGAATTGGCTCAGCAATACTGGGATGCTCGGAACAAATCGATTTAATCGATCATTCACCCGCGCTCTTTGCGCTTTTAGTTCGAACTCAGCCCGTTAGACTGGGCTCCAACGCTTAATTAGCCAAGGAGCCAGTCATGGGTTTGCTGATCGAAGGACACTGGAAAGACCAGTGGTACGAAAGTAGCGCAGACGGCGCTTTCCAGCGCGAACAGGCACAACGCCGCCACTGGGTGACCGCCGACGGCCAGCCTGGGCCAAGCGGTGACGGCGGCTTCAAGGCCGAGGCCGGTCGCTACCATCTGTATGTCTCGCTCGCGTGCCCTTGGGCGCACCGCACGCTGATCCTGCGCAAACTCAAAGGGCTCGAAAGCCTGATTGACGTGTCAGTGGTCAGTTGGTTGATGCTGGAAAACGGCTGGACCTTCGACAAGGCCCACGGCGCCAGCGGCGATAAACTCGATGACTTCCAATTCATGCACCAGCGCTACACCGCCGACACCGCCGACTACACCGGCCGTGTCACGGTGCCAGTGCTGTGGGACAAGCAACTCAACCGCATCGTCAGCAACGAGTCGGCGGAGATCATCCGCATGTTTAACAGTGCGTTTAATCAACTGACCGGCAATACGCTGGATTTTTACCCCGAGGCCCTGCGCCCAAGCATCGACGCGCTAAACGAGCGCATCTACCCCGCCGTCAACAATGGCGTGTACCGCGCGGGTTTCGCGACCTCGCAAACAGCCTATGAAAGCGCGTTTGATGATGTATTTGCCGAACTGGATAACCTGGAGCAGCACCTGGATAACCACCGTTATCTGGCCGGGGAATACCTGACCGAAGCCGATGTGCGACTGTTCACCACGCTGATTCGCTTTGATGCGGTGTATTACAGCCACTTCAAGTGCAACTTGCGCAGGATTGCCGATTATCCAAACTTATCGAACTGGTTGAGGGAGATGTACCAGTGGCCAGGCGTGGCCGAGACGGTGGATTTTGAGCACATCAAGGGGCATTACTACGCCAGCCACCGGACGATTAACCCGACGGGGATTGTGCCCAAGGGGCCGTTGCAACAGTTTGATGCAGGGCATGATCGGCAGCGCTTGGGCGGTCAAGGCGTCTGGGGCTGATCCGACTGATGGTGTGGGCTTGAGAGCCTCATCGGGAGCAAGCCCCCTCCCACCTTGGAATGCGTTCCAAGGTGGGAGGTGTTTGTGAATCTCAGACTTGAGACTGGGCGCCTTCGAACCATTTCAGTTTTTCGCGCAACACCACCACTTCGCCGACGATCACCAGTGTTGGCGCATGCACCTCGTGCTCCGCGACCATGCGTGGCAAATCCGCCAGGGTGCCGGTAAACACACGCTGGTTGGACGTGGTGCCTTGCTGGATCAACGCCGCCGGCGTATCTGGCGCACGGCCATGTTTGATCAGCTGTTCGCAGATGACCGGCAGGCCGATCAGGCCCATGTAGAACACCAGGGTCTGCGACGGTCCCACCAGGTCTCGCCACGGCAGATCCGATGTGCCGTTCTTCAAATGCCCGGTGATGAAACGTACCGATTGCGCGTAATCGCGATGTGTCAGCGGAATCCCGGCATACGCCGCACAACCACTGGCCGCGGTAATCCCCGGTACCACCTGGAACGGGATGCCATGCGCCGCCAGCTCTTCGATCTCTTCGCCACCACGGCCAAAGATAAACGGGTCGCCGCCCTTGAGGCGCAGCACGCGTTTGCCTTGTTTGGCCAGGTCCACCAATTGCTGGTTGATCTGGTCCTGCGGCACCGCGTGTTCAGCACGACGCTTGCCGACATACACCCGCTCGGCGTCGCGACGGCACAGCTCAAGTATCGCCGGGGCTACCAGGCGGTCGTAGAGTACGACGTCGGCTTGCTGCATCAGGCGCAGGGCGCGAAAGGTCAACAGGTCGGGATCACCCGGGCCTGCGCCCACCAGGTAAACCTCGCCCGGCGCGTGTGGGGGCGCACCGTTGACCTTGTCGATCAACAGACGCTCGGCTTCAGCGCCCTGCCCGGCCAACTGGCGGTCGGCAATCGGGCCTTGGAAAACCTCTTCCCAAAACGCACGACGCTGCTGCACATCCGGGTACAACGCTTTGACCTGCGCACGAAAACGCGCCGCCAACCCGGCCAGTTGGCCGTAGGTGGACGGAATCCAGGTTTCCAGTTTGGCGCGGATCAAACGCGCCAGCACCGGCGCATCGCCGCCGCTGGACACTGCAATCACCAACGGCGAACGGTCGACAATCGCCGGGAAGATCACGCTGCACAAGGCTGGCGCGTCCACCACGTTGACCGGAACGCAGCGGCGCTTGGCATCGCTGGACACTTGCGCGTTGAGCGGCTCGTCATCGGTTGCGGCGATGATCAGGGTGCAACCGTCAAGGTCGGCCTCCTGATAACCGCGCAAAAACAGTTCCCCGCCACTGCGCAGCACCAGCTCACGTAACTGGTCTTCGATCTGTGGCGCAACCACCTGCAGCAATGCACCGGCGTCGGCCAGCAGGCGGGATTTGCGCAAGGCAATTTCCCCACCGCCGACGACCAACACACGACTGCCGCGCAGGTTATGAAACAGCGGCAGAAATTCCATTTAACCGATGACCTCAACGCCCGCCATGTAAGGCTTGAGCACTTCAGGTACGCGGATCGAACCGTCAGCCTGCTGGTAGTTTTCCAGCACGGCTACCAAGGTACGGCCTACGGCCAGGCCCGAACCGTTGAGGGTGTGCACCAGTTCCGGCTTGCCGGTTTCCGGGTTACGGAAACGCGCCTGCATGCGACGGGCCTGGAAATCACCGCAGTTGGAGCACGACGAAATCTCGCGGTACTTGTCCTGGCTCGGCACCCACACTTCAAGGTCGTAGGTTTTCACGGCGCTGAAACCCATGTCGCCGGTGCACAGCGCCAGAACGCGGTATGGCAGCTCCAACAGTTGCAGCACGCGCTCGGCATTGGCAGTCAGGCCTTCCAGCGCTTGCATCGACGTCGACGGTTCAACCACTTGCACCATCTCGACCTTGTCGAACTGGTGCTGGCGGATCATGCCACGCGTATCGCGACCGGAGGCACCGGCTTCACTGCGAAAGCACGGGCTGTGGGCGACGAACTTCAGCGGCAGTTGCTTGGCATCGAGAATTGCGCCAGACACGATATTAGTCAGCGACACTTCGGCGGTCGGAATCAAGTACAGGTCGGCTTCGCCGTCGCGGCTGATCTTGAACAGGTCTTCTTCGAATTTCGGCAACTGGCTGGTGCCCATCAGCGCTGGCGCCTGCACCAAGTACGGCGTGTAGGCTTCTTCGTAACCGTGCTCGGCGGTGTGCAGGTTGATCATGAACTGCGCGAGTGCACGGTGCATCCGCGCGATTGGGCCACGCAGCAAGGCAAAACGTGCGCCGGACATTTTGGCAGCGGTTTCAAAATCCAGGCCGCCGGTCAGCTCACCCAATGCAACGTGGTCCTTGATCTCGAAATCAAAGGTCTTCGGCGTACCCCAGCGGCGCACTTCAACGTTGCCGTCTTCGTCTTCGCCAATCGGCACGGAGTCGTGCGGCAGGTTGGGAATGCCCAGCAGGATCGAATCCAGCTCGGTCTGAATGCCATCCAGCTCGATTTTGCCGTCGGACAGCTCAGTGCCCATCCGCTCGACGTCGGCCATCAACGGCGCGATGTCTTCACCGCGCTGCTTGGCCTGACCGATGGATTTGGAACGCGCATTACGCTCAGCCTGCAGTGCTTCGGTGCGGGTCTGGACGGTCTTGCGCTGTTCTTCCAGCGCTTCGATGCGCGCAACATCCAAGGCAAAGCCACGGGATGCGAGGCGGTCCGCTACGTCCTGAAGGTTGCTACGTAACAGTTTGGAATCGAGCATGTCGGTCTCTCGTTTATCAAAGTTTGGTCAAGGACAGGCCAGCCCACGTGGCGAGCAGCCCGCCGAACACGCTGATACCCAGGTAACCGAACGCTACCAGGGCCTGCCCGCTTTCCAGCAAGCGCAGCGTGTCCAGTGAAAAGGATGAAAAGGTCGTCAGACCGCCTACAAAGCCGACAATCAAGCCGGCGCGAATCTCAATCGGCACTTCCGGGCGCAACAGGAACCAGCCGTACAACAGCCCGATAATCAAGCAGCCCACCAGGTTGACTGCCAGGGTCGCCGCATAAAAATGCTTCGGCCAGTTGGCGCTCACCCACGTACCGGTGGCGAAACGCAATAATGTACCAGCGATGCCGGCTGCGGACACGGCAAGAATCGTCTTGAGCACTACTTTCTCCGCTGTTTGGGGCTGAGTCGATCAAGTTGCGCGAGATGGCTGAGCTTTTCACCGATCTTCAGTTCCAGGCCACGCGGCACGGGCTGGTAGAACGGTTGCGGCTCAAGCTCGTCAGGGAAGTAATCTTCACCGGCCGCATAGGCGTCCGGCTCATCATGCGCGTAGCGGTATTCATCACCGTAGCCGAGTTGTTTCATCAGCTTGGTCGGCGCATTTCGCAGGTGCAGCGGCACTTCCAGCGAGCCGTATTCGGCGGCGGCACGCAGGGCTGACTTGAAGCCCATGTACACCGCGTTGCTTTTGGGCGCGCAGGCCAAATACGTAATGGCCTGAGCCACCGCCAACTCGCCTTCCGGGCTGCCCAGGCGCTCCTGCACTTCCCACGCCGCCAAGCACAAACTCAGCGCACGCGGGTCGGCGTTGCCGATGTCTTCGCTGGCCATGCGCACCACGCGGCGCGCGAGGTACAGCGGGTCGCAGCCGCCGTCGATCATCCGCGCAAACCAATACAACGCGCCGTCGGGGTTGGAGCCACGCACCGATTTGTGCAGTGCGGAAATCTGGTCGTAAAACGCTTCGCCGCCCTTGTCGAAACGACGCCGCGTGTCGCCGAGCAGGCTTTGCAGGAGGTCGACGCCGATCTCGCTGTTGTCTTCGGCAAGGTCGGAGGCGTTCTCCAACAGGTTGAGAAAGCGCCGCCCGTCGCCATCGGCGGCGCTCAGCAGAATGTTGAAACCTTCTTCGCCGAGACTCAACTGGCGCTTGCCCAAACCTTTGTCTTCGCTCAGGGCGCGCTGCAACAGCTTGCGCATCGCGGCCTCGTCGAGGCTTTTGAGTACATACACCCGCGCGCGCGACAGCAAAGCGTTATTCAGTTCAAACGAGGGGTTTTCGGTGGTGGCGCCGATAAAAATCAGCGTGCCGTCTTCGACATACGGCAAAAACGCATCCTGCTGCGACTTGTTGAAACGGTGCACTTCGTCGACGAACAGAATCGTGCGTTTGCCGTACTGCCCGGCCTGCTGCTTGGCCACTTCCACTGCCTGGCGAATCTCTTTGACCCCGGCCAACACCGCCGAGACTGTTTCAAAGTGCGCATCCGAAACTTTTGCCAAGAGCCGCGCCAGGGTGGTTTTACCCACGCCCGGCGGGCCCCAGAAAATCATCGAATGCAACGCACCCTGCTCCAGCGCTTCGCGCAAAGGCTTGCCGCGCGCAAGCAGGTGTTCTTGCCCGACGTACTCATCCAGGTTGGTCGAACGCAAGCGCGCGGCCAGGGGTTGAGCAATCGGGTCACTTCGAAACAAATCCATGGGCAGCGTTTGAAACCTCTAAGCGGGTTATTCCTGGATCACGTCGGCACCCTTGGGGATGACAAACTTGAACTTGGATGCATCGACGACACCGTTGGCCTGGACGCCGGAGAACAGAATATCGGTGCGCTGGCCGACGCTGTCGATCAGGCGCATGTTGTTGATTACGCCGTTACCGAACGACAGTTGCAGGCTGTCAAACAGCGTGTCCTTGGATTTCGGCTTGAGGACGAACTCAATCACGTTGCTGGTTTGCTTGGACGTGATCTCGAAGCTGTCGCTGATTTTTGACACGTCGCCCGACAGCAGCAGCGCCGGGGTCTGGTTCAAACGCGGGTCGAGCTTCTTGATGGTCGCCTGTTCCAGGTCCGGGTCCCACAGGGTGACCTTTTGGCCGTCGGAAACGATAGTTTGCTCGTTCGGCGCGTCGGTTTTCCAGAAAAACAGGCCAGGGCGCTGCACGGCCATTTCACCAGCAGTTTGCTGCAACTGAGTGCCGCCGCCATCCAGGGTCATCTGGGTGAAGCGCGCAGTCAGGGTCTTGGATTTGTCCAAGAGGTTGGTCAGGCTGGCCACGGAGGCAGGGTCGGCGTGCGCCGAAACAGCGGTCAGGGCCAGTACCGGCAACAACAGCATGCGGATAAGACGCATGGGAGTCCTCATTGAGTCGTTAGGGCGTGCCGCGTGTTGCCACGCGGCACGTGATCAGTCGCGCATCTGCCCGGGGGCGATGACTTCGCGCGAGCCGTTGGTGTTCATTGCGGTCACCACGCCAGCGTTTTCCATGGATTCGATCATGCGAGCGGCGCGGTTGTAGCCGATTTTCAGTTTGCGCTGCACCGCAGAAATCGAGGCGCGACGGCTTTCGAGCACGAACGCCACGGCTTCGTCGTACAGCGCATCGGTTTCGGCATCGTCATCACTGCTGCTGCCGCCGTCGAAGCCGCTGCCGGCTTCTTCGACACCGGCCAGGATGTCGTCGTTGTATTCCGGCGCGCCACGCAGTTTCCAGGCTTCGACCACACGGTGTACTTCGTCATCGGACACAAAGGCGCCGTGAACACGGATCGGCAAGCTGGTGCCGGGCGGCATGTAGAGCATGTCACCATGGCCCAGCAGTTGCTCGGCGCCACCCTGGTCGATGATGGTTCGCGAGTCGATCTTGCTCGACACCTGGAACGCCATACGCGTCGGGATGTTGGCCTTGATCAAACCTGTGATCACGTCCACCGACGGGCGCTGGGTGGCCAGGATCAAGTGGATGCCGGCGGCACGTGCCTTCTGGGCGATACGCGCGATCAGCTCTTCAACTTTCTTGCCGACGATCATCATCATGTCGGCAAATTCGTCGACCACCACCACGATGGTCGGCAGCTTGGTCAGCAGCGGCGCTTCGTCGTGAATGCTTTCGCGCTTGTACAGCGGGTCGGCCAGCGGCGTGCCGGCGTCCTGCGCTTCCTTGACCTTGGCGTTGAAGCCTTGCAGGTTGCGCACACCCATTTTCGCCATCAGCTTGTAGCGGCGCTCCATCTCGGCCACGCTCCAGCGCAGGGCGTTGGCGGCGTCCTTCATGTCGGTCACAACCGGGCAGAGCAAGTGCGGAATGCCTTCGTAGATCGACAATTCAAGCATCTTCGGGTCGATCATGATCAGCTTGGCGTCTTCCGGGCCAGACTTGAACAGAATCGACAGGATCATCGCGTTCACACCCACCGACTTACCGGAACCGGTAGTACCGGCAACCAACAGGTGCGGCATCTTCGCCAGGTCAGTGATGACCGGCTTGCCGCCGATGTCGTGGCCAAGGGCCAAGGTGACCGGCGATTTGAAGTTGTCGTATTCGGGCGTCGAGAGCACCTCGGAGAAGCGCACGATCTGGCGGTCTTCGTTGGGAATCTCGATACCCACGGTGGTCTTGCCGGGGATCACTTCGACCACGCGCACGCTGGTCACCGCCAGGGAGCGCGCCAGGTCTTTGGCCAGGTTGGAAATGCGACTGACTTTTACCCCGGCAGCAGGCTGGATCTCGTAACGGGTAATCACCGGGCCGGGGTGGATCGAATCCACCGTGACTTCAACGCCGAATTCCTTGAGTTTGATTTCGAGCAGGTGGCCGACGGCCGCCAGGGACTCCGGCGAATAGTTGAGCTGTTTCTTTTCCGCAGGGTCAAGAATCGAGATCGGCGGCAAGGTGCCTTCCACGGCGCTGTCGACAAACAACGGCGCCTGTTTCTCTTTCTGCACGCGGTGGCTTGGCTCGGGGGCTTTGGGCGGCGCCGGGGCGATCACCGGCGGCACCTGCTTCTCGCGGTCCGACATGTGCTTGCTCAGCGCCTGCTCGCGCTCGATCAGGCGTTCCTTGACCTTGGCCTGCTCGCGCCGGTCCGGCGTGCTCGGGGCCACTACCTCATTGACGCGAGTGTCCACCTCACGCAACTGCGCGACCATGCGCTTGCGATCAACGCGGGCCGACCACCAACGGTTGGCAGCGCCCTGGAACAGCTCCAACAGGTCGAGGGTGATCTTGCCGGTCACGTCCATCACCTTGAACCACGACAAATCGGTGAACACGGTGAGGCCGAACAGGAACAGCGCGATAAACATCAAGGTGCTGCCCTGGATGTTCAGGCTCTTGCGCGCCAAATCGCCAAGGCTTTCGCCCAGCGCCCCGCCCGCGCCAGCCGGCAGGCCGGTGGGTGCATGAAAATGAATGTGCGCCAGAGCAGCACCGGACAGCACCAGGAACACCAGGCCGATCAGGCGCCACGAAAACAGCCAGCCGCTCCACTGCCACGGCTCATGTCGCTGGCGGAAGATCTGCCAGGTCTTGATCGCCAGCAGCAACGGGAAGATGTAAGCGAAGTAACCCAGCACCATAAACAGGATGTCGGCGCTGTAGGAACCGGCTGGGCCGCCGAAGTTCTGCACGTCTTCGATCTTGCTGTTATGGCTCCAGCCCGGATCGTCCTTGCCATACGTGAGCAAGGCCATCATCAGAAACAGGCACAGGGCGCCGATGGCAATCAGCGCACCTTCCTTGAGTCGATAGTGCAGGTGCTGGCGCCAGGCCGGAACGACTGCTGCTTTAGGTGTTGCGGCGGATTTCTTCAAAACGGGTCTTTTCCTGCGCCTTTAGCGCGTCCATCTATTATTGAATGACTGCAAAATACTGCTCAATCCAAGCAGTTGAAAAATGAACGAACGTCGGTGAACCTACGTTTAACACTGGGTGATGAATGGGTGGAATGGCGATAACGCCACAATGGCCGCATTGTACGGGTTTGCGTGCGGTATGCCACGCACTTGCCCTTCCCCAGCAGCATAGACAATTGAAGTGTCACGGCATGTTCAATTTGAGCATGCATTGCCTTTGCTGACAAAGGCTTATGAGCTGTTTTTAGCAATCCAGGCAAGCTTGGCCAATGGCCTGCATGCGCCAGACCCGATTACGACCGCGCCTCAGGCATAGAGTTGCAGAAACACCCGCTAACGCTAATCCGCGTGGATACCCGATTCGGGGTGGCCTCACACGGCAGCGTCGACAATAATCAACACTCAAGCGGCGGGCGCTATAACCTGCCACTCCCCTCCCCTTCCATAAGCCTGGATGCCATGCTGACCTGGTTACAACGCGACTCCCTGACTTTTCCGCCACTGGCCAAGGCCATGCGTGAACCCAATGGCCTGCTTGCCGCGGGTGGCGACCTGTCGGCCGAGCGCCTGGTGCAGGCCTATCGACATGGCTGCTTTCCGTGGTTCTCCGAAGGCCAGCCCATCCTCTGGTGGTCGCCAGACCCACGCACGGTGATATTCCCCGACGAGCTGCACGTATCGCGCAGTCTCGGCAAATTATTGCGCCAGCAGCGGTATACGGTGACCTTCGATCAGGATTTTGCCGCCGTCATCCAGGCCTGCGCAGCGCCCCGCGCGTATGCCGACAGCACCTGGATCACCGAAAGCATCCAAAGCGCCTACCTGAAACTGCACCAGCGTGGCTACGCGCACTCCGTGGAGGTGTGGGACCAGGGCGAACTGGTCGGCGGCCTGTATGGTTTGGCGATGGGCCAACTGTTCTTTGGTGAATCGATGTTCAGCCGCGCCGACAATGCCTCCAAATTCGGCTTTGCCACACTGACCCGGCAATTGCAGGCCTGGGGTTTTGTGCTGATCGACTGCCAAATGCCCAATGACCACCTGCACAGCCTTGGCGCCCGCGCCATACCACGCAGTACGTTCGCGGACTTTCTGCGCAACCATTTGGACCAACCCAACGCCGGGCCGTGGGTTTCTTAAGCGACTTGCGCGCACCTGGCTTACACTTATTCAAAGGTTATTCCGAGGGTTGATCATGACCGAGCTGGCGCGCTTGAAGTTTTATGCCACTCAAGCCCACTCCTGCAGCTATTTGCCCGATGAGCAGGCCACCACGCTGTTCCTCGATCCCAGCCAGCCGATGGACGTGCACGTGTACGCCGACCTTTCGGAGATGGGCTTCAGGCGCAGCGGTGATCACCTGTACCGGCCGCACTGCCAGAACTGCAATGCCTGCGTGCCGGCACGCCTGCCTGTCGCGCAATTTTTGCCGGACCGCAACCAAAAGCGCATCCTCAAGCGCAATGCCGACCTCACGGTCACCGAAACCAAGCCGGACTTCAGCGAAGAATATTTCGACCTGTACCAACGCTACATCGAACAACGCCACGCCGACGGCGATATGTTCCCGCCCAGCCGCGAACAGTTTTCGACGTTCCTGGTACGTGACCTGCCCTTCTCGCGCTTTTATGAATTTCGCCTGGAGGGGCGCCTGCTGGCGGTCGCCGTGACCGATTTGCTGCCTAACGGCCTCTCGGCGGTCTACACCTTCTATGAGCCGGCTGAAGAACGCCGCAGCCTGGGGCGCTACGCGATCCTCTGGCAAATCGGCGAAGCCCTGCGCCTGGAACTTGAGGCGGTGTACCTCGGATACTGGATCAAAAACTGCAAAAAAATGAATTACAAGACCCAATATCGGCCCATAGAACTGCTGATTAATCAAAGATGGGTCACGCTTAACTAGAACCCCTTGGCTTAAACACCCTTTTTCGGGCACAATGCACGCCGCTTTTGCCTGGCGCAGTTGCACCGGGCCATTCACTGGATACCGAGGGCTTTACTGCATGTCGAAAGAAGACAGCTTCGAAATGGAAGGCACTGTCGTCGACACCCTGCCCAACACCATGTTTCGTGTGGAGTTGGAAAATGGGCACGTCGTAACCGCGCATATCTCCGGCAAGATGCGCAAGAACTACATTCGTATTCTTACCGGCGACAAAGTGCGCGTCGAGCTGACGCCCTATGACTTGAGCAAAGGGCGCATCACTTACCGCGCTCGTTAATCAAGTCAATACAAAACGCCCGGTTATGCCGGGCGTTTTTGTGTGCATAGGCTTTAGCAAACACCGGGGGAGCTTGCTCCCACGCTGGCTCTTCATTGTTCTGACAATTGCATTTGCAGACAGCAAAAAGGCGCCTTTCGGCGCCTTTGCTTTTTGTGCTGCTGTCGGTCAGGCCATTTCGGCTGTGGTTTCGAACTCGAAGGTCAGCTCGCCGTCCTTCAGGTCGATATGCACCACGCCACCATGGTCGGCCAGTTCGCCAAACAGGATCTCTTCGGCCAGCGGCCGTTTGATCTTGTCCTGGATCAGACGTGCCATTGGGCGAGCGCCCATTGCCGCGTCGTAGCCACCCTCTGCCAGCCAATTGCGCGCCGCATCCGTCACTTCCAACTGCACGCGTTTGTCTTCCAACTGCGCTTGAAGTTCGGTAAGGAACTTGTCCACCACACTTTTGATGACCTCATGGCTGAGGCGACCAAACTGGATAATGGTGTCCAGGCGGTTGCGGAACTCCGGCGTGAAGCTCTTCTTGATCACTCCATCGCATCAGAGGAGTGATCCTGATGCGTAAAGCCGATAGAAGCCCGCGCGGCCGTTTCGGCACCGGCGTTGGTGGTCATGATCACGATCACGTTGCGGAAGTCCGCTTTGCGCCCATTGTTGTCGGTCAGCGTGCCGTGGTCCATAACCTGCAGCAGCAGGTTGAAGACTTCCGGGTGGGCCTTCTCGATTTCATCGAGCAGCAACACGCAATGCGGCTGCTTGGTAATCGCTTCAGTCAGCAGGCCGCCCTGGTCGAACCCGACATAGCCCGGAGGCGCACCGATCAGGCGCGACACGGTGTGGCGCTCCATGTACTCGGACATGTCGAAACGCACCAGCTCAATGCCCATGGCTTTGGCCAACTGCCGCGCCGCCTCGGTTTTGCCGACGCCGGTCGGGCCTGCGAACAGGAACGAACCGACCGGCTTGTCTGGCGACTTGAGGCCCGCACGCGACAACTTGATCGCCGTGGACAGCGAGTCGATGGCCGCATCCTGACCAAACACGGTCAGCTTGAGGTCACGCTCCAGGTTACGCAGCAGCTCCCGGTCGGAGGTGTTGACGTGTTTTGGCGGAATACGCGCGATCTTCGCCACGATGTCCTCGACCTGAGGCACGTCGATGCGTTTCACACGCTTCTCGACCGGCTGCAGGCGCTGGTAGGCACCCGCTTCGTCGATCACGTCAATCGCCTTGTCCGGCATGTGCCGATCATTGATATAGCGCGATGCCAACTCTGCTGCAGCACGCAAGGCTTCATCGGTGTATTCGATGCCATGGTGCGCCTCAAAGCGCCCCTTGAGCCCGCGCAGGATGCCGATCGTGTCTTCAACCGAAGGCTCGGACACGTCGACTTTCTGGAAGCGGCGCGCCAAGGCACGGTCTTTCTCGAAGATCCCGCGAAATTCCTGGAACGTGGTCGAGCCGATGCAGCGAATATCACCCGACGACAGCAACGGCTTAAGCAGGTTGGACGCATCCATCACCCCGCCGGAGGCCGCACCGGCACCAATAATGGTGTGAATTTCATCGATAAACAAAATCGCTTGCGGACGTTTTTTCAGTTCGCCGAGCAACGCCTTGAAGCGTTTCTCGAAATCGCCACGGTACTTGGTGCCTGCGAGCAATGCCCCAAGGTCCAGCGAGTAGACGACGCTGTTGGCCAGCAGGTCAGGCACCTGGTTATCGACGATGCGCTTGGCCAAGCCTTCGGCGATCGCGGTTTTACCCACGCCCGCCTCGCCCACCAACAGCGGGTTGTTTTTGCGACGACGCGCGAGGATCTGCGCCACGCGCTCAACCTCAAGCTCACGCCCAACCAACGGATCAATCCGGCCCTGGCGTGCCAACTCGTTAAGGTTGCTGGCATAAGCATCCAGTGGGTTGCCCGAAGAAGAAGACTCACCGCCCTCGTCGTCCTGCATTTCTTGCTCACCCTCGGAATGATCGCCGTGCCCGGCACCTTGGAGATACCGTGGGCGATGTAGTTGACGACATCAATGCGCGCAACGCTCTGCTGTTTCAGCAAGAACACTGCCTGGCTTTCCTGTTCGCTGAAAATCGCCACAAGCACGTTGGCGCCTGTGACTTCACGCTTACCGGAGCTCTGTACATGGAACACAGCACGCTGCAACACCCGCTGGAAGCCCAGCGTTGGCTGAGTTTCGCGGTCCTCGTCATGCACGGGGATCAATGGCGTGGTGGAGTCGATAAACTCCTGCAGGTCATGCTTGAGTTTGTCGAGGTTGGCGCCACACGCACGCAAAACGGTGGCGGCAGCTTCGTTATCCAAAAGTGCCAGCAGCAGGTGTTCGACGGTCATGAATTCATGACGCTTCGAACGAGCCTCCTTGAAGGCAAGATTGAGGGTGACTTCGAGCTCGCGGTTTAACATAGCTTCACCTCATACCCAAGTGGTCGGCGTTAACCGTCCTTCTCGATTTCACAGAGTAGCGGATGCTGGCTTTCCCTGGCGTACTGGTTAACCTGCATGGCCTTTGTCTCGGCGATGTCGCGGGTAAACACTCCACATACTGCCCGTCCTTCTGTGTGAACGGCCAGCATTACCTTGGTCGCCAACTCGCGGTTCAGGTTAAAAAACACCTCGAGCACTTCGACGACGAAATCCATCGGTGTGTAGTCATCATTGAACAAAACCACCTTGTACATCGGCGGCGCCTGTAAGGCAGGCTTCGCCTCCTGAACAGCAATGCCTGCAGAACCGTCGTCATCGTGCTCTTGATCCGGGCGATCCTGATTGAATGTTAGTCGAATCTGGCTGATTGCATGCATGGAAAGAAAGTTTCGTCAGTGGTTCAAATACAGTGGTGGGGGCGACCTGTCAGAATTTCAACTCTGACTGACTGGTCGCCTTGACTATCGGCGAATCAGTGTTACAACCAATAGAACCCACAGTGGGTAAAAAAGGTCCGCGCAGTCAACCTTAATTTATTCGGGTTAGGACGGATAAACTGGATGATACTCCAGTGATGGAGTCTGGTGCAGAGGGATATGGTTATGTCTGGCGTCAAGATCAATGGCAAGGTGAAATGGTTCAACAATGCCAAGGGCTACGGGTTTATTAATGCCGAGGGCAAACCCGACGAAGATCTTTTTGCGCATTACTCAGCGATTACCATGGAAGGATACAAGACGCTCAAAGCTGGCCAATCGGTGAGCTTTGAAACCATTCAGGGACCGAAAGGGCTGCATGCGGTCAACATTGGGACGGCGAAAATGCTCACACTGGAAAAGCTCGCAACCCAATGCACGCATGAACATGAAGAAGGCACATTAACAATGGCTTGATTCGCAGCAGAGCCTGCAGCCCCCCGAAAAACCGCCAGCTCACTTTACCTGAGCTGGCCGGTTTTTTTCTTACCACGCCTTCTACAGGTGCGAAATCTGCGCATTACCGAAACAAGAGCACCGCCACGTGGCGGCCGACACTCTCATGCCACGCCAACTCGCATCCATAACAGCCGATTCAGTTGCCTGAAGCCAGAAAATCAACGCAAAATCGCTCATCTTGGGCACCCCGTGCAAAGCGGACTGCAGCCGCACGCCTGCGACCTTTAGACCAATGGACGACGCTCCTTTTGTATGAAGGCTCGGCGTAGGCACATTGACCTATGTATAATGCTGGCGCTGACCCAAGAGTCACGACAGCTGACCGCTCTAGACAGTGGCCTTCAGCTAGAAAGCAGGACTATTAAAGTAGCTCACCCGCTTGACGCTCGACTGATGCAACCCAACATCATCGCGAAGAAACCTCGACATTTCGCTCATGGATGCTTTGAACGAACGCGCTCCACCCGGCGCATCTCGAGTTTCTGCGCACGCTTTCAGCAAAGAAGAGAGTTAATCCGAATATGCCCACCCGCTCGAAGATCATCTATACCTTCACTGACGAAGCCCCGGCCCTCGCCACCTATTCACTGCTGCCTATCGTAGAGGCTTTCACCGCTTCCGCTGATATTGCCGTGGAAACCCGCGACATTTCCCTCGCCGCGCGCATCCTCGCAAGCTTCCCCGAGCAACTGGGCGCCAAAGCCGTTGCGGACCACCTCGCCGAACTGGGCGCCCTGGCCGTTACGCCTGAAGCCAACATCATCAAGCTGCCTAACATCAGCGCCTCGACTCCTCAGCTGCAAGCTGCGGTCAAGGAACTGCAGGCCCAGGGCTACGCCCTGCCGGACTACCCGGAGACCGTAACCACCGACGCGGAAAAAGAAACCCGTGCACGTTACGACAAGGTCAAGGGCAGCGCCGTGAACCCGGTACTGCGCGAAGGCAACTCCGACCGCCGCGCACCGCTGTCGGTCAAAAACTACGCACGCAAGCACCCGCACAAAATGGGCGCGTGGGCAGCCGACTCCAAGTCGCACATCGCTCACATGAGCAACGGCGACTTCTACGGCAGCGAAAAATCAGTGCAGATCGAAGCCGCTGATGCTGTCAAAATCGAGCTTATCGCTCAAGACGGTACCGCGACCGTCCTGAAAGAAAAGACCTCGGTACTGGCCAGCGAAATCATCGACACCGCCGTGCTGAGCAAAAAAGCCCTGCGCAGCTTCATCGCCGCTGAAATCGACGACGCCAAAAAACAAGGCGTGCTGCTCTCGGTTCACCTGAAAGCCACCATGATGAAGGTCTCCGACCCGATCATGTTCGGCCAGATCGTTGCCGAGTTCTACAAAGACGCCCTGGCCAAGCACGCCCCGTTGCTTGCGCAGATCGGCTTTAACCTGAACAACGGCATCGGCGACCTGTACGCTCGCATCAAAGCCCTGCCGGCCGAGCAACAAGCGCAGATCGAAGCCGATATTCAGGCGGTCTACGCCGCTCGCCCTTCGCTTGCGATGGTCAACTCCGACAAAGGCATCACCAACCTGCACGTGCCGAGCGACGTTATCGTCGACGCCTCGATGCCGGCCATGATCCGTGACTCCGGCAAAATGTGGGGCACCGACGGCCAACTGCACGACACCAAGGCGGTGATCCCGGATCGCTGCTACGCAACCATCTACCAAGCCGTCATCGAAGACTGCAAGGCCAATGGCGCGTTCGACCCAACCACCATGGGCAGCGTGCCAAACGTTGGCTTGATGGCACAAAAAGCCGAAGAATACGGCTCTCACGACAAGACCTTCCAGATCAAGGCTGACGGCGTAGTGCGCGTCACCGACAGCAAGGGCAACCTGCTGATGGAACAGACCGTCGAAGCCGGCGACATCTTCCGCATGTGCCAGACCAAAGACGCGCCGATCCAGGACTGGGTCAAACTGGCCGTCAACCGTGCCCGCGCCAGCAACACCCCGGCGATTTTCTGGCTGGACCCAGAGCGCGCTCACGACGCCGTTATGGTCAAGAAGGTTCAGGCTTACCTGAAAGACCACAACACCGAAGGCCTGGACATCCGCATCATGTCGCCGGTCGACGCGATGAAGTTCACCCTGGAGCGCACCCGCAAGGGCCTGGACACTATCTCGGTGACTGGTAACGTGCTGCGCGACTACCTGACCGACCTGTTCCCGATCATGGAACTGGGCACCAGCGCCAAGATGCTGTCGATCGTGCCGCTGATGAACGGTGGCGGCCTGTTCGAAACAGGCGCTGGCGGTTCGGCACCGAAACACGTGCAGCAACTGGTGGAAGAGAACTTCCTGCGCTGGGATTCGCTTGGCGAGTTCCTGGCCCTGGCTGCCTCTCTTGAGCATTTGGGTGTGACATACAACAACCCCAAAGCCCTGGTGCTGTCAAAGACCCTGGACCAAGCCACCGGCCAGTTCCTCGACAACAACAAGTCGCCATCGCGCAAAGTCGGCAACATCGACAACCGCGGCAGCCACTTCTACCTGGCGCTGTACTGGGCGCAAGCCCTGGCCGCCCAGACCGAAGACACTGCACTGCAAGCGCAGTTTGGCGAGCTGGCCAAAACCCTGGCCGCCAACGAGGCAACCATCGTTGCCGAGCTGAACGCGGTACAAGGCAAGCCAGTCGACATCGGTGGCTACTACGCACCGAACCCAGAGCTGACCAGCAAGGCCATGCGCCCAAGCAATACGCTTAACGCGGCGATTGCCAAGTTGAAGTAAGGTTGTAAGGCGACACCACAAACCCCGGCCATGTGCCGGGGTTTGTGTTTTAAGTGTTTATGCAACGCCGTACTCATTGCGCCAAGCCGCCTCGATAATCGTGAGCAACTGCGACTTGTACCATGGCTCCCAGCCCGCCCTATGCTTGAGTTCGACAGCAAACTCCGGAAGCACTGGCAGATGCGCGAGCACCTCTATATTTTTCAACCCCGGAACTTCGGCCAACCACGGCAGGAGCGTTACGCCCACCCCTGCCTGGACCGCTGAACGCAACGACATCAAATCTTCCGACTCATACACGCAGCGCCACCTGATGCCACTTTCCTCCAAACGCCGAATTGCCAAACTCCTGAACACGCAAGGCGCCTTGAACAAGGCCAGCGCAACTTCCTCACCGTCAAAAGGGGCAACCGCAAGCTCGCCGCCCAGCCACTTTAGCGAAAGTGCATGCAAAGGTACGCCCGCAACTCTCGGCAACTCGCCAATCATCAAGCCAACATCAACCAGCCCATCATTGAATGCTTCCGCGAGCAACGCGGAACGCGCCACCTTGACCACAATACGCACTGAAGGCAGTTCAAGAGCGACCACAGGAATGACGCGCTGCAGGATTTCCTCGCAAAAGTATTCGGGAATGCCCAGCGTTACCGACTCTTGAGTGCGACTCACATCAAATAAAACCCCCACCTTATCGTTGACGCTGACTAACTGCTGCGCATAGCCGGTCAGGCGCTCCCCTTCAAGCGTGAGCAACACTTGGCGGTTGTCGCGAGCGAAAAGCTCGACACCCAGCAAATCCTCCAGCCGCCGAATCTGTTGACTGATCGCTGGCTGCGTAAGGCTCAGCACCTGTGCGGCCCGAGTGAAACTGCCAAGCTCTGCGACTTTCAGGAAACTACGCAGCGACTGAATATCAAGATTGACTCTCATGACACACCAATGCGAATGGATAAATGCGCCCAAGCATTAGTGCAAGACGCCAGCTATATCTGTCAAGACCTCCTACTTTGCCCGCGAATGATTCATCAAATACACACCAACGCCCGAAACAATAAACCCCACTATCGCTATTACACTTGGCACTTCACCCAACACCAACGACGCCATGATCTGCGTCACCGCAGGAATAACATGAAACAAGTTGGTTGCCTTACTCGCTTCACCTCGCCGAATCATCAGATACAGCAACGTCAGCGCCCCCACGGAGTTCATTAACGTGATCCAGGCCACTGACGCTGCGAATGGCACCCACTCGGTCACTTGCATGGTTTCGGTGGTGTAAGCCAGCACCAACATGACCAGCGACGCGGTAACCATTTGAATGAAACAGCCCACCCACAGGCTCACGCCACCCAGAAAGCGTTTCTGATAGAGCGTTCCGAGCGTGATACCCACCAGCGCCAGGCCTACCGCGCCATAGCCGCCCATTGACGCCTCGGAGCCGAAGAAGCTGCTGGCCACAACAATGGCAACGCCACCCACACCTAGAATCGAGCCCGGAAGGTCACGCCAACGCAATTGCTCGCCTAAACAGAAATAGGCTCCGATCACTACAAACACCGGCATCAACCCGACGATCAGAGCGGCCTGCCCTGCGGGAACGCCCTGGCTGATGCCGGTGTAAAGCCCGCCAAACTGCAGAGCCTGCAAGAGCAACCCCACTGCTGCCGCATGCAGGTAGGGCGCGAGCCGTTTCGGCCACTCGGCCTTGATGGCGAGCGCTACCCCCAGGAAAATCAAAGCAGCCAAGGCAAAGCGGTAGAACGTCATGGTGAAGGGTTCGCCATAGCGAACACCAAATGCGCCGCCGATGTACCCGGAACTCCACAGCAAGATGAAGGCAATAGGCAGCGGCGATGTAAGACGTACCTCGTAGCTTTTGTGGGCAATCGGACTCATGTCATTTCTCCAGTGGCAAGTGTTCTGGAGAGGTAAACTGCGCTACAGCTACGCCAGGGTAAAATCACAAAATGTCAGATTTGACATGCCGTTTGCTTATGCACACACCTTCAATCGAGAGCTCCCCATGACCTGGCAACCCCACATCACCGTCGCCACCGTCGTCGAAGACAATGGCCGCTTCCTGATGGTCGAAGAGCTCAAGGGCGGCCGCGCGGTGCTCAACCAGCCCGCCGGCCACTTGGACCCGAATGAAACCCTGACCGAGGCCGCCGTGCGCGAGACCCTCGAAGAAACCGGCTGGGACGTCGAAGCCACCGCCATTCTCGGGATTTACCTGTACACCGCGCCGAGCAATGGCGCGACCTATCAACGGGTGTGTTTCATCGCCAAGGCCCTGAAACACCACCCTGACTATCAGTTGGACGAGGGCATCATCCGCGCCCGCTGGCTGACGCGGGACGAACTGATGGCGGTGCGCGACGACTGGCGCAGCGAGCTGATCATCCGCTGTATCGATGATTATCTGGCGGGTCAGCGCCACAGTCTCGAATTGATCCGCCCTTCTCTTTAGCCTTGCGGGCGCGAGCCTGCTAGAATCGCGTCCTTTTTAAAGACACCCGTTGAAACCTTATGCGTGATCCAGCCCCTTCTGACACACAAAAGAAGCGCGTCATCGTCGGCATGTCCGGCGGCGTGGATTCTTCCGTTTCCGCCGTTCTGCTCATGGAGCAGGGTTATGAGGTGGAAGGCCTGTTCATGAAGAACTGGGAAGAAGACGATGGAACGGAATATTGCACCGCGATGGACGACCTGGCGGACGCTCAGGCCGTTTGCGACAAGATCGGCATCAAGCTGCACACCGCCAACTTTGCCGCTGAGTACTGGGACAACGTGTTCGAGCACTTCCTGGCCGAATACAAGGCCGGCCGTACGCCGAACCCGGACATCCTGTGTAACCGCGAGATCAAGTTCAAGGCGTTCCTCGACTACGCCATGATTTTGGGCGCAGACCTGATCGCCACTGGCCACTACGTGCGCCGCCGCGACATTGAGGGCCGCACCGAACTGCTCAAGGGCCTTGACGCGAACAAAGACCAGAGCTACTTCCTGCACGCCGTCGGCGGCGAACAGATCGCCAAGACCCTGTTCCCGGTGGGCGAGCTGGAAAAACCCGAAGTGCGCAAGATTGCCGAGAAACATGGCCTGGCCACGGCCAAGAAAAAGGATTCCACCGGTATCTGCTTTATCGGCGAGCGCCGCTTCAGCGATTTCCTCAAGCAATACCTGCCGGCACAACCGGGCGAAATCAAAACCACCGAAGGCGAGGTCATCGGCCGCCATCACGGCCTGATGTACCACACCATCGGCCAGCGTCAGGGGTTGGGCATCGGCGGGCTGAAAGATGCCGGTGAAGAGCCGTGGTACGTGCTGGTCAAGGACCTGGAACACAACGAGCTGATCGTTGGCCAGGGCAATGAACACCCTTGGCTGTTCTCCGGCGCCCTGCTCGCTTCGGACATCTACTGGGTCAACCCGGTCGATTTGAGCACACCGCGCCGGCTGACCGCCAAAGTACGCTATCGCCAGAGCGATCAGCCGTGCACCCTGGAAAAAACCGCCAGTGGTTATCGCGCGACCTTTGATGACCCGCAACGCGCAGTCACGCCGGGCCAATCCGTGGTGTTCTACGACGGCGAAATTTGCCTGGGCGGTGGCGTGATTGAAGTCGCCGAGCCCTGGAGCCGTCAGGCATGAGCCCGACCCAAGAGCAACTGACCGCACTCGGCGGGGTGTTCCTTGCCGCCGTGCTGGTGGACAAGATCGCCAAGACCGGCCAGGTCACCGAGGCAGGCCTGACCTGCATGCTCGGCAGCCTGTTGATACGCGACCCCAAGGACACCCTTGAGGTGTACGGCGGTGATGACTTGGCGCTGCGTGAGGGTTACCGCGCGCTGATCGGTGCGCTGGAGCGCGACCCAAGCACGTTGCAGCGTGAGCCGCTGCGCTACGCCCTGTCGATGCTCGGCCTTGAGCGCCAACTGGCCAAGCGCGAGGACATGCTCGACACTATCGGCAAACGCCTGCCGCAGATTCAGTCGCAGGTTGAACACTTCGGGCCGGCTCACGAAAACGTGATCGCCGCCACTGGCGCGCTGTACCAGGACACCTTGAGCACCTTGCGCCAGCGCATTCAGGTGCACGGCGACATGCGCAACCTGCAGCAACCAAACAACGCCTCTAAAATCCGCGCGCTGCTCCTGGCCGGTATTCGTTCGGCGCGGTTGTGGCGGCAGTTGGGCGGCCATCGTTGGCAGTTGGTGATCAGCCGGCGCAAATTGCTCAAAGAGCTTTACCCGTTGATGCGCAACGAATAAGTCGCAGCAACAGGCCATTTTCAAGCCGTTACGCGTAATACGCCGGTCAGTTGGCAACGGGCCGGCGGATTTTTCATGTATGATACGCGCCCCATTTCGTTGCCCGACTGTCCGAGAACACCCCATGCAGCTCTCTTCGCTCACTGCGGTTTCCCCTGTTGACGGCCGCTACGCCGGCAAAACCCAGGCCCTGCGCCCTATTTTCAGTGAATACGGCCTGATCCGTGCTCGTGTTCTGGTTGAAGTGCGCTGGCTCCAGCGCCTCGCCGCGCATTCCGCCATCAGCGAAGTGCCGGCGTTTTCCGCCGAAGCCAACGCTGTATTGAACACCCTGGCGGAAAACTTCTCGCTGGAGCACGCCGAGCGTGTGAAAGAGATCGAGCGCACCACCAACCACGACGTCAAAGCCATCGAGTACCTGCTCAAAGAGCAAGCGGCCAAGTTGCCGGAACTGACCCAGGTCAGCGAGTTCATCCACTTTGCCTGCACCAGCGAGGACATCAACAACCTGTCCCACGCGCTGATGCTGCGTGAAGGCCGTGATGACGTAATGCTGCCGCTGATGCGCCAGACCGCCGAAGCCATCCGCGAGCTGGCGATCCGTTTCGCCGACGTGCCGATGCTGTCGCGCACCCACGGCCAACCGGCCTCGCCGACCACGCTGGGCAAAGAGCTGGCGAACGTGGTGTACCGCCTGGAGCGCCAAATCGCTCAAGTCGCCGCTGTGCCGCTGCTGGGCAAAATCAACGGCGCCGTGGGCAACTACAACGCACACCTCTCGGCCTACCCGGAAATCGACTGGGAAGAAAACGCCCGCGCCTTCATCGAAGACGAGCTGGGCCTGGGCTTCAACCCGTACACCACGCAGATCGAACCGCACGATTACATTGCCGAGCTGTTCGACGCGATTGCGCGCTTCAACACCATCCTGATCGACTTCGACCGCGACATCTGGGGCTACATCTCGCTGGGCTACTTCAAGCAGCGCACGATTGCCGGTGAAATCGGTTCGTCGACCATGCCGCACAAGGTCAACCCGATTGACTTCGAAAACTCCGAAGGCAACCTCGGCATCGCCAACGCGCTGTTCCAGCACCTGGCCAGCAAATTGCCGATCTCGCGCTGGCAGCGCGACCTGACCGACTCCACCGTGCTGCGCAACCTCGGCGTGGGCTTCGCTCACAGCGTGATCGCGTACGAAGCCAGCCTCAAAGGCATCAGCAAGCTTGAGCTCAACGCGCAAAAAATCGCCGCTGACCTGGATGCGTGCTGGGAAGTATTGGCTGAGCCGATCCAGACCGTCATGCGCCGCTACAACATCGAAAACCCGTACGAAAAGCTCAAAGAGTTGACGCGCGGCAAGGGCATCAGCCCCGAAGCGCTGCAAACTTTCATTGATGGGCTGGACATGCCAGCCGCTGCCAAGGCCGAGCTGAAACTGCTCACCCCGGCCAACTACATCGGCAACGCGGTGGCCCAAGCCAAGCGCATCTGATTAGCGTAAGCCCTCTTGAGACGCCCGGCCGCGCCGGGCGTTTTTATTCCAGTCTGAAAAGTGCTTTCTTTCAATAGGTTACACATGAATCCTGACATCCCTCTTCAACTTCTGGGCGGCATCACGGCACGGGAATTCCTGCGCGACTACTGGCAGAAAAAACCCCTGCTGATCCGTCAGGCCATTACTGATTTCGAAAGCCCGATCGACGCCGACGAATTGGCCGGCCTGGCCCTGGAAGAAGAAGTCGAATCGCGCCTGGTGATCGAGCACGGCGAGCGCCCTTGGGAACTGCGCCGCGGCCCGTTCGCCGAAGACGCCTTCAGCACCTTGCCCGAGCGCGAGTGGACCCTGCTGGTGCAGGCGGTCGACCAGTTTGTGCCGGAAGTTGCCGAGTTGCTCGAACACTTCCGCTTCCTGCCAAGCTGGCGCATCGACGACGTGATGATCAGCTTCGCCGCCCCCGGTGGCAGCGTCGGCCCGCACTTCGACAACTACGACGTGTTCCTGCTGCAAGCGCAAGGCAAGCGCACCTGGAAAATCGGCCAGATGTGCAGCTCCGAAAGCCCGCTGCTGCAACACGCCGACCTGCGCATCCTCGCTGAATTCGAACAAAGCGAAGAATGGGTACTGGAACCGGGCGACATGCTTTACCTGCCGCCGCGCCTGGCACACTTCGGTATCGCCGAAGATGACTGCATGACCTACTCGGTGGGTTTCCGTGCACCGAGCGCCGCCGAAGTGCTGACGCATTTCACCGACTTCCTCAGCCAATACCTGACGGACGAAGAGCGTTACACCGACGCCGACGCCCAGCCGGTCAGCGACCCGCACCAGATTCAGGCCGATGCGCTTGGCCGCTTGAAAAGCCTGCTGGCCGAGCACATGAGCGACGAGCGCATGCTGCTGACCTGGTTCGGCCAGTTCATGACCGAGCCGCGCTACCCGGAACTGGTGGCGGGCGAAGAACTGGGCGAAGAAGACTTCATCAACAGCCTGGAAGGCGGCGCGATCCTGGTGCGCAACCCAAGCGCGCGCATGGCCTGGTCGGAAGTCGACGACGACGTGTTGCTGTTCGCCAGTGGCCAGAGCCGTTATCTGCCGGGCAAACTGCGCGAGTTGTTGAAACTGGTGTGTTCGGCCGATGCGCTGCACAGCGATAACCTCGGCGAATGGCTCAAAGACGAAGATGGCTGCAACCTGCTGTGCGAACTGGTCAAGCAGGGCAGCCTGGGATTTGCCGATGAATAAAATTCACGTACGTGTCGCGGACTGGCATAAGGACATCGCTGAGATTCGGCGCATTCGTGAAGCGGTATTTATCGCTGAACAATCGGTGCCACCGGAGCTGGAGTGGGATGCGGACGACGCCGACGCGGTGCATTTTCTTGCGTTCGAAGGCGACTTTCCGATTGGTACCGCTCGCCTGCTGCCCAGCGGCGAAATCGGCCGCGTGTCGGTGCTCAAGGACTGGCGCGGGCTGAAGGTCGGCGACAAGCTGATGGAAACCGTGATGGGCATGGCCGAGAAACGCGGCCAGACCAAGCAGTTCCTCAGCGCGCAGGTCTACGCTGCGCCGTTTTATGAGCGGCTGGGCTTCAAGATCGTCAGCGATGAGTTTCTTGAGGTCGGGATTCCGCATGTGGATATGGTGCGCGGGGGCTGATCCAAGACCTTGGCGCGGCCATCGCAGGCAAGCCAGCTCCCACAGGGGAATGCATTGCAACTGTGGGAGGGGGCTTGCTCCCGATGGCTATTTCAGCGACACCCAAAATGCCCTGCCCTGTCAGGGCATTTTGCCGTCTAAGATTCAACTTGCGACCTGCCAGGCCGACAAACTGGCACTATCACGCCTAAATGACTCGCAGAGATAACGGCCATGTCCCTACGCACCCTGCTCACCGCACTCCTCCTGACCGCCAGTTGCTCGGCACTCGCCGACACACAAGTGCTGGACCTGAGTAACCGCACCAGCGCCGACCTGCTGCCGGTCGCGCAGAACTTCATCGGCAAGGACGGCACCGTCAGCGCCTACGGCAACCAACTGATCGTGAATGCCGACCCCGGCAAAATCCAGGGCTTGCGCGCCCTGCTCTCACAGTTGGACACGCCCGCGAGGCGCCTGCTGATAACCGTCGACACCAACGAAAATAATCAGCAAAGCAGCGGCGACAGCCAGACCCGCATCATCAGCTACGGCACCACCAGCCGCGACGGCGGCGTGCAACAGATCCAGGCCAGCGAAGGTGTGCCCGCGCTGATCCAGGTCGGCCAAAGTGTGCCATTGACCACCACCCAGCCAGACGCGTACGGCCGCCCGCAAAACCAGACGCAGTACCGCAACGTTACTCAGGGTTTTTACGTCACCGCCAGCGTCACCGGTGAAACCGTACACCTGGCTATCAGTACTAACCGTGACCGCATGAGCCAGGAACGTCCCGATGTAGTGAACGTTCAAAGTACCGACACAACCGTCAGTGGCCGCTTGGGCGAATGGATCCCGCTGGCCGGCATCAACCGCGAGACCCAAGCCGATAAAACCTCTACAACCCGCAGCTACTCTACTCAGGGCCGTGATGACCTGACGTTGCGGGTCAAGGTCGACAGCGTGAACTGAAGCGCCAAAAACTGACCGCCGAGTCGTATAAGACTAAAGATGTAGTGCTTTAAAAAAAGCACTACAAAACATTTGACGATCCAAAAAAGCCTGTGCATGATGGCCTCGCTCCCGCTAATCAGGGGCCCTGGCAAGGGCTCTCGGATCGTCGCTCTAAACTACCCACCTGAGCCGATTCGTGTCTGTACCGCCCACAAGGTGTGTTTGACGTTGGTTGCGACTGGAACGAAGTTGTCCCGAGGGACGGAAGCTAACCAGGTAACCCGGCCACACACTGATGGATCGTACAGAGGCCCACGACGCCCGAAGACCGTCCGCAGTTCGCCCTTACCTGCTCAAAGCCGCCCCTTGAGCCTATCGTTCATCCCGTCGCCACCCCCGCCAAACCCGACTTGACCGCCCAAGCTTCTGGTCAGCGAGCCGCCATTGCCACGCACTGAATACGTGGCCGGCAAACGGAATTTTCAACCCAGTAGTTTTTTCCACAAAAGACGCGACGAGGTTTTTCCCCATGGCACTGACACGCGAACAGCAAATTGCAGCCCTAGAAAAAGACTGGGCTGAAAACCCACGCTGGAAAGGCGTGACCCGCGCTTATTCCGCTGCTGACGTCGTCCGCCTGCGTGGCTCGGTTCAACCTGAGCACACCTTTGCAAAACTCGGCGCCGATAAGCTGTGGAACCTGGTGACCCAGGGTGCCAAGCCTTCCTTCCGCCCCGATAAAGATTTCGTCAACTGCATGGGCGCCTTGACCGGCGGCCAGGCAGTGCAACAGGTTAAAGCCGGTATCCAGGCGATTTACCTGTCCGGCTGGCAAGTGGCGGCGGACAACAACTCCGCCGAGTCCATGTACCCCGACCAATCGCTGTACCCGGTGGACTCCGTACCTACGGTGGTCAAGCGCATCAACAACGCGTTCCGGCGTGCCGACCAGATCCAATGGAAAGCCGGTAAAGGCCCGGGCGACGAAGGCTACATCGACTACTTCGCGCCAATCGTGGCCGACGCCGAAGCCGGTTTTGGTGGCGTATTGAACGCCTATGAACTGATGAAAAGCATGATCGAGGCCGGTGCTGCCGGCGTTCACTTTGAAGACCAACTGGCCTCGGTGAAAAAATGCGGTCACATGGGCGGCAAAGTGCTCGTGCCGACTCAGGAAGCGGTGCAGAAGCTGACCGCTGCTCGCCTGGCCGCTGACGTGGCCGGCACGCCGACCATCATTCTGGCGCGTACCGATGCCAACGCGGCTGACTTGCTGACATCGGACTGCGACCCGTACGACCAGTCGTTTGTGACCGGCGAACGCACCAAAGAAGGCTTCTATAAAGTACGCGCAGGTCTCGACCAGGCCATCTCCCGCGGCCTGGCCTATGCACCGTACGCCGACCTGATCTGGTGCGAAACCGCCAAGCCGGACCTCGACGAAGCGCGTCGTTTTGCCGAAGCAATCAAAAAGGAATACCCGGACCAACTGCTGTCCTACAACTGCTCGCCGTCTTTCAACTGGAAGAAGAACCTCGACGACGCGACCATTGCCAAGTTCCAGCGCGAACTCTCGGCGATGGGCTACAAGCACCAGTTCATCACCTTGGCCGGCATCCACAATATGTGGCACAGCATGTTCAACCTGGCGCACGACTACGCCCGCAACGACATGACCGCCTACGTGAAGCTGCAAGAGCAGGAATTCGCCGATTCGGCCAAGGGTTACACCTTTGTGGCGCACCAGCAGGAAGTGGGCACCGGCTACTTCGACGACATGACCACCGTGATTCAGGGCGGCAGCTCGTCCGTTACCGCACTGACCGGTTCGACCGAAGAAGAACAGTTTCACTGAGTAATGCTTGACTACCTGCGAGTACGCAGATGAGTAAACGGCCATTGCGGGCCCGTTAAAGAGCTGACCGCAGTGCCGCACGATCTGACGCCCCAACTGGTTTGGGGCGTTTTTTTTTTGCAACAGTTTTATCCGACAGGCTGCTAGCCCCGTCAAACCACAGCAGGCCGTGCAGATGGGGCGCGTTGTTGACCCTGCCGCACGGGCGTTGGGTAACAACTAAACATGCCCTATTACAAAGAAACGGGCAAAATTGGCGCCTGATAAAATGGAGTGCAGGTATGAAGTTGCTCAAAGGCGTAATTCTGGGTGCTGTGCTGCTTGTTGTCAGCGCTGGCGCGCTGGGGCTTTTCTACATCCTCCCGCAACACGAGGTGGTGCTGATCACCGGAGGTGAGGTTAAACGTGTCGATCAGGATGGCGTGATCAATGCCGAGAACCCGGCGGACGGTCCGACTCGCGACGTTTACTTCATCAACACCGAACACCCGGATTCCAAAGACGTGATGGTGTATCGCAATGAGGACACCGGCTGGTCGTTCCCCTGGTACTTCAAGTTCGATTCTGCCGACATCCAGGCCAAGGCCCAGGGTTACTCGCGTAATGCCGAGCAATTGGCGCTCGTGCGGTACTACGGGTGGCGCATCAAGATACTCTCGGTGTTCCCGAACATCACCGACATTGAGGCCACCAACAGCCGTGAAGAACCTTTCCCCTGGTTCAATACGCTGTTCCTCGGCGTCATCGCGCTGGTGGTTATTGTGGCGGTGGTGTTGGTCAAACGTCGCCTGAAGCGGCGGCATCAGACCGTCGCACATTGAGCCAAGCATGAGTTTATAAAACGCGCACATGAAAAAGCCCCGCTCGAAAGACGGGGCTTTTTTTAACCCGATGGGTTAGCCGATGCTGACGCCGTGTGCTTCAGCCAGCGGCTTCAAGCCACCTGCAAAGCCTTGGCCGATCGCCTTGAACTTGAACTCTTCGCCGCTGCGATACAGCTCACCGAACACCATCGCGGTCTCGGTGGAGGCGTCTTTGCTCAGGTCAAAACGTGCCAGCTCTTTGCCGTCAGCCTTGTTGACGACACGAATGAAGCTGTTGGAAACCTGACCGAAGGTCTGTTTACGCGCTTCGGCATCGTGAATGGTTACCGCAAATACCAGCTTTTTCACCTGCGGGGCCAGCGAAGTGAGCTTTACAGTCACTTGCTCATCGTCGCCTTCGCCGGCACCGGAGCGGTTATCGCCCATGTGCTCGACGGAGCCGTCAGCCGACTTTTTGTTGTTGTAGAAAATGAAGCTGTTGTCGTCGAGCACTTTGCCGTTTTCACCCACGATGAACACCGAGGCGTCGAGGTCAAACTCGGTGCCGTCGGTAACACGTGGGTCCCAGCCCAGGCCTACGACTACTTCAGTCAGCCCTGGAGCTTCTTTGGACAGTGAGACGTTGCCGCCTTTGGAAAGACTTACAGCCATGATCAGTTTCCTTGTTCTGGACGTAGGGGTTAGAAGTTCATGCCATACGAGTTGGCCAATGCCTTGAGGCCGCCGGCAAAACCCGAACCCACAGCACGGAATTTCCACTCGCCGTTGTTACGGTACAGTTCGGCGAAGATCATCGCGGTTTCGGTCGACGCATCTTCTGCGAGGTCGTAACGAACAATTTCAGCGCCGCTGACTTCGTTGACGACACGGATGAACGAACCACCCACTTGGCCGAAATTCTGCTTGCGTGCGTCAGCATCGTGAATGGTCACGGTGAAGGCGACGCGGTCGATGTCCGCAGGCACACGGCTCAGGTCGATTTTCAGCACTTCATCATCGCCATCGCCGGCACCGGTGCGGTTGTCGCCGGTGTGCTCGATGGAACCGTCAGCGCTTTTGAGCTGGTTGTAGAAAATAAAGTCGGCATCGCCACGCACTTTGCCGTTGGCACCCAGCAGGAACGCGCTGGCGTCCAAGTCAAACTCAGTACCGTCAGTCGCGCGAGGATCCCAGCCCAGACCGATAAGGATCTTGGTCAGTGTCGGGTCGGTCTTCGAAAGAGACAGGTTGCCGCCTTTTTGAAGGGTCAGTGCCATGAGTACAACTCCTTGTGAGTCACTATTTGAGGTTACGATTTATCGGTTTCGGCTTCTTCTTTTTGAGGGAAGAGCACGCTGGCAAAAATACCGATGGCCAGAACAACCATAACGATGATCAAACTGGTGTTCGGATCAATGTTGTAGCCGTGATGGAAGATGTGGTCGGTCGCATTCAAGCCAAGTTTTACGGCAATGAAGAACAGCAGTGCGATGACGGCTTTTTCCAGGTGGACCAGATAGCGTTTCAAGGCTTCCAGCACAAAGTACATGGTCCGCAGACCCAGAATCGCGAAGAGCATTGCCGAGAACACGATCAATGGCTCGCGGCTGACTGCGATCACGGCCGGAACAGAGTCAAACGCAAACAGCACGTCGGAAACTTCCATCACCACCAGGCAGAGGAACAGCGGGGTCGCGAACAAACCACCTTTGGCGGCCAGCGACATGCCTGCGTTTTCTGGCTTGGTCAGCTCGGCTTCCAGGGTCTTGCGACGCACGAAGAAGTCATGGCCGTGCAATTTCGGCCACACCGGGAACAGTTTCTTGGCGAAACGGTAGGCCATGTGTTGGGAGTAATCTTCTTCTTCCTCGTCGTCGCCACCGCTTCTAAGCATCATCACAGCGGTCCAGGCAACCACCAACGCAAACACCACTTCGACCCAAGGCCCCAGTGCCAACAGGCCGGTACCGATGGCAACGAAGATCAGGCGGAATACGATGGCGCCGATGATGCCCCAGTACAGCACGCGGTGACGCAGGCCATTAGGCACCTTGAACCAGGCGAAGATCGCCATGAACACGAACAGGTTGTCCACACTCAGCACTTTTTCAAGGGCGTAACCGGTGATGAACAGCGTCGCAACTTCAGAACCGTGCTCGACGTACAGGAACCCTGCAAAGCCGAACGAGATGAGGATCCAGAACACCGACCAGGCCGAGGCACGCGCCAGGCTGATGGGCTGGTCACCACGGTGGGTAAACATGTCGAGAACCATTGCACCAATCGCCAGTGCTACAAACACGGCGATGGTCAGCGGGGGGAAACCCAGGTGGCTAACTTCCACAGTAATGTTCCTTAGAGTTCAAAGTCAGCTGGGGGAAGGCCCAGCTCGAGACAAATCAAACGGCAAACGGCTTTTTCTTTGTCGTCGAAATTACCGTCCGACGCGCCAATGGCGCAGGCGACACGCACGAGCAAACGCCCGGCGCCGTCCTTGCCTTTAATTTTGTTGATGTTTTTCAGGGCTTCGGCCTGACCGATCTGAAAGTCGAACTCGAACTTGGCACACGCGTCATTGAACACGTTGATGACGTCGGTCAAGTTGAACACTTTCAGTTCGGGCGAGTTGCTGATGAAACCTGCCATCTTGGTTTTTTCGGCCGAAGAGACTTCACCATCGGCCGCCGCGACCATTGCGCAACTGTTGGCGACGGCCTCCATGAACTCTCTGTTTTTGAACTTGGCCACCTCGGTGGTCAATTTCTCGCGGGCCAGCGCCGCATTCGTTTTCAGCCATGACAACATGTCGTTCACCTCAAAGGCGGGCCGGTGTGGCCCGCCATATTCAACCGCACGTTTAAAATAGGTTTATTTGGAACCTGCCGCCCAGCGCATGCCCCAGCCGTAGGCCTTGTCCATCGGTGAATGGCCTTTGTGGAAGTCCACACGTCGGCTGACCTTGACGCTGCCACCGACGTTTTCCAGCAAAGCAATTGCACACATGCCCAAGCGACCGCCCTCTTCATTCAAGCGAACTTCAATCGGCGGCTGACCGGGAATGTGGATGGTCACAACGCCATCGGTCTCGCGCCAGTTCGGCGCGCCTTCGTAAATGAAGGCGAACACCAGTACCCGGCGAATTTCACCCCAGTGTTTACCGTTGATATGCAGCCATTCGCCATCGCTGACGGCACCGGTACGGTCGTCACCTTTGAGTTGAATGTAAGGGTCGTAATCCAGTTCGCCAAAGCAGTTGCCCAGCGCCTGCACGACGCCCTTGGAGCCGTCCTGCAACTCGTAAAGGCAGCCGACATCCAGGTCGATCGAGGTGTTGCGCGAGAAGAAACCGCCGCCGCCTTTGCCTTTGTTCCAGTTCAGGTTGACTTTGATTTCGCCAAAGCCCTCTGACGTTTTTTCCAGGCTGATCGACGAGCGAGTCTTGTCCAGCGTGATTTTGCTCAGGCTGACCGAAGATTTCGGCGCCGCTGCAGGTGCGGGCACAGGCGCTGCTGCCGGTGCAGGCGTTGCGACCGGTGCAGGCGCCGCCACTTCAACACCAAAGTGCTTGGCCAGCGGCTCCAGGCCACCGGCAAACCCTTGGGCCACACAGCGGAATTTCCACTCGCCCTGGCGACGATAAAACTCGCCGAGGATCAGCGCGGTTTCCCGCATGCCAGCGGTGGGTATCTGCGCCTCGATACCGCCGGTGATGGTCAGCGCAAGTTGAGACACACGCTCGAAACGGGCCTTGTTCTCGTAAATGGTGGCGGTCAACGCGACTTTTTCCACCACCGCCTCAAGGCGTGACAGGTCAAGCGTGAACACCGCACGGCCCGCCGAGGACTCGGTCATTTGCACCGCGCCGGCGAGTACATTGGTCTGCCCGTAGAAACACATGTCGGTGTCGCCACGCACTTTACCGGAAGCCCCCAGCACAAACGCCGACACGTCGATGTCAGCATCGGCAATCGCCGAGTAGCTGATAGTGACCTGCACCTGAGCGCTGGTGACGGGCGCGTTAGCACCTGGCCCCAAGGTCGTCATGAGCGCACGGCCTGAACGGCGAGGTTGACCAGGTCATCAGCGGTACGCCCCTTGGTCACTTGACCGATCGCCTTGAACTCCCAGCCGTCATTGCCGCGCACCAGGCTCGCCATGACCACACCGGTGTGGCTGCCCTTTTCGGAAAGATTGAATCGCGCCAGTTCGGTTTTAGTGGTCGAATTGACGATGCGGCAATAGGCGTTGGCAATTTTTTCGAAGTTTTGCCCGGTGAAACTGTTCACCGTAAACACCAACGATTTAACCGTGGCCGGCAGGCGTTGCAGGTCAACGTTGATGGTTTCGTCGTCGCCATCGCCTTCGCCGGTACGGTTGTCGCCGGAGTGCTTGATCGAACCGTCGCGCGATTCCAATTGGCGAAACCACACCAAGTCGATCGGTTGCAGGTCTGCATCAAACAGGATGCAGGAAGCGTCCAGGTCGATTTCACCGCTGTTGCCCATCAATCGCCCCAGGAACCCGGCTTTCTCCGGGTCCCAGCCCAAGCCAAGGCTGATCTTGGTCAGGCCACCACCGCCCGCGGTTTTTTCCAGCGAGATTGTTTGGTTTTTAGTCAGAGTCAGGGCCATTGGTACACTCCTTGTTGATCGTGGTTTTCGGGTAGGACCGACACGCGCAGTTGCGCGGTCATCCGGCCGCCTCAGCGAGGCGAATCGATTGATCGGTATGGCTGGTCTCGGCGTGCCGGACACCGTGCCACTTGGCACGCTCGAGAATATTGGTTGCCCACTTAAGGTGGGTCGCTGGTTCGCACATTGCGTCATTGTGTTTGAAAACAGCGGGCGCAATCTCATTCAGCATTAATTTGGCACAATTTAAATCCTCAAGACTGACGCGCAAGCTGTCCTGAATGGCGTTGATCTGGCTTGGATGAATCGCGGTTTTACCCACCAGACCGTGGGCAATATCCAGGCCCAACTCTTCCAGCAACAGGTGCGGTGTTGCCAACTGCTCGAATACCGGCGCAGTCAGTGCAAACCCCTGCGAACCCATGACGCCGGCCAGCATCGGGATCACATACCCCATGGGCGTGTTGTACAGCGTCATGGCCGGGTTACGCCGTAAACCCAGGCAACCGAGCAAGTCATTGCCGCCGATGCGCAGCGCGAGGATGCGCGAAAACAGGTTCTGGCACAGCGCCTGGCCCAGTTCGACCATCGCCTGAGGGTTGAAGACTTCGCGGGTTTCCAGGGTCGGCATCAATAGAATCTGCGGGTTGGTAACCGCCGACTCCCAGGCACGCAGGTTGGACAGGCTCAACTTGGGCACGACAAAACCGTCGACATGCGCCATCAGCGGCCAGTCGTTCAGCACGGCGGCCATCTGCGAGTCACGCGGTCGCACGAACAGCATCGGGCCGTCTTCCGCCCGCCCGCCCTGCTGCTCGATGGCGCTCAGTAAGCGGTGCAGGTTGCGCAACGCGGTGTCGACATCGATTTCAGCCACCGCGTCCTCAAGGCACACCACCATCGAGCGCAGTTGCGGCAGTTTTTTACCCAACACCACATCGAGGATGTCCTCGCGGGTGGCGGGCATGTAGAGCGTGGCGCCGAGGGCGTAGGGCGATATTTCAGGCATCAGCTCAAACTCCGGATGACCGTCACTGCACGGTAAGGGCCAAGCGCTGCGCCCACCGCCTCAACCGTCACGCCTGCGCGTTCGGTCAAGTGCATCAGCAACTGCACGTCCGGGTCACTCAGGTCGCGCACCAGTACGTGGTCCGGCACACGGCGCAATACGGCCCGTGTGGCCTCGGCGATACCGGGCTTAACCCGGTTCAAATTGGTAATCTCAAAACGCGCGGCAATCACCTCGATCACCTGCAGCGCCGCCGCCTGCAACTCAGCACGTTGCGCCGGCGTCCATGGCTTGGCCGCAACTACCGCCGGCAAGGCCTGGCGAATGGCGTCGATCTGGCTGACAAAATCGCGGGTTACGTCGTGTTCCTGCAGGTGGTCGTAGACCACGCAACCATGCAACCCGCCCTCGGCAGGCCAGATGGAGCGCGAGACCAGACCAGACACCGTGGCGCCAAGAATGCCCGACGGGATAACCCAGTCTTCGGCCGACGCCGCCAGCCAGGCGCGCCCGCACGGGTCCGCCAGTACGACCAAACGCGGCTGCTCGGGAAACCGCGCGTCGCCCTTGAGGCTGCGCTGGATCTCGCCGGCGATGGCGCCCTTGCCGGTCCAGCCGTCCACAAACACAATATTTTCGGCGCCGTGGGCAGCGATGACCGCCTGCAGCGCAATCATGTCGATGCCGCGATCACGCACGATACTGATGCCGTAATGATGGGCATCACGCCCCAGGTCAACCAGCGCACGGCGCAACAGCACACCGAGCGGCAAGCCCGCACGCACAAAAGACACCAGCGCAATCGAAGGGCCGCTGCAGGCCTGGTCCAAAGCAAGCGCCAGGCACTGAACGTCGCGGGCCATTCTGGCCGCGTTCTGCTGCATGGCTTGCGCGTAGAGGGTTTTGTGAACCTGGGTCGGTGCCGACTCTTGGCTGATCATCTCCGAGTAATGTTTTTGTCGGGTCTGGATCAGACGCTCTTTCTCATGCACCTCCGTCACTTCGATCTCGACGGGTTGCAACAGAAAAAGCACGTCGTCGGCCTGGTAGCTACCGCTACCGACGGTGTTCAAATGGGCGAAGGCTTCACGCATGGATCATCGCCTCCACCACTTTAGCCAACTGGCTATGGGCCGGGGTCGCCCAAAAGTTGCACTCATTCATAAAGCCGAGGTCGGTGACACTGTCACCAAAGCCCAACACCGGGCGTTCGCCATTAACGTCGCGGTCTCGACGCAGTAGCGCCTGCACCGCGTGGCGCTTGGCCAGGCCGTTGGGCAGAAACGCCAGGTTGTTGCCGTTGCCGTGAATATGAAAACCTTCCAACAGGCCCCGCGCCTGAACTTCTGCGAGCACTTTTTGCAGCACCGAGTCGTCAGACTCGTTGTGCTTGGTCACCACATAGTTAAGCAAGCCCTGCTCTTCGACCACCCAACCACGCAACGAAACACCGAGCTCTTCGCCGATGGCCAAGGTGGCTGCGCTGAGCGCGGGCAGACGAGCCTGGTAGGCGGCGAGCACGTCGGTCATCTGCGCGTGCCAAGCGGGGTCAAGCGTGCCGTCGGGCTGCAGAATCACGCCACCGTGGGAACACACCGCGCCCGCCACAAACGGCAGTTTCACGCGGCTGTAGGCTTCAACGCTGCGCGCGGTCACCGGCACTACATCGGCCGACGCCAGCAGCCATTCCACGAAGGTTTTTTGCACCGCACTCATGTAGCCGTTGGGTTGCCCGTCGACATCCACCGTCGCCGTATGCCGGGCGCTGCCTTCAGGCATTTTGCGCGCGGTCTGGAACAAGGTGTCATCCAGGTCGATGAGTATCAGGGGGCGCTTACTGCTCATCGACGATGACCTCTGCGTGCAATGCATCTATTAACGCGTGCGCAACCGCTTCGGCAGGTGTTTCGCTACAAATCAACACCCGCTCGAACTGGCCTGGCCGCACGTTGTAAAGAAAATTGGGAATACCCAGGCCATAGTTGTCGGAAAACGACAGTGCGTGGCCGATCTCGTGGCCCAAGGCGATTGGCGAGCGCGTGGTGGAGCTGAAATGCACGTCTGCCCCGGCCCGCTCCAGGCGCTCGGCCAACAGGAACGGGCGCCACACGAACTCGCCAGTGCCGACCACCAGAATCCGCTCGCCCGGCTTGACCTGAATATCCGGCGCAAGCGTGTCAGCCACATGACGCACGCCCAAACGGCCCCAGTCGTTACGCGGATCAATCGGCCAGTCGCCGACCGCAACGGCCGCCACATCGGGCATGTGCGGCAGCGGTGCATTCACGTCTTCAAGGAAGCGGTAGCTGCCCTGCAGCAGCGACACCTCGTCGGCCGTCTCGCCAAGCACCTTGCGCACGGCGCCTTGCGACCAATCGGTGAGCACGCACGTGACCACCCGTTCTACCTTGCTCAGCCCGGCGTCTATCAGCGCGCGGTGCAGGTTGATGAACGTCTTGCCGGTTGACGCTTCATCGTCCACCAGCACCAGCGAGCGCGCGTGTTGCATCATTTCGCGGACAGCCGGGTCGGTTGGCTGATGAATCAGGTGCGCACTGGCGTGGCTGTGTTCTTCTTCAAAACGCGCAAACATCTCGGTGCCCACCGGGTGCCGCGTGCTCACCAGATACACCGTGTCACAGCGGGTTTGGCTATACACCCGGTGCACGCCGGCGCCGAGGCCCACTGCGGTCTCGGCCATGCCGATCACCAGCACCGGCCCGGGCAAGTCTGCGGGGATCTTGGCCGCAAGGCTTGCGTAGCTCGCCTGCATGGCCGAGGGGCGCACAGGAATATGCTTGCCCAACACCCGCGAGACAAACAGGAACGCGCGCTTGGGATTACGCCGCTCGGCGAACCCGAACAATGACTCGGGAGCGAAGGTGGATTGGTCTACATCAACTTCCATCAACCCGCGCACAAGCTGCGCGCTGAGTCGATGGGCGGAGGGTTTGATGACTACAGATTCCATGTACGATTTTCCTAAAAGAGGCGGTTAAGTGAGCGCTACGCCTCTCACTACTTCTTCAAACTGGGTGCCTCTACGGATTTCTGGCTTCGATCCGCCAGAGCGAGGATTGAGCTTCACGGGCCATGTCCGAGGTCGAATACGTTCGACCTGCTGGTGATTTGGCCGGGGTAACGTGGCAGCCATCGAGGAAGGCCAACAGCAGGCCCGCCTTGACCGCAAAATTCATGTTTTGCGCGTCCGGCAAGGTCGACGTGACCATCGCGATAACCCCGCCGCTGCTGTCAAACAACGGGCTGCCACTGGAACCTGGCTGAATGGCGGCGGTGAATTGCAGCAAACTGGCGTCGTTGTGTAACCCGAACAAACTCGACACACCGCCCTGGGTTACGTGAACACCGCCACCGGCGAGGCCCGCCATGGGAAACCCCAAGGCAATCACTGATTCGCCCAACGCGCATCCCGCGCCATCCTTGAAGCGCACTGGCGACAGCGGCGGGCACTCTTGAATACGTAACAGCGCAATATCGTTGCGCTGATCGACCACCACCACTTCAGCGCGGTAGCGGCCGGCAAAAGAAGCGATGTGCAGTTCCTGCATGCCTTCGATGACATGCGCGCAGGTCATGACGTGACTGGGTGAAACGGCGAAGCCGGTGCCCGTGGCAGAATCCCGGTTTCTTGCAGAATCACTTGAATGCGGGCGACGATCAGGGTGTGCGTCGTTGATGCTGATGCCCATGCGCCGGCCCATAGCAGCCAGACCGTAGGCCGAACCTTCGGCGAGCGCGCGGAACTTCCACTGATCGTTACGTTTATAAAACTCCCCGATGACAATGGCCGATTCGCCGTTGTTGCGCAAATCCAGGTGCAGCTCGACGTGGTTGTCGACCTGTAGCTGCAATGACTTGAGTTCGCTGACGGGGCCTGCTGCGGCAAACGTATACACCACCAGCAACAGCCCTTCACTGCCGCCAGGCAACGCCGACAAATCCAGGGAGCAGCCAACGCAGGCTGGGTCGCCGCTCCACTCCATCCACTTCTGAGTGATTTGGAACAACGCAGCATCGCCCGTCGGCAGACGCTTGTCGGTGACCGGGATTAACGCAACGGCAGCGTATTCACCGAAGGCGCTGGCGTGACCGGATTTGAGTGTCCATACAGTGTTTACACCTGAAATAGCGGTGTTTGCTCCGGGTGTAAGCACCTTCATCCTAACCTTCCCTGTTCGATGTGGCGGCGATTATGCCAATACATCCACAATCATTCACCCTTTGCATAGCACCGTCATATCAGGAAGGCGCAAGCACAGCAACCGTGATCGGCTTGACGCGTACGCCCTCGACCCAGCGGCTAATCGGCTCGGGCAGGCCCAAGCGACGAGTGGCGAATATGCCCGGCAGGTTTACCCCGGTCGCGCGCGTGTAGCCGATGCCACCGGAATAGCGCGGGTTGATCTCCAGCAAGTGCGGCACACCTGCATTATCGTCGCGCGTTTGCACGTTGACCAAGCCGTCGCACTGAAAATGCGCCGCGGCCTTGAGCGCCAGCGCCACGGCGGCGGACTCGCGTTCGAAGGTCTGATGCACGCCCTGCTTTCGCCTGCCCACAAATGCGACGGGCTTGCCCGCCTCACACACCATGTCCACCGAACACTCGCTGCCGGCCAGGTACGGCATGACCAGCATGGGCACGCGCTCTGCGGCAGCCGCGTACAGGCTCAGGTAGGTTTGAAAGTCGACTTCGCGCGCGTCCGGGTTTTCCAGACAGCGGAACGGGTCGGCGGCCGATTTGAACCGCCAGAAACCCTGGCCATAAATGCCGACCACAGGCTTGATGCAGACCTCGCCCTGACTCGACAGCAGCGCATGGGCCGCCGCCAGTTCCTGGGCATTGGTCACGGTGATAGCCGGCGTGCAGGCCAGGCCAGCGCGTTCCGCTTCGGTTGTGAACAGGCTTTTATCGTCGACCTTGTTAAAGGTGTCCATGCTCAGGCCGCCGGTTACAAGGCACACACCTGCGGCCTCGAATCGGCTGCGTGCGGCTTCGTATTGACTGCCGGTGCGCCCCGCGAGGACGACTTTAATACGCTGCTCGACGGCCGTTTCAAGCACCCAGTCGATACGCTCGTCGGGGTCCAGCGGTTCTTGAAAAGCGACGTCGGCTTGCCCGGTGATCTCGGGCCGATCCTGACGGTGAGACGCGAACACCTTCACACTCGCCGGTAACGCCTCGCGCGCGCCGATAATAATCTCGCGTTGGCTGGATTGACCTTCAAGAAACCAGATCACGTGGGTGCTCCTCAATGAACATCGGCGAAACCTGCGGCACCGTATGGGCAGCAGTTCTGAATGGAAGGTAATTTTTCCCACACCTTAACGGACATGATGCAAAAGGCTACTTAATTCCTGTTTCGCCGTGTCACCGAGTATCCAATGCCGCGAACGTGCAACGGGCACGCGGCCCAAGGCCTTTTTTCGCCAAACATTGATCCAGCGCAGCCCCCCGCTGCGCAAAATCACTTAAAAGATGGTTTTCACCAACTTGCACCACGCGCGCAAGTAACGACAACTTTCCCCGCTAAACACCGCCCTGCTGTTTAAAACCCACGCAAACAATATTCATTATCATTTAGAACATGAAAACTGCGCTGTCGAACAAACAAAAGTTAATTACTCAAAAACCCGCTAACGCCCGCCCCGCATGGGCCAAAGCCCCAAGAAGGTGCACTATGTGCTTATTCCATCGAATAATTTCGCTCTCGGAATTTTACTTGCCCGGTGTTTAGCCATAAAATCACCGCGATTGATTGCAGTGCGACATATCGTCACTGCCTCGTTACTTTTTCGAGCTCAGAGGCTTTTGCTCTCTGTTAAGGATTTCCAGCATGACCGAAGCGACAGGACTCATCGCCCACAACTGGGGCTTTGCCATTTTCCTCCTCGGTGTTGTAGGCCTTTGCGCCTTCATGCTCGGTGTCTCCAGCCTTCTTGGGTCAAAAGCCTGGGGGCGCAGCAAAAATGAACCGTTCGAGTCCGGCATGCTGCCCACAGGTGGCGCCCGCTTGCGGCTCTCAGCCAAATTCTATCTGGTCGCGATGCTCTTCGTGATCTTCGACATCGAAGCCCTTTTTCTCTTTGCCTGGTCTGTGTCTGTCCGCGAAAGCGGCTGGACCGGATTCGTCGAAGCTCTCGTTTTCATAGCAATTCTGTTGGCAGGCCTTGTCTACCTATTTCGAGTGGGCGCCCTTGATTGGGCTCCGGAAGCTCGTCGCAAGCGGCAAGCGAAGCTGAAACAATGAGGCTTTGGCGATGCAATACAATCTCACCAGGATCGACCCGGATGCTCCTAACGAGCAGTACCCCATCGGCGAACGGGAAACCGTTTCCGACCCGTTAGAAGACCAAGTCCACAAAAACATCTACATGGGCAAGCTCGAAGACGTGCTGAGTGGCGCGGTTAACTGGGGGCGTAAAAACTCCTTGTGGCCGTACAACTTTGGCCTGTCATGCTGCTACGTGGAAATGACCACTGCCTTCACGGCGCCCCACGACATCGCGCGCTTTGGCGCCGAAGTTATCCGGGCATCACCGCGTCAGGCCGACTTCATGGTTATCGCTGGCACCTGCTTTATCAAGATGGCGCCGATCATTCAGCGCCTCTACGAGCAAATGCTTGAACCGAAGTGGGTTATCTCCATGGGTTCGTGCGCCAACTCCGGCGGCATGTATGACATCTACTCGGTGGTTCAGGGCGTGGACAAGTTCCTGCCCGTGGACGTCTACGTGCCTGGCTGCCCGCCCCGCCCTGAAGCATTTTTGCAAGGCTTGATGCTGTTGCAGGAATCGATTGGCAAGGAGCGTCGCCCGTTGTCCTGGGTTGTCGGCGATCAAGGCGTGTACCGCGCCGAGATGCCGTCGCAAAAGGAACAGCGCCGCGAACAGCGTATCGCAGTCACCAACCTGCGCAGCCCCGACGAAGTCTGATCCAGCACCGCTTCTTATATAGAACGAACACCTGGCTTCATTCTTTACGTTGACCCAAAGCGATAAAAAACCATGACTACAGGCAGTGCTCGACGCATCCCGCCTTATAAGGCAGACGACCAGGATGTGGTCGTCGAACTCAATCACCGTTTTGGCCCTGAGGCCTTCACCGCCCAGGCCACGCGCACCGGTATGCCGGTGCTGTGGGTGGCGCGCGCCAAGCTCGTCGAAGTACTGAGCTTCCTGCGCAACCTGCCCAAGCCGTACGTCATGCTCTATGACCTGCATGGCGTGGACGAGCGCTTGCGCACCAAGCGCCAAGGGCTGCCGAGCGGCGCCGATTTCACCGTGTTCTACCACCTGATGTCGCTGGAACGTAACAGCGACGTGATGATCAAGGTTGCGCTGAGCGAAAGCGACCTGAGCGTGCCGACCGTGACCGGCATCTGGCCCAACGCCAACTGGTACGAGCGCGAAGTCTGGGACATGTTCGGCATCGACTTCCCGGGCCACCCGCACCTGTCGCGCATCATGATGCCGCCGACCTGGGAAGGTCACCCGCTGCGCAAGGACTTCCCTGCCCGCGCGACTGAATTCGACCCGTTCAGCCTGACCCTGGCCAAACAGCAGCTGGAAGAGGAAGCTGCGCGCTTTCGCCCTGAAGACTGGGGCATGAAGCGTTCCGGCACCAACGAGGACTACATGTTCCTCAACCTTGGCCCGAACCACCCTTCGGCGCACGGTGCGTTCCGTATCATCCTGCAACTGGACGGCGAAGAAATCGTCGACTGCGTGCCGGACGTCGGTTACCACCACCGTGGTGCCGAAAAAATGGCCGAGCGTCAGTCCTGGCACAGTTTCATCCCGTACACCGACCGTATCGACTACCTCGGCGGCGTGATGAACAACCTGCCCTACGTGCTCTCGGTCGAGAAGCTCGCCGGTATCAAGGTGCCGGACCGCGTCGACACCATCCGCATCATGATGGCCGAGTTCTTCCGCATCACCAGCCACCTGCTGTTCCTGGGTACGTATATTCAGGACGTCGGCGCCATGACCCCGGTGTTTTTTACCTTCACCGACCGTCAGCGCGCCTACAAGGTGATCGAAGCGGTGACCGGTTTCCGCCTGCACCCGGCCTGGTATCGCATTGGCGGCGTGGCCCACGACCTGCCGAACGGTTGGGAGCGGCTGGTCAAGGAATTCATCGACTGGATGCCCAAGCGTCTGGACGAGTACCAGAAAGCCGCGTTGGACAACAGCATTCTCAAGGGCCGTACCATCGGCGTCGCGGCCTACAACACCAAAGAGGCACTGGAATGGGGCGTCACCGGTGCCGGCTTGCGTTCCACCGGTTGCGATTTCGACCTGCGTAAAGCGCGCCCGTACTCCGGCTACGAGAACTTCGAATTCGAAGTACCGCTGGCGGCCAACGGCGATGCCTATGACCGTTGCATCGTGCGCGTTGAAGAAATGCGCCAGAGCCTGAAGATCATTGAGCAGTGCATGCGCAACATGCCGGCCGGCCCGTACAAGGCGGATCACCCACTGACCACGCCGCCGCCGAAAGAGCGCACGCTGCAGCACATCGAAACCCTGATCACGCACTTCCTGCAAGTTTCGTGGGGCCCGGTAATGCCGGCCAACGAATCCTTCCAGATGATTGAAGCGACCAAGGGTATCAACAGTTATTACCTGACGAGCGATGGCGGCACCATGAGCTACCGCACCCGGATTCGTACCCCAAGCTTCCCGCACCTGCAGCAGATCCCTTCGGTGATCAAAGGTGAAATGGTCGCGGACTTGATTGCGTACCTGGGTAGTATCGATTTCGTTATGGCCGACGTGGACCGCTAAGCATGAATAGCACGCTTATCCAGACAGACCGTTTCACCCTGAGTGAAACCGAGCGCTCGGCCATCGAGCACGAGCTGCATCACTACGAAGACCCGCGCGCGCGTCGATCGAAGCCTTGAAGATCGTCCAGAAGGAACGTGGCTGGGTGCCGGACGGCGCCCTCTACGCCATCGGCGATATGCTCGGCATTCCGGCCAGCGACGTGGAAGGCGTGGCGACGTTCTATAGCCAGATCTTCCGCCAGCCGGTGGGCCGCCACATTATTCGCGTGTGCGACAGCATGGTTTGCTACATCGGTGGCCACGAGTCGGTGGTCAGCGAAATCCAGGCCAAACTGGGCATCGGCCTCGGCCAAACCACCGCCGACGGCCGCTTCACGCTGCTGCCGGTGTGCTGCCTGGGCAACTGCGACAAGGCGCCGGCGTTGATGATCGACGACGACACATTCGGTGACGTGCAGCCTGCTGGCGTGACCCAATTGCTCGAGGGCTACCCATGACCCTGACTTCCTTTGGCCCGGCCAACCTGATCAAGCGTTCGGCCGAGACCCACCCGCTGACCTGGCGCCTGCGTGACGACGGCGAGGCGGTATGGCTCGACGAATACCAGGCCAAGAACGGTTACGCGGCGGCGCGCAAAGCCTTCGCCGAGATGGCCCAGGACGACATCGTCCAGACCGTGAAAGACGCAGGCCTTAAAGGTCGCGGCGGTGCTGGCTTCCCCACCGGGGTAAAGTGGGGCCTGATGCCCAAAGACGAATCCATCAACATCCGCTACCTGCTGTGCAACGCGGATGAAATGGAGCCGAACACCTGGAAAGACCGCATGCTGATGGAGCAACTGCCCCATCTGCTGATCGAAGGCATGCTGATCAGCGCCCGTGCGTTGAAAACCTACCGTGGCTACATCTTCCTGCGCGGCGAATACACCACCGCCGCCAAGCACCTCAACCGTGCCGTGCAAGAAGCCAAAGCCGCTGGCCTGCTGGGCAAGAACATCCTCGGTTCGGGTTTTGACTTCGAACTGTTCGTGCACACCGGCGCCGGGCGTTACATCTGCGGTGAAGAAACCGCACTGATCAACTCCCTCGAAGGCCGCCGCGCCAACCCGCGTTCCAAGCCGCCCTTCCCTGCCGCCGTTGGCGTGTGGGGCAAGCCGACGTGCGTGAACAACGTTGAAACCCTGTGCAACGTGCCGGCGATCATCGGCGATGGCGTGGAGTGGTACAAATCGTTGGCCCGCGAAGGCAGTGAAGACATGGGCACCAAGCTCATGGGCTTCTCCGGCAAGGTCAAGAACCCTGGCCTGTGGGAGCTGCCATTCGGCGTGACCGCGCGCGAGTTGTTCGAGGACTACGCCGGCGGCATGCGCGACGGCTACACCTTGAAAGCCTGGCAGCCAGGCGGCGCCGGCACCGGCTTCCTGCTGCCCGAGCACCTCGACGCACAAATGTATGCTGGCGGCATCGGCAAGGTTGGCACCCGGATGGGTACTGGCCTGGCGATGGCGGTGGACAACACCGTGAACATGGTGTCGTTGCTGCGCAACATGGAGCAGTTCTTCTCCCGCGAATCCTGCGGGTTCTGCACCCCATGCCGCGACGGTTTGCCGTGGAGCGTGAAGCTGCTGATGGCCCTGGAAAACGGCGAAGGCCGCGAAGGTGACATCGAAACCTTGCTCGGTCTGGTCGGTTTTCTCGGCCCTGGCAAGACCTTCTGTGCTCACGCACCGGGCGCCGTGGAGCCATTGGGCAGCGCAATCAAATACTTCCGCTCGGAGTTCGAAGCCGGCATCGCGCCTACCAGCGCCGCCGTCCCGCCTCTGGCGAGGCCGATCGTAGTCGGCGCGTAACGCATAACCTGGCGCAGGGTCCGTGCCCTGCGCCTGCTCATGTGCTGACGCCGTAAAGGCTGTGTAGATGCACATGAATAACAAGATTCCATTAGCCACGCCCGCTGACAACGGGCCAACGAAGACCTTTGAACCATGGCCACTATCCACGTAGACGGCAAAGCGCTCGAAGTCGATGGGGCGGACAACCTGTTACAGGCATGTCTGTCACTAGGCCTCGACATCCCGTATTTCTGCTGGCACCCAGCGCTTGGTAGCGTCGGTGCCTGTCGCCAGTGTGCGGTCAAGCAATACACCGACGAGAACGACACCCGTGGTCGTATCGTCATGTCCTGCATGACGCCAGCCACCGACAACACCTGGATCTCCATCGAAGATGAAGAATCCAAGGCGTTCCGCGCCAGTGTGGTCGAATGGCTGATGACCAACCACCCTCACGACTGCCCGGTCTGTGAGGAAGGCGGTCACTGCCACCTGCAAGACATGACGGTGATGACCGGCCACAACGAGCGGCGTTATCGCTTCACCAAGCGTACTCACCAAAACCAGCAACTCGGCCCGTTCATTTCCCACGAAATGAACCGCTGCATCGCCTGTTACCGTTGCGTACGCTTCTATAAAGACTACGCCGGCGGCACCGACCTCGGCGTCTTCGGCGCCCACGACAACGTGTACTTCGGTCGTGTTGAAGACGGCGTGCTCGAAAGCGAATTCTCGGGCAACCTCACCGAGGTCTGCCCGACCGGTGTGTTTACCGACAAAACCCACTCCGAGCGCTACAACCGCAAGTGGGACATGCAGTTCTCGCCGAGCATCTGCCATGGCTGCTCCAGCGGCTGCAACATCTCGCCGGGCGAACGTTACGGCGAACTGCGCCGCATCGAAAACCGCTTCAACGGTTCGGTCAACCAGTACTTCCTGTGCGACCGTGGCCGCTTCGGTTATGGCTACGTCAACCGCGAAGACCGCCCGCGCCAGCCGCTGCTGGCCGATGGTGCCAAGCTGAGCCTCGACGCTGCGCTGGATAAAGCCGCCGAGCTGCTGCGCGGTCGCAACATCGTCGGTATCGGTTCGCCGCGCGCCAGCCTCGAAAGCAACTACGCGCTGCGCGAGCTGGTCGGCGCCGAGCACTTCTACTCGGGTATCGAAGCCGGTGAACTGGAGCGCATCCGTCTGGTGCTGCAAGTGCTGAACGACAGCCCGCTGCCGGTGCCGAACATGCGCGACATCGAAGACCACGATGCGATTTTCGTGCTCGGTGAAGACCTCACACAAACCGCCGCGCGTATCGCCCTGTCGCTGCGCCAGTCGGTCAAAGGCAAGGCCGAAGACATGGCCGACGCCATGCGCGTACAGCCGTGGCTCGACGCTGCGGTTAAAAACATCGGCCAGCACGCGCTGAACCCGCTGTTTATCGCAAGCCTGGCGGAAACCAAGCTCGACGACATCGCCGAAGAATGCGTGCACGCAGCGCCGGACGACTTGGCCCGCATCGGTTTTGCCGTGGCCCACGCCCTCGACGCCAGCGCGCCTGCCGTTGAAGGCCTCGACACTGAAGCCGTGGAACTGGCCCAGCGCATCGCCGACGCCTTGCTCGCGGCCAAGCGCCCATTGATCATCGCCGGTACCTCGCTGGGTTCCAAGGCGCTGATCGAAGCGGCTGCCAACATCGCCAAAGCCTTGAAGCTGCGTGACAAAAACGGCTCGATCAGCCTGGTTGTGCCGGAAGCCAACAGCCTCGGCCTGGCCATGCTCGGTGGCGAGTCGCTGGATGCCGCCCTGCAAAGCGTGATCGACGGCACGGCCGACGCTATCGTGGTGCTGGAAAACGACCTGTACACCCGCACGGATTCGGCCAAGGTCGACGCCGCGCTGGATGCCGCCAAAGTACTGATCGTCGCCGACCACCAGAAAACCGCCACCAGCGAACGTGCCGACCTGGTGCTGCCAGCCGCCTCTTTCGCCGAAGGCGACGGTACGCTGGTCAGCCAGGAAGGCCGCGCCCAGCGCTTCTTCCAGGTGTTCGATCCGAAATACATGGACGCCAGCATTCTGGTTCACGAAGGCTGGCGCTGGCTGCATGCCCTGCGCGCGACCTTGCTGAACCAGCCGATTGACTGGACCCAGCTCGACCACGTCACCGCAGCCGTCGCCGCCAGCGCGCCGCAGCTTGCGCGTATCGTCGACGCCGCACCGTCCGCCGCGTTCCGCATCAAGGGCCTGAAACTGGCGCGTGAACCGCTGCGTTACTCCGGCCGTACCGCGATGCGCGCCGACATCAGCGTGCACGAACCGCGTACGCCACAAGACAACGACACCGCGTTCGCCTTCTCCATGGAAGGCTATTCGGGTTCGGTCGAACCGCGTCAACAGGTGCCGTTTGCCTGGTCGCCGGGTTGGAACTCGCCGCAAGCCTGGAACAAGTTCCAGGATGAAGTCGGTGGTCACATCCGCGCGGGTGACCCAGGCACTCGACTGATCGAAAGCACTGGCGACGCGCTGAACTGGTTTGCCGCTGTACCGCGCCCGTTCAACCCGGCGCAAGGCACTTGGCAGGTTGTGCCGTTCTTCCACTTGTTCGGCAGCGAAGAGACCTCTTCCAAAGCCGCGCCGGTGCAAGAGCGCATTCCAGAAGCGTACGTGTCGGTGGCCAAGTCCGAAGCTGATCGCCTGGGCGTCAACGACGGTGCCCTGCTCAGCCTGAGCGTGGCGGGCCAGACCCTGCGTCTGCCGCTGCGCATCAACGAGGAGTTGGGTGCTGGCCTGGTTGCATTGCCAAAAGGCCTGGCCGGTATTCCGCCGGCGATCTTTGGCAAAACCGTTGACGGTCTGCAGGAGGCAGCGCAATGACCTGGTTCACCCCTGAAGTGATCGACGCGATCATCTCGGTCGTCAAGGCCATCGTGATCCTGTTGGCCGTGGTGGTTGCGGGCGCCTTGCTCAGCTTCGTCGAACGACGCTTGCTGGGCTGGTGGCAGGACCGTTACGGCCCGAACCGCGTTGGCCCGTTTGGTATGTTCCAGATCGCTGCCGACATGCTCAAAATGTTCTTCAAGGAAGACTGGACGCCGCCGTTTGCCGACAAGGTGATCTTCACCCTGGCACCGGTGGTGGCCATGAGCGCCTTGCTGATTGCCTTCGCGGTCATCCCGATCACCCCGACCTGGGGCGTCGCGGACCTGAACATCGGCTTGCTGTTCTTCTTCGCCATGGCCGGTTTGTCGGTCTATGCGGTGCTGTTCGCCGGTTGGGCCAGTAACAACAAGTTCGCCCTGCTGGGCAGCTTGCGGGCGTCGGCGCAAACCGTGTCTTACGAAGTGTTCATGGGCCTGGCGCTGATGGGCATCGTGGTGCAGGTTGGCTCGTTCAACATGCGCGACATCGTTGAGTACCAGGCGCAGAACCTGTGGTTCATCATTCCACAGTTCTTCGGCTTCTGTACCTTCTTCATCGCTGGCGTGGCGGTGACTCACCGTCACCCGTTCGACCAGCCGGAAGCAGAACAGGAACTGGCTGACGGTTACCACATTGAATACGCTGGCATGAAGTGGGGCATGTTCTTCGTTGGCGAATACATCGGCATCATTTTGATCTCGGCCCTGCTGGTCACGCTGTTCTTCGGCGGCTGGCACGGACCGTTTGGCATCTTGCCGCAATTGGCATTCCTGTGGTTCTTCTTGAAGACCGCGTTCTTCATCATGCTGTTCATCCTGCTGCGCGCCTCTATTCCGCGCCCGCGCTATGACCAGGTGATGGATTTCAGCTGGAGATTCTGCCTGCCGCTGACCCTGATCAATTTGCTGGTGACGGCTGCTGTGGTGTTGTTGAACACGCCAGCGGCTGCGGTTCAGTGAGGATTTGACCCATGTTCAAATATATTGGCGACATCGTTAAGGGTACTGGTACCCAATTGCGCAGCCTGGTGATGGTGTTCGGTCACGGCTTTCGCAAACGCGACACCCTGCAATACCCGGAAGAAGCGGTGTACCTGCCGCCGCGCTATCGCGGCCGCATCGTACTGACTCGCGACCCCGATGGCGAAGAGCGTTGCGTTGCCTGCAACCTGTGCGCCGTGGCGTGCCCGGTGGGTTGCATCTCCCTGCAGAAAGCTGAAACCGAAGACGGTCGCTGGTACCCGGACTTCTTCCGCATCAACTTCTCGCGCTGCATTTTCTGCGGCCTCTGCGAGGAAGCTTGCCCGACCACCGCGATCCAGCTGACACCGGATTTCGAGATGGCCGAGTTCAAACGTCAGGACCTGGTGTACGAGAAAGAAGATCTGTTGATCTCTGGTCCCGGTAAAAACCCTGATTACAACTTCTATCGTGTTGCAGGTATGGCCGTTGCCGGTAAGCCGAAAGGCGCCGCACAAAACGAAGCCGAGCCGATCAACGTGAAGAGCTTGCTGCCTTAAGGAAGAAAGATGGAATTCGCTTTCTATTTCGCATCGGGTATTGCAGTGGTGTCCACGCTTCGCGTGATCACCAACACTAACCCTGTGCACGCCCTGCTCTACCTGATCATTTCGCTGATCGCCGTGGCCATGACCTTCTTCAGCCTCGGCGCACCGTTCGCCGGTGTGCTGGAAGTGATCGCCTACGCCGGCGCCATCATGGTGCTGTTCGTGTTTGTGGTGATGATGCTTAACCTCGGCCCGGCGTCGGTTGCCCAGGAACGCGTCTGGCTCAAGCCCGGCATCTGGCTCGGCCCGGTAATCCTGGCAGCGCTGCTGCTGGCTGAACTGCTGTATGTGCTGTTCGCTCACCAGAGCGGCCAGGCCATCGGCCACACCACCGTGGACGCAAAAGCCGTGGGCATCAGCCTGTTCGGCCCGTACCTGCTGGTGGTCGAACTGGCTTCGATGCTGCTGCTGGCTGCAGTCATCACCGCCTTCCACTTGGGCCGCAACGAAGCCAAGGAGCAATGACGATGCCTGCTATCCCTTTGGAGCATGGTCTGGCGGTCGCCGGCATCCTGTTCTGCCTTGGCCTGGTCGGCCTGATGGTTCGCCGTAACATTTTGTTCGTGTTGATGAGCCTGGAAATCATGATGAACGCCGCCGCACTCGCGTTCATCGTAGCGGGCGCACGTTGGGGCCAGCCGGATGGGCAAGTCATGTTCATCCTGGTGATCAGCCTGGCAGCCGCCGAGGCCAGTATTGGTCTGGCGATCCTGCTGCAGCTGTATCGTCGCTTCCACACGCTTGATATCGACGCTGCCAGTGAGATGCGCGGATGAACATGATCTTTCTGACTTTCGTATTTCCCCTGATCGGTTTCCTGCTGCTGTCGTTCTCTCGCGGGCGCTGGTCGGAAAACCTGTCTGCCTTGATTGGCGTGGGCTCCATTGGCTTGTCGGCGATTGTTGCCGCCTACGTCATCTGGCAATTCAATGTAGCGCCGCCCGAGGGCGGTCACTACACCCTGGTGCTGTGGCAGTGGATGTCGGTTGAGGGCTTCAAGCCCAACTTCGCCCTCTACGTCGACGGCCTGTCGATCACCATGCTTGGCGTGGTCGTCGGTGTGGGCTTCTTGATCCACCTGTTCGCGTCCTGGTACATGCGCGGTGAAGCCGGTTACTCGCGCTTCTTCGCCTACACCAACCTGTTTATCGCGAGCATGCTGTTCCTGGTGCTCGGCGATAACCTGTTGTTCCTGTACTTCGGCTGGGAAGGCGTGGGCCTGTGCTCGTACCTGTTGATCGGTTTCTACTACAGCAACCGCAACAACGGTAACGCGGCGCTCAAGGCGTTTATCGTCACGCGCATCGGCGACGTGTTCATGGCCATCGGCCTGTTCATTCTGTTCCAACAAGTGGGCACGCTGAACATCCAGGAACTGCTGGTGCTGGCACCGCAGAAATTCCAGGTCGGTGACTTCTGGATCACCCTCGCCACCCTGATGCTGCTGGGCGGCGCCGTGGGTAAATCCGCGCAACTGCCGCTGCAAACCTGGCTGGCGGATGCGATGGCCGGCCCTACCCCGGTTTCTGCACTGATTCACGCGGCAACCATGGTAACGGCGGGTGTTTACCTGATCGCACGTACTCACGGCCTGTTCACCCTGGCGCCGGACATCCTGCACCTTGTCGGCATTGTCGGCGGCGTGACGCTGGTACTGGCAGGTTTCGCCGCGCTGGTACAAACCGACATCAAGCGCATCCTCGCCTACTCGACCATGAGCCAGATCGGCTATATGTTCCTGGCCCTCGGCGTTGGCGCCTGGGACGCGGCGATTTTCCACCTGATGACGCACGCGTTCTTCAAGGCGCTGTTGTTCCTCGCTTCGGGTGCGGTGATTGTTGCCTGCCATCACGAGCAGAACATCTTCAAGATGGGCGGCCTGTGGAAGAAACTGCCGCTGGCCTACGCCAGCTTCATCGTCGGTGGCGCCGCACTGGCTGCCCTGCCGTTGGTGACCGCAGGTTTCTACTCGAAAGATGAAATCCTCTGGGAAGCGTTTGCCAGCGGTAACCAGAACCTGCTGTACGCAGGCCTGGTGGGTGCATTCATGACCTCGCTGTACACCTTCCGCCTGATCTTCATCACCTTCCACGGTGAAGCCAAGACCGAAGCGCACGCAGGCCACGGCATCTCCCACTGGTTGCCGTTGTCGGTGCTGATCGTTCTGTCGACGTTCATCGGCGCCCTGATCACCCCGCCACTCGCCGGTGTACTGCCGGAAAGCGCCGGGCATGCCGGTGGCGCTGCCAAGCACAGCCTGGAAATCGCCTCGGGCGCCATCGCCCTGGCCGGTATCCTGCTGGCGGCGCTGTTGTTCCTCGGCAAGCGGCGCTTCGTTACCGGCGTTGCCAACAGTGGCATCGGCCGCTTCCTGTCGGCCTGGTGGTTCGCTGCCTGGGGCTTCGATTGGCTCTACGACAAACTGTTCGTCAAGCCGTACCTTGCAATCAGCCATGTACTGCGCAAAGACCCGCTCGACCAGACCATTGGTTTGATCCCGCGCGCCGCCAAGGCCGGTCATACCGCCCTGAGCCGCAGCGAAACCGGCCAATTGCGTTGGTATGCAGCGTCCATGGCGATCGGTGCCGTGCTGGTGATCGGCGCCATCGTAGTGGTAGCGGTCTGATATGAACCTTGCGAACTGTAAGAACCTGCGAAAGGAAACGAGCCCGTCATGATTCTGCCCTGGCTAATCCTGATCCCCTTTATCGGCGGCCTGCTCTGCTGGATGGGTGAACGCTTCGGCGCCACCCTGCCCCGCTGGATCGCGTTGCTGACCATGTCCCTGGAACTCGCGCTCGGCCTTTGGCTGTGGGCCCATGGCGACTATTCATTTGCTCCGGCACCGGGTGTCGATCCAACCTTCGCGCTTGAATTCAAGCACGTGTGGATCGAGCGCTTCGGCATCAACGTGCACTTGGCCCTCGACGGCCTGTCGCTGTTGATGATTTTGCTGACCGGCCTGCTGGGTATCCTCTCGGTACTTTGCTCCTGGAAAGAAATTCAGCGCCACGTGGGCTTCTTCCACCTGAACCTGATGTGGATTCTGGGCGGTGTTGTCGGCGTGTTCCTCGCGCTGGACCTGTTCATGTTCTTCTTCTTCTGGGAAATGATGCTGGTGCCGATGTACTTCCTCATCGCGCTCTGGGGTCACAGTTCTTCGGACGGCAAGAAAACCCGGATTTACGCGGCGACCAAGTTCTTCATCTTCACCCAGGCTTCCGGCCTGATCATGTTGGTGGCGATCCTCGGTCTGGTACTGGTCAACTTCAACAGCACCGGCGTGATTACGTTTAACTACGCCGACCTGTTGAAAACCAAGATGTCGCTGACCACCGAGTACATCCTCATGCTGGGCTTCTTCATCGCCTTTGCGGTGAAGCTGCCGGTGGTGCCGTTCCACTCCTGGCTGCCGGACGCGCACGCGCAGGCACCGACCGCTGGTTCGGTCGACCTGGCCGGTATCCTGTTGAAGACTGCGGCGTATGGCCTGCTGCGTTTCGCCTTGCCGCTGTTCCCGAATGCGTCGGCCGAGTTCGCGCCGATCGCCATGACCCTCGGCCTGATCGGGATCTTCTACGGTGCGTTCCTCGCCTTCGCCCAAACCGACATCAAGCGTCTGATCGCCTTCTCGTCCGTGTCCCACATGGGTTTCGTACTGATCGGCATCTATTCCGGCAGCCAACTGGCGTTGCAAGGCGCCGTAATCCAGATGTTGGCGCACGGTGTGTCGGCCGCCGCGCTGTTTATCCTCAGCGGTCAGTTGTACGAGCGCCTGCACACGCGTGACATGCGTGAAATGGGTGGCGTGTGGTCGCGCATCGCGTACCTGCCGGCCATCAGCCTGTTCTTTGCCGCCGCGTCACTCGGCTTGCCGGGCACCGGTAACTTTATCGGCGAGTTCCTGATCCTGATGGGTGCCTTTGTGCAAACGCCGTGGATCAGCGCGATCGCCACGTCCGGCCTGGTGTTTGGTTCGGTTTACTCGCTGATCATGATCCACCGCGCCTACTTCGGCCCGGCCAAGTCCGACACCGTCCTTAAGGGGATGGACGCTCGCGAACTGATCATGGTGCTCGGCCTTGCGGTGCTGCTGATCTACATCGGCGTGTACCCGCAACCGTTCCTGGACACTTCTGCCGCGACGATGCATGGCGTGCAGCAGTGGTTCGGCACCGCCTTCTCTCAACTCGCTTCGGCCCGGTAAGAGCGCTATGGAATTCACGATCCAACACTTTATCGCGCTTGCGCCGCTGCTGATTACCAGCCTCACCGTTGTGGTGGTGATGCTGGCAATCGCCTGGCGCCGCAATCATTCACAAACGTTCCTGCTGTCCTGTGCCGGTTTGAACCTGGCCTTGCTGTCGATTATCCCGGCACTCAAGGTCGCGCCACTGGCGGTCACGCCGTTGATGATGGTCGATGACTTCGCGCTGCTGTACATCGCGTTGATCCTCGTGGCCACCCTGGCCTGCGTGACGCTCGCCCACGCCTACCTCGGCGAAGGCGGCAGCGGTTATCCGGGCAACAAAGAAGAGCTGTACTTGCTGATTCTGCTGGCTGCGGCCGGTGGCATCGTGTTGGTCAGCGCGCAGCACTTGGCCGGTTTGTTCATCGGCCTGGAACTGCTGTCGATTCCGACCTACGGCCTGGTGGCGTATGCCTTCTTCAACAAGCGTTCGCTGGAAGCCGGTATCAAGTACATGGTGCTGTCGGCCGCCGGTTCCGCGTTCCTGTTGTTCGGTATGGCCTTGCTTTACGCCGAAGCCGGCAGCCTGAGCTTCAGCGGCATCGGTCACGCCCTGGCCGCGACCAGCATGCCTGCGCCGCTTGCCCAACTGGGCCTGGCGATGATGCTGATCGGCCTGGCGTTCAAGCTCTCCCTGGTGCCGTTCCACTTGTGGACCCCGGACGTGTACGAAGGCGCCCCGGCGCCGGTGGCTGCGTTCCTGGCTACTGCGTCGAAAGTTGCGGTGTTTGCGGTGATGGTGCGTCTGTTCCAGATCTCGCCTGCGGCCAACACCGGCGTGCTGAGCGACGTGCTGACAGTGATCGCGATTGCCTCGATTCTGTTCGGCAACCTGCTGGCACTGACCCAGAACAACCTCAAGCGCCTGCTCGGTTACTCCTCCATCGCGCACTTCGGCTACCTGCTGATCGCTTTGGTGGCGAGCAAAGGCCTGGCGGTGGAAGCGATTGGCGTGTACCTGGTCACTTACGTGGTCACCAGCCTCGGCGCGTTCGGCGTGATCACGCTGATGTCGTCGCCGTTCAAAGGCCGTGACGCCGACGCACTGTACGAGTATCGCGGCCTGTTCTGGCGCCGTCCGTACCTGACCGCCGTACTCACCGTGATGATGTTGTCGCTGGCGGGTATCCCGCTGACGGCGGGCTTTATCGGCAAGTTCTACATCGTCGCTACGGGTGTTCAAGCCCACGAATGGTGGCTGGTCGCGTCCCTGGTGCTGGGCAGCGCCATCGGCGTGTTCTACTACCTGCGCGTGATGGTCACCTTGTACCTGATCGAGCCAAACCTGCGCCGTGTGGACGCCGAACTGCACTGGGAACAGAAAGCCGGTGGCGTGATGCTGCTGGCCATCGCCCTGCTCGCGTTCTTCCTGGGTGTGTACCCACAACCGTTGCTCACTCTGGTGCAGCACGCGGTACTCGGCGTTTGATCGCTTAGCGGCAACTCAGTCAACAGAACGGCGCCTTTAGGCGCCGTTTTGCGTTTAGGCGGCGGGGTGCTTTTACCCTCGTCTACTTACGGAAATTTCCTCACCCGGCTGACGCCTCGTCTGGCATCTATCAACTGAATGCCGCCTTATGTTGATTGCGTTTTAGGAAAGTTCCCACAGCCAGGTCACTTGACCCTCCGCGAGTGGGCCACCAAACTATACGCAGGCTACGTACAGAACATGGACGCTCTATTTATCGAACTGCCGGCCTTCGAGCGGCACCGCCAAGACTATCTAAGTGACGAGCTGTTCCACGGTTTTCAACAGGAACTGATGAAGAACCCGCAAGCGGGAGAGGTGATCGAGGGCACAGGCGGGCTGCGCAAAGTGCGCTTTGTGGATGAACGACGCAACAAAGGCAAACGCGGTGGCCTGCGGGTCATTTACTACTGGTGGTCGGGCGGCACGCAATTCTGGTTATTCACCCTGTACGGCAAACACGAACAGGACGACCTGGCCCCCCACCACAAGAAAGCCCTGAAACACATGCTGGACAGGGAAATCAAAGCGAGAACACATCATGAAACGTGAAATTTTTTCCGAATTGGTCGAAGGCTTTGACGCACTGGCGGGCGAGCGCGAAGGCAAAGTCACCCTGCGCACCCACAAGGTTCACCTCAACAACCTGGCGCCGTTGACCGCCGATGAGGTGGTTGCGGTGCGCCAGCAACTCAACCTCTCACGCTCGGTGTTCGCCATGTACCTGCGCACTAACGTGCGCACCCTGGAGAACTGGGAGCAAGGCCGGGCGAAACCAAACGCCCAGGCAACCACCTTGATTCGCCTGGTGGCGCGGTTTCCAGAAACCGTGGCGCAGTTGGCCGCACTCGGTTGAAAAGCAGGCAAACTCGCTCGCCACCGGTGCGACTTGTCATTTTGAGTGAACCTTTTTGAACGCTCGCCTATCCATCTATAACAAGACAGGGAGGCAACATGAGTACCGCAAAAATCTACACTATTAACTACCAGCTGCACGGTCAACCCAAGTCCTTTGTGGTGCGTGCCGAAGTGATGAACAACGCCGAGGCCTGGCACTGGGCGGCGGTCGATGCCGACATCGCCCACGTCAGCCGTATTGGGCGAGTAGGTCACGAACAGGTGAAAAAAACCACCCGGCCCTGGGCGGAGAAGTTCGGTATTACCGACGTCGCCTGGGTAGCCCCCAAATAAGCACAAGCCCCGCTTATGGCGGGGCTTGCTTTACTTCTTCAAACCGCCCAACGGATCGTAGGGCGGTTTTTTTTCGGTGGTATCTTTCTTGTCCTTGTCCAGGGGCGCAATGGCTGGGCCGATGGGGTCGACTTGCGGGTCGGCGACATCCGGCGAATCCGGGTCGAAACCCAGTTCGTCCTTGCCGCTGGCATGCTCGCTTGAACGCGGGCCTTTTGGGGGATTAGTCACAGTGATCTCCTTGCTTGTGCTTAAAGCGGGCGCGCTTTGTCATGCAGGTTTTCGAGGTCTTGCTCGACCTGCTCTACATCGTCGTCCTGGCGATCCGCCGGGTCATTGGGGCGCAACGCATCGTTGTCACGCTCCTCTTCGCCAGGCATGCGGTCAGGGTTTGGCGTACCCGGTGGTGGCTGCTTGTATTCAGGCATGGTGGTTCACCTCATGGGAGTTGGTGGCCTACCCAAATTTAGAGAAAGCTGCCTGACGCATCGTTCAACTTGATTGCTCAAGCGTGAGAAGATGCAGCCCCGCCCTCCCTGAGACCTGACCCGGATGTTTGAGCTCAAACCCTGCGACGCGGCCACCTACCGCCAACACACACGCCGTAGCACTTTGATCATCGCCGGGCTGTTCGTGGCCTTGGCGATGCTGCTGTCGAGCCTGGCGGTGAGGCTGTTCGGCGAACCCGGTGCAGACAACCTGCGCTTCAATGTCGGCGGCGTGTTTGCCGGCGTGCTGGTCACGCTCGCGCTGGTGCGCGGGCCTTTTTGGCGTCAACCCTGGCTTGCGCCTGCGGTGTATGGTTGGCAGCTCAAGCGCAGCCTGATGAGCGTGACCAACGTGATGCACAAGGTTACCGAGCGGGTACAGGGCAACGACCCGACAGCGCTCAAAGTGCTGCGGTTCTATCACCTTGGGCTGATGCAGATGCACGAACTGGACGCCAATTCGAGTGCACACGCGCAATTACAGGCCGAGGTTCAAGCGCACGCGGCGAAGATGCAGGCGCTGGGAATCGACACCGGGCAAACGCGCTTCGACCCCGCTTGGCTGGAAGGCCTGAAAACCCCTTAAACACTCTGACGTGACGGCAACAGCCGCAGGCCACTGGCGACGCTGCCCACCAACGCAAACGCACACCCCAGCCACAGCGCGTAGTGCGCGCCACTGCCCAGCGATAAGTGAAAACAAAAAGCCACCAACGACGCGCCGAGTGTTTGCCCCAGCAAGCGTGAAATCGCCACGATGCCACTCGCCCCGCCGCTGCGCGCGAGCGGTGCACTGGTCATCAACGCCTTGAGGTTGGGCGACTGGAAGAAGCCGAAACCGGCGCCGCACAATGCCATGCGCCAGCCAATATCCAGCGCTGACGCGTCATTGCCCAAGGTCGCCAGTGCGGCCATGCCCACGCTGAGCATCAGCAAACCGATGCCGCACAACAGGCCCAGCGACACGCGGTCCGCCAGGCGCCCCGCGACCAAGGCCATCACCGCCACCACAGCCGGCCACGGCGTCATCAGAAAGCCGGTTTCCACCTGGCTATGGCCGAGCGCGGCCTGCAACAGGAACGGCAACGACACAAAGGCCAGGCCCTGCGCGCTGAAGGCACAGATCGCAGTCAGCGAAGACAACGCAAACACCGGGCGCTTGAACAGGTCCAGCGCCAGCATCGGCGCCGGGTGACCGGCCTGACGCCGCAACAGCAGTGCGCCGCACACCAGCGCCAACCCGATCAACCCCAGCGTCAAGCCACTTTGGGCGCCGTGTACCGCCGTGCCCAGGCCCAGCACCAGCAAGGCAAATAACCCCGCACACAGCAGCGCTGCGAGGCGATCAAACGCGTGCCCGGTGATCGGCATCCTCGGCAATGAACGCAGGCCCAGGGCCAGGGCCAGCACGCCCAGCGGCACATTGATCAGGTACAGCCAGTGCCAGCTTGCCACTGACAGAATCGCCGACGCAGCGGTCGGCCCGAGGGTAAACGCCAGCCCCACCACCAGCGAGTTATAGCCCAAACCGCGGCCAAGCATTTTTGACGGGTAGATGTGCCGCAGCAACGCAGTGTTAACACTCATCACGGCCGCCGCGCCGAGCCCCTGCATCACCCGCGCCGCCGTGAGGGTCACCAGCGACCCGGCCAGCCCGCAGAACAGCGACGACACAATAAACACCAGCAACCCGCCGAGGTAGACCCGGCGGTGGCCGAGCACATCACTCAATGACGCAAACGGCAGCACCGTGGCGATAATCGCCAATTGGTAAGCGTTGACCACCCAAATGACCGAGGCAGCATCGGTGCCGATGCCTTGGGCCAGGGTCGGCAAGGCGGTGTTGACGATCGCCGTGTCGAGGGTTGCCATGCCGATTCCCAAAGAGAGGGCGATGACCGCCGGCAGGCGTTTATTGAGGGGCAACCCATCGGCAATCGGAGACATGGACAACCCGCACAGGTGACAGAGGCTCCCAGCTTACGGGCAGCACGGTTTTTTTTCAGTGGCCGATGGCCTGGCTGTCGTAGATTTCATGTTTGCCAGCAATCAAACTGGGGATGCGCCCCTCTTACAGGGGCGCTGCAGATGAGCACTCAGTTGCTGTCGAAGCCCAACTGGCAGTAAAACGTTTTCATATCGTAGTAATCGGTGCACTCGACAATTTCATCGCCCTGGATCCCGATCACGCAAACACCACGCACTCGAATTTCTCGGGCGGTTGCCGGATAGCCGAACAACTCCCCTCGATGGGTCCCCGTCATATGCCACTGGATCGTCCCACCATACTCGCCAAGGCTGATCAAATCGCTGACAACCTTGAAGTCGGGCAATGCCTCTCTAATCAGGTCAAAAAAGTCACCCAGCTCATGCTTTCCCCGCATGAGCTGTCCCGCCGCCACATCTTCATAACGGCAATCACTGGAAAAGATCTCAAGAAAACGCTGTTTGGAGGGGGTGGACCAGCTATCGGCCCATTCTTGAATCAAGGTGCGGTGTTGATCTGTCATGTTGAAGCTCCATGGAAAATAAGAAGCGGCTCAGCGACACCCATCGGTTGACGCCAGCGTCTATCGCCCTTGACAGATACAACTTCAGCTCCTACTGAGCAGATACCCCCTCTGGATCAAAGCGTTCAACAAGCGTAGTTCGCACAGCGCTTAAATCAATCGCGCCGCCACCCATCGGCGAGCCCACAGCTTTAAATGTGAGGTGCGTTAAAAACCAAATCCAGATCCAGACGCCCATCCGTCAACTGCACCAGCGCGTCCAGCGCCGCGGGCACGGCTCGCAGGGAATCGAGGGCGAAAAACAGATGGCAGGCCTGCAAAGGCACCGGTGCGGCAAGAATGCCCGGCTGGTACTGACTCATGTGAACTCCTTCTGAAAAGCCGCGCCGTACCCGGCGCGCACCGCGCTGCGAACAACAAAACGCGTAAGCCTTGCCATTGGACTGCGTGTTGGGCGACTCTCTCGTCATGTTTTGCAACTATTACAGGGGTAGCGACATGACCACCAATAACCTGCTCGCCCAGCTGTTTCCCGCCCACGCAGCGGATATTCCCGAGCAATTTCGCCTCGCGGCCCCGATTGAACAGCGTGATTACCTGGTCGACGGCCAGTTACAAGTATGGAACGGCGCGCTGGCTCAGGTGCTCAGCCCGGTGCAATTGGGTGATGAGCGTGTGCACATCGGCAGTACGCCGCTGCTCGACGCCGACACCGCCCTGACTGCCCTCGACGCCGCGGTGCGCGCTTACGATCGAGGCCAGGGTGAATGGCCGACGATGCGTGTGGTAGACCGCATCCAGCATGTCGAAGCGTTTTTGCGACGCATGCGTGAACAGCGCGATGCGGTGGTCAAGCTGTTGATGTGGGAAATTGGCAAGAACCTCAAAGACTCGCAGAAAGAATTCGACCGCACCTGCGACTACATCACCGACACCATCAATGCGCTCAAGGAACTCGACCGCCGCAGCAGCCGTTTTGAGCTGGAACAAGACACGCTCGGGCAAATCCGCCGCGTGCCGTTGGGCGTGGCGCTGTGCATGGGCCCCTACAATTACCCACTCAACGAGACGTTCACCACGCTGATTCCGGCGCTGATCATGGGCAACACCGTGGTGTTCAAACCGGCCAAGCTCGGCGTGTTGCTGATTCGCCCGTTGCTGGAGGCGTTTCGCGACAGCTTCCCGGCCGGGGTGATCAATGTGATCTACGGCAGTGGCCGCGAAACCGTCAGCGCGCTGATGGCCAGCGGCAAAATCGACATCTTCGCGTTTATCGGCACCAACAAGGCCGCCAGCGACCTGAAGAAGCTGCACCCCAAACCACACCGCTTGCGTGCGGCATTGGGCCTGGATGCGAAAAACCCCGGCATCGTGTTGCCCGAGGTCGACCTGGACAACGCGGTCAGCGAAGCGCTGACCGGTTCGTTGTCATTCAATGGCCAGCGCTGCACCGCGTTGAAAATCCTGTTTGTGCACGAAGACGTCGTCGACCGTTTTATCGGGAAATTCAACACCAAACTCGCCACCCTCAAACCCGGCATGCGTGGGAAGACGGAGTCTCGCTGACACCGCTGCCCGAGGCCGGCAAGGTCGACTACCTCAATGGCCTGGTGGCAGACGCGGCGCAGCACGGCGCCAAGGTGGTCAATGAGAATGGCGGCAGCAGCAACGGCGCGTTCTTCTACCCGGCGGTGCTGTACCCGGTGAACCCGCAAATGCGCGTGTACCACGAAGAACAGTTCGGCCCTGTGGTGCCCATCGTGCCTTACCGTGACCTGGAGACGGTGATCGATTACGTGCTGGAATCGGACTTCGGCCAGCAACTGAGCCTCTTTGGCACCAACCCGGTGGAGATCGGACGCCTGGTCGACACATTCGCCAACCAGGTCGGCCGTATCAATATCAACGCGCAGTGCCAGCGCGGGCCGGACACCTTTCCTTTCAACGGGCGCAAGAACTCGGCCGAGGGCACGCTGTCGGTACATGACGCGTTACGCGTGTTCTCGATCCGCACCCTGGTGGCGACCAAGTTCCAGGAGAGCAACAAAGCGCTGGTCAGCGACATTTTGCGCAACCGTGACTCGAGCTTCCTGACCACCGACTACATCTTCTGAAGACACTGCAGATCAACAATGTGCGAGCGGGCTTGCCCGCTCGCGCATTTAGAACCCGTCCAACCTGTGTACCGAGGCCACTTTACCAGCGATGAACCTGCCCTTTTTTGCCCGACGCCTGTTGCGCCCTTTGCTCGACCCCTACCGCCGTTATCGCAATGCCAAGCTGATCCACGCCGTGCGCGTGTCCATCGGCTTGCTGGCGACGATCCTGCTCACCACCGGCATCAACCTGCCCCACGGCGAGTGGGCCTCGGTGACCATGCTGATCGTGATCGGCGGCTTGCAGCACCACGGCAACATCGGCAAAAAAGCCGTAGAGCGCGCGTACGGCACCTTGATCGGTGCCAGCGTCGGTTTGCTGCTGGTGGTGCAACAGGCCTATTTCGGCCAAACGTTTTTGACCTATTTGCTGATGTCGGTGGTGTGCGGGTTCTTTTCCTATCACGCCATCGGCAAAGGCGGTTATATCGCGCTGCTGTCGGCGATCACCGTGTTCATCGTCGCCGGCCACGGCGACAACCCGATCTCGGATGGCTTGTGGCGCACAGTCGATATTCTGATCGGCATTGTGTTGGCGCTGGCGTTTTCTTTCGCCCTGCCGCTGTATGCGGTGTATTCGTGGCGCTACAACCTGGCCAGTGCGTTGCGCGATTGTGCCGAGATTTACAGCCGAATCATCACTGGCCAGTCGGTCACCGACGATGAGCACCTGAAATTGCTCAACCGTTTGAATGCAGCAATGGTGCAACTGCGCTCCTTGATGCCGTCGGTGTCCAAGGAAGTGCGCATTTCCATGACCGAACTGGACGCGGTCCAGCGCCATTTGCGCCTGTGCATCAGCACCCTGGAGATTCTCGGCAATACCCGGCCCGACCCACGCGATGCGCAGGCAATGGCGCGCATGCAGGTGATGCTCAAAGCCGAGCATCGGCAAATTCGGGTGCAGTTAGTCGGTATGGCGCGGGCCTTGAAGTCAGGCTTTACCGATCGGCTGGAACGGCCTGCCGCGCAAGCACCGGAAGACGGCGCGCTGGAAGCGCCGGTGCAAAATGCGTTGGACGGATATCGGTTGTTGACGTTGCAACTGGCCGGGAACGTGGATGCGATGCGCCAGCGTTTGGCGAAAACGTCGAGCCATTGGAAGATTTGACTGGCCGATAAAAGTCCACAGAAGAGGCTCCACACATCGCCTCAATTTTTCTCACATATTTTTCACGATTTATTCACATGCAGAGACGTAGGGTGAAGCCTCATCCGTTACAAACGTTGCATATCAAGCCCGCCGCCCCAGCGGGCTTTTTTTTGCCCATGATTTACAGGCTAGCGTGCGGCCTTGGTGGCAGGCGCTGCCGCTTGCTCACGAATCGCGCGCTGGGTGTCCAATACCCTGGCCAATGCCGTTTCAGCTTCGGGACTTTGCTGCGGCACGCGAATCGCTGCCGAAACCAAAGTGATCAATTTGGCCATCACTTCGGCATCAGTGGCTGGGCGGCCCAGGCTCATGGAGTTCATCAGCAGGCGCAGTTCGGTCCCCGCCATCACCCCGGAAATCGCCTTGAGCGCAAATTGCAGGCGTACACCCAGTTCATTGCGTGGCAGCTCCGGCAAGGCCAGGGCGAAGGCTTCAAAGAAGCGCTGGAATACCGGCTGATAATGCACTTTGAGGTATTCCTGGATAAACGGCGACGTATCGCTGTAGACCCGGCCCAAAAAGCGAATAAACGAGCGCCCTTCGCCGCTGGCCGGGTCGCTGCGCTCCAGGCCCATGGCCGGCGCGAACAGCACGCCGAGCAAGGTATCGCAATCGAGCGGGCCGTCGGATTGCGCTTCGCAGCGCGCGAGCAGTTCCAGACGCTGCTCGTTGAGCGGCTCCAGGCGCTGCATCAGCAGGGTTTTCATCAGGGAGTCCTTGTCCCCGAAGTGGTAGTTGACGGCGGCCAGGTTGACTTGCGCGCGCTCGGTAATCTGCCGCAGCAGCACGGCGTCATAGCCGTATTTGATGAAGAGAGCCTCTGTCGCATCCAGCAGTCGAGTCTTGGTAACGTTTGGAGCGCTGAGTTTCTTCGCGACCATAGGTGATGAGTTCCACGCGGGAAATATTGTTTTAAAAAATAATTTGATTTTTTATACCGGTGCAGCCCTGCGAAAGCAAGCAGTGGCGAAGCGGATTCAACGCGGCTACTATTCAAACAATATTTTAAAAACAAGAAACGAAACCAGTCCGTGACGCGCATCAAAAAGCTCCCGAGCTCGTTACAAGGCGTTACCGGGAGCGTGACGGCAGCGTCGGGATTGCAGGCGTAGTCACGATGACAGTAACCCCCACGCACCCTGGCCTGATTTGCCTGCGAGGCATCGGCAAAAGCTATCAGCTCGCCGGCCAGCACCTGCCCATCCTTAATGATGTGTGCCTGTCCATCGCCAGCGGTGACAGCTGCGGCATTCTTGGCGCTTCCGGTTCCGGCAAAAGCACCCTGCTCAATATCCTCGGCCTGCTCGACCTGCCGGACTGCGGCGAGTACCAGTTTGCCGGCCACGATATTTTCAACGCGACGCCGGATGAACTGGCAGCGATCCGCAATCAACAGATCGGCTTTGTGTTCCAGAGCTTCAACCTGCTGCCGCGCCTCAGCGCGTTGGAGAATGTCGCCCTGCCCTTGAGTTATCGCGGCGTGTCGCGGCATGAATCAGTCGCACAGGCGTTGCGCATGCTTGAGCAAGTCGGCCTGGCCGAACGTGCGCAGCACCGCCCGGCCGACCTCTCCGGTGGCCAGCGCCAACGCGTGGCGATTGCGCGTGCGCTGGTCGGCAGACCCTCGGTGATCCTCGCCGACGAACCTACCGGCAACCTCGACAGCAGCACCGCCCAAGAGATCATGGACATACTGCTGGCCCTCAACCGCGAGCAACAGGTGACGCTGATCATCGTCACCCACGACGCGCAGATTGCCGAGCGCCTGCAGCGCAAAATTCTGGTGCGCAATGGCGTGGTGCATGAGGCGGAGCGCCCATGAATGCGCGCGTCGACCAAAGCCTGAGCCAGTTGCTGCACGAAGCCTGTGTGAGCCTGCGCACCCTCGGCAAACGCTCGGTCCTGGCCTTGCTGGGTATTGTCATCGGCAGTTCATCGGTGGTGGCGCTGATCAATATCGGCCACAACGCGGCGGTGGATGCCGCGATGATTTTCAAGGACATGGGCACCGACACCCTGCTCGTTCAGTTCCCGCCCAAAGGCAACAGCACTGCACCGATGCCCGCCAGCCTCGACCTTGAGGCGCTGCGCCAAGCGGTGCCCGGCATTGCGCATATCGGCGCACTCAGCGTGTTCAGCGGGCCAATCGTGTTCCACGGCCGCAGCACCAACGCCAACTTTGTCGGCGCCACCCCGGGCCTCAAGGACGCCATGCGCCTGGCCTTGCGCAGCGGGCGCTTTTTATCCGCCTTCGACGCCAACGAGACCTACGCCGTGATCGGCGATCAACTCGCGCAGGCCTTGGGCGCACCGGGCGCGCCGTTGAAGCTCGGCGACCGCATCCGCATCAATGATTACCTGTTCCTGATCGTCGGCATCCTGCACAACCAACCCCGCGCCATGCTGCTGCCGGTGCAAGCCAACGAATCGTTGTTCATCCCCGCCGAGGGCATGCGGCGTATCTACCCCACGCCGCAAATCGGCAATGTGATCATCCGCGCTGCGCCGGGCCAAGACATGGAGCGCATCGCCCGTGACGCCGCCAACGCATTGAAAAGCCAACTCAGCGAACACGACGTCGATATTCAGGTGCCCCAGCAAATGATCGACGGCATGACCCGGCAAAGCCGTACGTTCGCTTATTTGTTGCTGGCGTTGGGCGCTATTTCTCTGGTGGGCGGCGGTGTCGGCGTGATGAACGTAATGCTGATGAATGTCGCGGAGCGCCGCCGTGAAATCGGCATTCGCATGGCCCTCGGCGCGCGCCGGCGAGACATCCGCAACTTGTTTTTGCTGGAGGCGGTGAGCCTGACCGCCGTCGGCGCGCTGTGCGGCGCAGTGCTCGGCATGACAGCCGCCTGGCTCTATGCCTGGCTGTCGGGCTGGCAGTTTTCGCTGGCGGCCGCGGCCCTGCCGCTGGGGGTTGGCAGTACGCTGCTGGTGGGCCTGTTCTTTGGCCTTTACCCGGCGATCGCGGCCTCGCGGCTGCAGCCGGTGGAGGCCTTGCGCGATGAGTAAATGGCTGTTGCTCCTGGCACTGACAAGCCTGCCGGGCATGGCCGCCGACGTGCTGATCAATCCGTCCGCGCCCAGCACCACCCGCAGCGGTTATGACCGCAGCGTGTCGCTGAACGCCCAAGTCACCACCCTGACGCTGGGCGACGCGGTGTACCTGGGCTTGCGCAAAAACCCGGCGATCCGCAGCGCGTACCTGCAACGGGTGGCGCAGAAGTTCGACCTGCGCGTGGCCGAAGACACCTTCAACCCCAAGCTCAGCCTCAACAGTTATTACCGCCAAAGTCGCGGTTCGGCCGACACCTCGCGCAATGCCAACCTGGCACCGAATGCAAGCTTGCTTGGCGAATACGGCACCCGGCTGAGCATGGCCTGGACCCAACAACTGAACAACGCCGACCGCGCCGGCCGCTACCGCAGCGACGGCCTCGACCTGGCGCTGATTCAACCACTGATGCGCGGCGCCGGTTGGGACGCCACCACCGCGCCGCTGCGCCTGTCGCGCCTGTCGGAGCAGGCCAACCGTTTGAACCTCAAGGCTACCGTGGCGCAGACCATCAGCCAGATCATCGCCACCTACCGTGAGCTGCTGCGTGCCCAAGAGCAGTTGAGCATCGTGCAGGATGCGCTTGAACGCGCCACGGCCTTGCTGGAGGTGAACAAGGCCTTGATCAGCGCGGGGCGCATGGCCGAGTTCGACATCGTGCAGACCGAAGCCGATATTGCCACCCAGCAATTGGGCGTGGAAGAGGCCCGCAACCAACTGGACACCAGCCGCCTGGCGCTGCTACGCCTGCTGGCCCTCGACTTGTCTACGCCAATCCGCGCGAGTGAGGCGCTGGAGGCCGAGCCGATGAGCATCGACAAACGCCAGGCCTTTAACCTGGCGCAAAGCCAACAGCCGGAATACCTCGCCGCCCTGCTCGGCAGCCAACAGGCCGACCTCAACCTGGTGATCGCCAAAGACTCCGGGCGCTGGCAGGTTGACCTGGTGGCCGGCGCCAACCAACTGCGCGACGCCTACAGCAACAACGACGACGGCAACCACACTAACCGCACGTGGAACAGCTATGCCGGGGTGCAGGTGCAGATCCCTATCGGCGACATCAGCACACGCCAGGCCGAGGTGCGCGCACGGGTCAACGTGGAAGATCAAGCGCTGCGCATCAGCGATGCGCGCCAGGCACTGGAACGCAACGTCAACGACGTGGTGCGCGACCTCGGCACGCGCTGGCGCCAGTATGAAATTTCGCAGCGCGCCGTGGAGTTGTCGCGGCGCAAAATCGACATAGAGCGGGAAAAACTCAGCGCCGGGCGCTCCACCAACTTCCAGGTGCTGAGTTTCGAGACCGACCTGCGCAACGCCGAAAACGCGCGGCTGAATGCGTTGATCGCGTATTTGAACGCCCAGACCCAGCTCGATTTGACGCTGGGCATGACGCTGGAAAGTTGGGAAATCAGCCTCAATGACTACTAATAAGAAATACTTGCTGGGTGCCGTGATCGTCGTGCTGTTGGCGGGCGCTGGTATTGCGCTGCGCAGCCCGGCCAGCCGCCAGCCTGCCGCGACCGAACAATGGCTGGCGGTGAAACCCGCCCCGCTGGTGCACCAGATCGGCCTGGTGGGCAAGATCGAACCCGACACCACCCTCACCCTCACCGCGCCGTTCGATGGCAACGTATTGGCCAATCGGGTGGAACAAGGCCAGCGCGTCCAGGCAGGCGAGGTGCTGTTGCAAATGGACCCGACCACCCTCGACGTGCAACTGCGCGATGCCCTGTCCGCCCAACTCAAGGCCCGCCGTGCCGTGCAAGAACTACAAGACTGGGACAGCGGCCCCGCCGTAAGCCGCGCCCGCCGCAGCCTGCGCACAGCCGAAATGACCGCCGGCAACACCCAACGCAAACTGACTGAAAGCGAAAACCTGTTCAAGCGCGGGATCATCCCACGCAACGAGCTGGACGATCTCAAGCAGCAGGCCCAACAGCAACAGCTCGACCTCGCCGCTGCACGCAGCGAACTGCAGCAGGCGCAGGATCAGGGCAAAGGCGAGTACAAACAGATCGCCGAAATGGAGCTGACCAACGCCACGGTGAAGTACGACGCTCTGCACACGTTGCTCGATGGCCAAGCCGTCAAGGCGCCGTTCTCCGGCATCGTGGTGCCCGCCCCCGGCAGCAATAACTCAGCGCAAAGTGGCGGCAATAACAACGCACCGGTGCAGGCCGGCAGCAAGGTCAGCCAGGGGCAAGTGTTGTTTGGCCTGGCGAATATCGAGCGGCTTAAAATCGTCGCAAAGGTCTCGGAATTGGACATCAACCAACTGCACCCCGGCCAGACGGTAGAGGTGCTGGGTGATGGGTTCGATGGCGAACGGCTGACCGGCTCGGTGAGTGTGGTGAGTGGTTTGGCGATTGCCGGCGACGGCCAGGGCAGCGCGCAATTTGCAGTGACGCTGTCGATTCCCAAGCTGACGCCGCAACAGATGCAGCGGGTGCGATTGGGCATGAGTGCGCGGCTGAGCATTGTGACTTACAACAATGCGCAGGCGATTGTGATTCCGAGCCAGGCTATCCAGCCGGACCTGACGGTTGAGTATCGGCCCGCGATGGATCAGCCGGTGGAGCGGGTGAAGGTCACCACCGGACAGTCGACCCCGCAAGGTGTTGAGGTATTCGGTCTCAAGCCCGGGTTTGTGAGGGTCGGGAGCTAAGGAGTGGTTAGATCAAAAGCGCTCCTGTCAAACGACAAATAACCAATTTTTTACTATTGAAATTTAGGCTGACTTGACCAGTTCCAGGTTGCAGCGTTCAGGTTTGTGGCTGGGGTTTTGAGTGTATACCCGGTAGTTGGGTAACGGTTTATATCGGTTCCGCTCTTAACAGCGAGTCACTTTTGATAGGGCCGGAAGCGGGGTTTGGGGCGCAATGGAACCAAAAACCAACGTAAGCCCTACCACCTCAGCTCAGAGCCCTCTTCACAGGCATCCGCCTCAATAAAACAATTGCACATCTCGGCTTCCTGACTGATTTAGGGCTCCTGGTTTCGCGACCAGCCCGCAGACTTACCTGGCCCGGTCCTTTACCGAGCCGCTGGACCTAAGCGGTACATATTCCGAACAGGATTTCGGAAGTGTACTACATCGCTTCTGAGACCCTTGTAATAGGATATTGGGCTGTCTAAAAAGGAGTGGCACGTATGGCTAACCATGGTTACATAACGATCACTGGCAAGGCTCAAGGACTGATCTCAGCAGGTTGTTCAACCCAAGCCTCTATTGGCAACAAGTGTCAGACCGGGCATACCGACGAAATTATGGTTCTGTCTTACACCCACAACATGGTCAATATCGGAAATATTAATAAGCCAACACATAGTCCAATCCTGATCACCAAAAACGTTGATAAGGCTTCTCCGCTCCTCGCTCAAGCACTCTCATCCAGAGAAGAAATAAACTGTACAATCAGTTTTTATCGAGTGTCTTCCTTTGGCCTGCAGGAAAAATTCTATTCTATCGCGGTCAATGGCGGAATTATTGCTAACTTGACACTTGAAATGCCCCACGCTATTTTGCAGAACGACGCCGAACCGCAAGAACATGTAGCCATACGTTACCGTGAAATCACGTGGACCCACCACGCTGCTGGCACCAGCGGATACAGTACGTGGGGAAATAACGAATGAAGCCAACAAGCGAAAGTTGCATGCCTGGTAGCTGTGATTATTGGATGGTTAGCCAAGCCGCCGCAAAGTTGGGTAGTCAAGCCAGCACATTAGGCGCTAGACATATTAAAGATGGAACGCTGCGCCTGCAATTCAACCGCGAAGTCGCTTATTATGCCAAAAGCATTGTTAATGATGTCTCGCAGGGTAATAAAAGCGCTGAGCAAGGACTAAAAGAGTTAAAGGATGAGCAAAACAGTCTGCTAAGTCAGTCACTGGAGGTTGCTCAGAAAGGTGTTGGTGTAATCGCAGGAGCGATCCAATTCGCAGCAGGTGCAGGGATATGCTATGCATCAGTTGGCACGCTGTGCCTTTTCGCCGGTGCCCCTCTGATGCTCCATGGTGCTAACAACACGTATGAGAATGGTCGAAATTTATGGGGAAAACGCTCAGATACCCAGGGGCCAGTTAGAAAGACTTACCAAGAAGTTGCTAAAGCAATGGGAGCCGGAGAATTTGAAGGGAATATGGCTTATGGAGCAATTGACGTGGGACTTTCTGCATATGGCGCCGGAAGGATGGTATTAAAACCAGACGCTTGGCGTTTATTTAGATATGTGCGTACTGATTATGTGCGCGGATATGAAAATGCAAGCAAGGGAGCATTAACACTCGAAGTTATTTCCGACACAGCAACAATGAACTTCATGTATCAGGAGGCGATAAGCCATGACAAGTGATTCATTGCTAATAACAATAGTGTATTCGCTTACCTCTCTAGCAGTCTTCTTGTTATTCTACTCTACATCAAAAAAAATCTCAGGAAAAACGCTTTCATATTGGAGATTTTATGTTTTTTTTGCAGTTTTAATCCTATGGGGCGGGAATCAACTAAGCGTCGCTCGATATGGTTATATGTTATTCTACTTTCAGTCTAAAAATCTTTTTGAAAGCAACGATGCAGTAAGATGGGTAGCTTTTATAAGTTCCATATTTCAAGTGTTGTGTATACCTACCAAGGAAGATGCAAGGCGCTGGTTTTCACGAAAGTAAACTCACACCGAATCAATACCTCTCCAGAAGGGTTTCAACGACGCGCTCTGGTTATCCTCACAGGTCATCGCCTGGATTACGCAGTGGCCGTAGCTCACCTCGGGCGACCTCTTCCGGCACCGCGAATGAATACCTTCCCCGCATATTGATGTGCTCAGATCAGCGGCGATAGCCGAGCCAGATCCTCGCCTAGCACAGGGTAGCCGTGCTACTTTGGCCATTCCACGGCTGCCGCCATGTAGAGGGTGTTCCACAACACAACGATGTTCACCACTAGGCCCAAGGCACGGAGTTGATCCTCTTGACCTTCGCGATAGCGCTGGCGCAGCTCGCCGCGCTTGCCATGGAATACGGCCCGCCCGCAGGCATCGTGGTTTAACGGAGCGCTTCTCAGATCAAGATCAGGGGCAAGAGCACGACGGCCTGAAAGCCGACCTGAGTGGTTGAAGCGGATCAAGGGCGGGTTTTGCATACACGGCAGATCTGTTTTTTTGCTTTCTGTGGGAGGGGGCTTGCTCGCGATCGCGGTGTGTCAGTTGAAAGATATTTATCTTACACACCGCAATCGCGAGCAAGCCCGCTCCCACAAAAAGCGCTTTTAAGCTGCTTTAATACATCAGACTCAAACGCTGGCATGGCAGGCAAGCTTGGTGGCCAGCGCCTTGGCTTGCAGTGCAACGTCGGTGACCGCCGTGCTTTCCCACCACATCCCGCGTAACGGCGGGCCCAGCGCGAACAATCGCTGGCTGACCCGGCCTTGCGCATCCAGCACCGCGCCAGACGCATCCGCCGCAATCCCCAGCGCCAGCGGCCCCGGCTGAATCAACCCGCGCTTGAGCAACTGCTGCGGCAACGGCCGAGCCACACGGCGCCAGTCGTATTCGATGCCGCTGGAGTTAATCAACGCCGCCCCCGACACCTCGCTAACCGCGTGCTCGCCGCGACGCCGCAGACGAAGGGTCACGCCCTCACCCGAAGGCACCACACCCTTGAACGACGCCGCCTGAACCCGCAACCGCCCTTGCGCATGCAACCGCGCCACCAACTGCGCACTCAACGGCGGCGAGCGATGGTGATGGCTTTCCCACCAGGGCCGTACGTGCCGCACAAACTGGCGCTTCTCGCGCTCGCTGGCCTGGCTCCACAAGCGCGTGATGTGCGCACGCACGGTGTCCAGCGGCGCTTGCCAATCGATGCCTTGGGCCAGCGCCAGGCGGCATTGGCGGCGCAGCTCGCGCAGCAATTGCCGCGGGCTGCGCAGGCGGTGATCGTCGGCCAGAAAATCCGCCCAGCTCGGCGGTTGCCGACGCACATGCGGCAGCAGGCCGTGACGTGAAAAAACCTCAATCGGGCCGCGATGGCCCGCCTGTTCCAGCGAAACCACCGCATCCACCATGGTCAGACCGGAGCCGATAATCAGCACGCTCGCCTGCGGGTCGAGTTGACGCATGGCCTGCACGTCCCACGGGTCCACCGCCGCCGCGTTCAAACCGCTGGGCTCGGTTTGTGGCGTGCGCGCCGCCGGGAACATGCCAGTGGCCAATACCGCGCAGGCGCCGCGCAGTTGCTGGCCGTTGTCCAGCGTCAGCAGGGTTGACGTTGCGTCCACTTGCAGGTCAACCACCTCGGCACGCACGTGTTCAACGCTGGCTGCAGACAAGGCCTTGGCCTCGGCCAAGCGCTGTTGCGCGTACACACCAAAAATACCGCGTGGCGGGAACAGTTCGCTGACCGGCACCGACTGCTCGTGCGCTTGCGGCCAACCGCCGCCGTCGAGGTAGTGGGTGAGCCACTGCGTCAGGTCATCGGCGTTGTCCGGGTCGACGCTCATGCGCGCGGCATTACCGTTCAACGTGTGGCCCAGCTCGACGGCACTGTAGGCCTCACCACGCCCCAGTTCGGCGCGCGGTTCGATCAGCAGAATCCGCCGCCGCCCCGGCAGGCGCAGCAGTTGCATGGCTAACAGGGTGCCGCTCAGGCCGCCGCCGATGATCAGCACATCAGCGTTGCGGGTAGGTTCAGTCATGCACATTCGCCCTTACTGTTTACCCAGATAAATATCATGCAAATCACCCCGCGCCAGCAACTCAGCGGCGCCGCCACTCAACACCACCCGCCCAGTATCCAGCACGTAAGCCTGCGACGCATAGTTGAGCGCGACGTTGATGTTCTGCTCGGCGATCAAAAAACTCACCTGCTGTTCGCGGTTGAGCTGCGCAATGATCTCGAAAATCTCCTGCACGATCATCGGCGCCAAGCCCATCGACGGTTCGTCGAGCAGCACCAACGTCGGCCGCGTCATCAAGGCCCGGCCGATGGCGACCATTTGCTGTTCGCCACCCGAGGTCAGCCCGGCGCGGGTGTGGCGCTTGGTCTTGAGCCGTGGGAACCAGGCGTAGATGCGCTCCAGGTCGTGTTCCATGTCTTTACGGCTCAGGCGCCGCACAAAGCCGCCGCTGCGCAGGTTGTCCTGCACCGTCAGTTGGCCGAACACATGGCGGCCTTCCAGCACGTGGACCATGCCCTGACGCACGCGCTGGCTCGGGTCGACACCGGCCAAATCGCGGCCGGCATACTCGATCACGCCACGGCTGACCTCGGCGCGCTCGGCACGCACCAAACCCGAGATGGCTTTGAGGGTGGTGCTTTTGCCCGCGCCATTCGCGCCGAGCAAGGCCACAATCGCGCCCTTGGGCACGCTCAACGAGACCCCGGCCACCGCGAGAATCGCGCCGTCGTAGATCACTTCAATGTCATTGACGCTCAGCAGCGCTTGGCTGGCTGGCTCGGCTGCAGGCTCGCGCATGGTTTATTCATCCCCGGTGCAGGTGCGTGGCGTCAGGCCTTTTTCCTTGGCGAAGGCGGCGGACTTTTCATCGATCAACGGGCGCAATAGCGCACGGTCGGCGGCGATCCAGTCGCTGATCAGCGTCCAATTGGCGCCATCCCATTGCTGCACGCGCGCCGAACCGCCGCCTTCGTGGTCGCGGCACGACAGTTTGAGGTTTTGCATCAAGCCCAAGTAGCCCATGGCCTTGAGGCGCGCGTCGTCGATATTCAGGTGCTCCAGGCCCCAACGGCCTTCCTCGCCATTCAGTGGGCGCTGGCCGAACCTGGCCTGGCCAGTGCGGATCGCTTCAACCGCCACGGCGGCGTTCACCAGGCCGGAGTTGTAGTAAACGCTGCCGAAGTTTTTCAAGTCCTTAAGGTCGCTGTGGCCCTTGTCGAGGACGAATTGCTTGAGGCGTTTGTGAATCTCGAAATCGGCACCGGCGGGGTACGGCGTGAGTGCCAGGTAGCCTTTGGCGGCGGCGCCTGCGGGCAATACGTCTTCGCTGGAACTGGCCCAAATATCGCCGATGATATGGTCCACCGGGAAGCCGAAGCGCGCGGCCGTCTTCACCGCCACCGGGGTGGACACGCCCCAGGTGCGCAAAAATACCCAGTCCGGGTTGGCCTGGCGCACCTGGCGCCATTGCGCAGATTGTTCGTTGCCAGGGTCGGCGACCGGGATCTGGATATTTTCAAAGCCGTACTTCTCCGCCAGCAACTTCAGCGGGCCGAGGGTTTCACGCCCGTAAGCCGAGTCGTGGTAGACCGTGGCGATCTTCTTGCCCTTGAGTTTGTCGAAACCGCCTTCGCGCTGGGCGATGTAATTCACCAGGGTCGACGCCTCGCTGTAAAACGTCAGCATCACCGGAAAGTTGTACGGGAACACTGTGCCGTCGGTGGCTTCGGTACGCCCGTAACCCAAGGTGATCAGCGGAATTTTGTCGACCTCGGCGCGCTCGCTCAACGCATACGCGGCCGGGGCGCCGTTGGGCTGATACACCGCGACCGGCGCGCCATCCAGGCCATTCTTGAAGCGCTCGTAGCACTCGATGCCCTTCTCCGCCGTCCATTCGGTCTCGCATTCCTGCCAGACCAATTTAACCCCATTGATGCCGCCTTCGACCTCGTTGATGTAACGCAGGTAGTCGATCATCCCGGCCCACACTTGCACGCCGCTCGACGCGTAAGCGCCGACACGGTAGGTGGCCAACGGAATGAATTGCTGGTCGGGCGAAGCCATCGCCGGGAGCACAGCGCTGGCCAATGCAGCCAGCGCGAAGGCAGCGCCGGCGAGGGAACGTTTCAAGGATGCACGCATGGGAATTCTCTTGATGGAATGTTTTAGAAGCGCAACGGCCACTGCCGCAGCCGATCACGCAGGTTGTGCAACAGGCGAATCAAGCCCTCGGGTTCCTTGATCAGGAACACGATGATCAACACGCCGAAGATGATTTTTTGCAGGTTCTGCAACTGCCCCGCATCCACCGAACCGCCAAACAAAGCTTGCCCGGCGTGGCTGAGAAAAATCGGCAACAAGCTGATAAACGCTGCGCCGACGAAGTTGCCGGCGATGCTGCCCATGCCACCGATAATGATGATGAAGAGGATTTGGAACGAACGATTAATATCAAAGCTACTGGCGCTGGCCGTGCCCAGGTAAGCGAACGCCCACAGCGCACCGGCGATGCCCAAGTAGAACGAACTGACGGCGAACGCCAGGCGCTTGTAGCGCACCACCGGAATGCCGACCACTGCGGCGGCGGTGTCCATGTCGCGAATCGCCATCCAGTTGCGCCCTACTTGGCTGCGCACCAGGTTGATCGCGGTCAAGGTCAGCAGCAGCACCGTGACCAGCGTCAGCAGGTAGCGGCCCAGCGGGGTGTTCAGGTCATGCCCGAACAGCGCCAGCCTGGGCGCAGAAATCGTGCCCGATGAGCCATAGTTGTAGAACCAGGGGAATTTTACGAACAGCCATTCGAGAAAAAACTGCGCGGCCAGCGTGGTGACCATCAAGTAAAAGCCCTTGATCCGCGAGCTGGGCAAGCCGAATAACAAGCCGACCGATGCGCTGATAACCCCGCCACCGAGCAGCGCCACCGGCAAGCCCAGCTCCGGCAGGCGCAGCAGAAAACCATAGGTAGCAAACGCGCCCACGGCCATGAACCCGGCTGCGCCGACCGAGGTTTGCCCGGTGTAGCCAGTCAACAGGTTCAGGCCGAGCCCGGCCAGCGACAGCACCAGAAACGGGATCAAAATTGCGTTCAGCCAGTAGTCATTGCCCCACAGCGGCACCGCCACAAACGCCACCAGCAGCAGGCCCGGCAGGCCCCAGGGCACGCGCCGCTGAGTCAGCAGCAAAGGCGCGGTGTGTTGAGCAACAGGTATCGACATGGTTTCACACTCGCTCGATGGCACGCTCGCCGAACAGGCCGGCGGGGCGGATATACAGGAAGGCCAAGGCCAATACGTAGGCGAACCACGGGGTGATGCCGCCGCCGATCAGCGGGCCGATATACACCTCGGCGAGGTTCTCCGCCGCGCCGACAATCAAGCCGCCGACAATCGCTCCGCCAATCGAGGTGAAGCCGCCGATGATCAACACCGGCAAGGCTTTGAGCACCACCAGCGACAACGAAAACTGCACGCCCTGGCGCGCGCCCCAGAGCAAACCGGCGACCAGCCCGACCACGCCGGCGACCGCCCACACGATCTGCCAGATGCGGTTGAGGTTGATGCCGATCGACAGCGCCGCCGTGGTGTCGTCGGCCACTGCGCGCAGCGACACGCCGATGCGCGTCTTGTTGAACAGCAGCGCGAGCACCGTCACCAGCACCACGGCGGCAGCGGCAGCGATCAAGTCGAACTGGCTGAGCATCAGTGGCCCGACAAACAGCGGCACGTCATCAATGCCCACGTCCAGCGCGCGCACCTGCGAGCCCATCAAGCCTTGGGCCAGGCCTTCGATGATGAATGACAGGCCCAGCGTGGCCATGAACAAGGTGATTTGCGAACGGTTGACCAAGGGTCGCAACACCAGCCGCTCGATCAGCAAGGCGCCGATGATCATCACGATCACCGTCAGCAGCAACGCCAGCGCAAACGGCACGCCTTGGTCATGCAGGCTGACGAAGGTCAGGGCGGCAAACAGCAGCATTGAGCCCTGGGCAAAATTGAACACGCCACTGGCCTTGTAGATCAGCACAAAGCCGATGGCGACCAGCGAGTACATAGTGCCGGCGAGCAGGCCGCCGAGCAGGGTTTCGAAGAAAAAGGTCATCAGTGGGCAACTCCCAGGTAGGCGGCAATCACCTCGGGGTTGGCTTGCACCTCGGCGGGTGTGCCATCGCCGACCTTGCGCCCGTAATCGAGCACCACCACATGGTCGGACAAGCCCATCACCACGCCCATGTCGTGTTCGATCAACACCACGGTGGTGCCGAGGTCGCGGTTGACGTCGGCGACGAAGCGCGCCATTTCTTGTTTTTCTTCAGCGTTCATCCCGGCCATCGGTTCATCCAGCAGCAACAGGCTTGGCCCGGCGATCAATGCGCGGCCGAGCTCCACGCGCTTTTGCAGGCCATACGAGAGGTTGCCGACCAACACATCGCGATGCGCTTGCAGTTCAAGGAACTCAAGAATGCCTTGGGCGCGCAGGCGGAACGCGCGCGCTTCACGCCGTGCACGCGGCAGGCCGAGGGCTTGCTCGATAAAGGTGCTGCGCAGATGCCGCGACAAGCCGGTGAGCAGGTTGTCGAGCACGCTCATCTTTTTGAACAGCGCATTATTCTGGAACGTGCGGCCAATGCCTCGGCGCGCGGCGCCCAGCGGGTCGATGCGATGGAAGTGTTGTTGTTCGAAGACGATCTCACCGGCGTCGAAGCGATACACGCCGTTTAGCACGTTGAGCAACGAACTTTTGCCGGCGCCGTTGGGGCCGATCAGTGCGCAGATTTCGCCGCGCTGCACCTCGAACGACAAGCCATTGATGGCCTTGACCCCTTTGAACGACAGCGAAATATCGCGCACCTCTAAAATGGCTTGGCTCATGCGGTATCCCGTTTGAATTCAGCCAGCCAGGCAGGCTCGGCAGTTGATTTAAGCGGTTGCCAGATATAAGCCAACCGCTGGAAGCCAAGCAGTTTGCGCACGCGGTTTTTGAGCAACCGGCGCAGGCCGCTTTGCGGGTGGGCAATCGCCCAATCGCACAACCGTCGTCGCCAACTGCCGAGGGGCGCCAGGCGACCTTCGATGTCATCGGCCACGTGCTGTAAACGCGCAGGTGACAGCAGCAAACCGGTAGGCTCGACTTCGCCGCGGTCACGGCGGGCCGAGGCCAGGCTTTCGGGGAAAGCCAGGCTGTGGCCGCGGCTCAGCCATTGCTCCAGCAACACCGCCAGCCCGCCCTGCCAATGCGTGCCCTCCTCGCTCCACAACGCGGTTTCGCCCGCAGGTTGCCACCAGCGCGAAAGGTTCTGCGCGGGGTCGACCGGGCCGAGCAGTTGCGCGTAATCCAACGGGTTGGCCGACTGCCAGTGCGGCCGTTGCCGGCGAGCTTGCACGTAAGCGTGGGTGGGGCGGATACGCCACAGGTGTTGCTGCACGACCTGCGGTTCGAGGTCATCGGCCAGGGTCAGCACCTGCCCGCCGACCGACTCGGCCGCCAAGGCGAGTAACAGCAGGTTCGGCTCAAAGGGCCCGCTTAAAGCCAGGCGCGATTGTTCGCTGAAACCCTCTTGGCGCAAACCATCAGCCAGCCGCTCGACATCGCGCAGGGCATCAATCCAGCGCCACGCATACCACTGGCCCTGGCGCTTGTGGCGCAACGCCGTTTGCAGCGGCGTGGTCTGCGCCCAATGCCGCAGTTGCTCCAGCGCCTTGGGTAAATTGCCGAGCTG
>NZ_VUAZ01000064.1 GCF_009296165.1 Pseudomonas kitaguniensis | reverse complement strand
ATTTCGCTGCTGGTGGGCGGCATCGGCGTGATGAATATCATGCTGATGACCGTGCGCGAACGCACCCGCGAAATTGGCATCCGCATGGCCACCGGGGCACGCCAGCGCGACATTCTGCGCCAGTTTCTCACCGAGGCGGTGATGCTCTCGGTAGTCGGCGGCCTGTGCGGTATTGCCCTGGCGCTGCTGGTGGGCGGCGTGCTGGTGCTGGCCGAGGTGGCGGTGCAGTTTTCTCTGGTGGCCGTGCTTGGCGCGTTTGGCTGCGCGCTGGTCACCGGTGTCGTATTCGGCTTTATGCCGGCCCGTAAAGCTGCCCGGCTCGATCCGGTTAAGGCGTTGACCAGTGAATAAACCCTCCGTCACACCGCACCTGAGCCTGCTTGGCCTGTGCCTGTTGCTCAATGCCTGCAGCGCTAACCCAGCGGCCAACGACAGCGGCATCGCGCCGCCCGCCGCGTGGCAATACGCCGAGCGCAACGCCGCCGACGCGACCAACCAGCGCTGGTGGACGCAGTTTGCCAGCCCGCAGCTCAATCGCCTGATCGACCAGGCGCGACGTGACAGCCATGACGTGGCCGCCGCCATGGCACGCGTTCGCCAGGCCCAAGCCAGCGCGGTGATAGCCGGTGCGCCGTTGTTGCCCGAGGTCAAATTCAACCTGACCGCCAGCCGTGAAAAGCTGCTGCGTGGCAGCGGCAATTCGGACCTCGACGCCACAGAGGGCAACAACACCGTCGACAGCTTCGGCGCCAACCTCACCGCCAGCTATGAGCTGGACTTCTGGGGTGGCCGCGCCGCCGCTCGCGACAGCGCCGTGCAAACCTTGCGCGCCAGCCAGTTCGACCAGGCGACGGTGGAACTGACGCTGCTCGGCAACGTGGCCGACCGCTATGCGCAAACCCTCGCCGCGCGCCAGCGCAGGCAGATCGCCGAGCTGAACCTTGCGAATGCGCGCACTGTGCTCGACCTGGTGCAAACCCGCTACGGTGCAGGCGCAGCCACCGCCCTGGAACTGGCCCAACAGAAAAGTCTGGTGGCCAGCCAAGAGCGGCAACTGCCGCTGATACAGCAACTGGCTGAAGAATCACTGATCACCCTCGCCGCCCTCCTCGGCCAGCCCGTGCAGGCGCTGAACCTGGGCACCGAGCCGTTCCAGGCACTGACCTGGCCGAGCATTGGCCCCGGCGTGCCCAGCCAGTTGCTCAGCCGTCGCCCCGACCTGGCACAGGCCGAAGCGCAGCTTGCCGCGGCCAGCGCCGACGTCGCGGTGGCCCGCGCGGCGATGCTGCCCACCGTGACCTTGGGCGCGACCCTTGGTTCGGGTGCCTACAAGGCTGAAGAAATCCTGCGCAGCCCGTTCTACAGCCTGACCTCGGGCCTGGTGGCGCCGATCTTCAACAATGGCCGTTTAAGCGCCGAACGCGACAAGGCCCGCGCCCGTCAGGACGAACTGCTACAGACGTATCGCGGCGCAATCATTAATGGCTTTGCCGATGTCGAGAAGTCGCTCAGCAGCATCACGCGCCTCGACCAGCAGCGCGAATGGCAGGCCGAAGAGCTGCAACAGGCGCAAACCGCCTTCCAGATCGCCGAAAGCCGCTACCAGGCGGGCGCCGAAGACATGCTCACGGTGCTCGAAACCCAACGCACGCTCTACGCGGCGCAAGACTTGAACGTGCAACTGCGACTGTCGCGGTTGCAAGCCAGTATTGCCCTGTACAAGGCGTTGGGTGGCGGCTGGGATGCGCGCGTCGAATAGCAAAACTCCAAGTTCCTACACAAAGCGTTTAATAAACCTACATTCTTCGACCCTGGGTCCTTGGTAAAAAGCCGCCTTCATACGGCTGCCCGGAACCTCTTGATGAAACCCTGCGTGATTGTAGGAAGCTTGGCGTGCCTCTGCCTATGGCTAGTGGCTGGCCGCGCGCTGGCCGAACCGCTGATTGCGCCCACTGCCATTGACTGGCTGCTGGACTGCCCCTTCCCCGATTTCGAACGGCCGGACCCCGAGGTGCTCGACCGAACCCAGTGCGGCAGCGTCAACGTGCCTCGCGACCATGCCGCGCCCAAGCGCGGCAATGTGCGCCTGGCCATGACCCGTGTTGGCGCGCGTGACCCGCTCAGCCGTGAAGGGGTGGTATTTATTCAGGCCGGCGAGCCGCAAAAAGGTCAAGGCGCAACCTTTGTCGTCCACTTGGTCAGCCGCTGGGAGTCCTACGCCACGCAGGCCTATCGCACATTGACTAACCGCTATGACGTTATCGAACTGAGCGCCCGTGACCTGAGCCGCGAGGGCGGCGTTGATCAGGCCGCGTTCGACATGGAGTTTGTGCGCAAGCAACTGGGTGAGGCACGGCTGAACTACCTCGGTAACGCTGACGCTACGCGCATTGGCAGCCGCTACGCCGCGCTGTTTTCCGAGCGTGTTGCACGCATGGTGTTGGTCAACGCCGGGCACGCCGAGCCGCCGGCCAGCGGCGTCGAGCAATTGCTGCTCAAGGAGCCGACGCGGCCCGGTGCCGCAGCCGCCGGGTGTGTTAACCGATGGGTGGCTGATTTTCTGGTGAATGGCAAGCAGCCGCCAGCCGCCACGCGCTGCCTCGACCTCGGCAGTTGGGAATAACCGCCGGTTACGCGCTCATCGCGCTGAAACCACAGGCCGCGTTGACGCTTCCACGCTATCGGCAGCCAGCGTCTCAGCGTTTTTTTGAGCCTCCTTCAACACCCGGCCGCTACAATGTGCCGCATTCATTCCTGGGGGCTTCATGGACATCGAACTGGCACGCACCTTCCTCGAAATCACCCGCTGCGGCAGCCTGGCCGCGGCGGCCGAGAAACTGCACGTCACCCAGACCGCCATCACTGCGCGCGTTAAAAACCTCGAAAGTCAGCTGGGTAGCACGCTGTTTGTGCGCAACCGCGCCGGTGCACGGCTGACCGCCGATGGCGAGGCCTTCGTGGTGTACGCCAACCAGTTACTGCAAACCTGGGAGGCCGCGCGGCGCGACCTGCCGTTACCCGAAGGCTGCCGCAATGTGCTGCATATCGGCGGTGAGGTGAGCCTGTGTAACCCGTTGATGCTCGGCTGGGCTCAGGCACTGCGCGAACACATCCCGGGGCATGCGCTGCGCACCGAAGTGCGCGAAGGTGACTACCTGCTGCGCCAACTGGAACTGGGTGCGCTGGACGCTGCCCTGGTGTTTCAGCCGCACTACTGGCCGGGGTTGCAGGTCGAGCAAGTGCTCGAAGAAAAACTGATCCTGGTGCAATTGGTCAGCAAGCCGGCCCCGTACGTGTACATCGATTGGGGCCAGGGTTTTCGCCAACAGCACGATGCCGCCCTGCCCGAAAAAGCCCGCGCCGCGCTGAGTTTCAACCTCGGCCCACTGGCGTTGCAGTACATCCTGGAGAACGGCGGCGCCGGGTATTTCCGCACGCGGGTGGTGCAAAGCTACCTCGACAGCGGCGTGATGCAACGCGTACCAAAGGCACCGGAATTCAGTTTCCCAACCTACTTGGTGTACTCACGCGCACGCGATTCAGCCGTATTGCAACAAGCACTGGGGTTGCTGCGCGACGTGGTCAAAGCCGAAAGTGACTGGTCGCAACGCTGGGACCCGCTGATTTGAACCCACGCAACAGCGCCGTGCACAGCGCGGGAAGCATCCACAGGGATGCTCACCACAGCCACACAAAAAAAGGGGCAGCCTACACAGGCTGCCCCTTCTTACTTCATCCCATCAACGGATGATGCTCTGAGTGCAAATATGCCCCAGGCTAACGTACTCCACATTGTTGCCCCCCACGCCCACACCCGGGAACTCCGCCAGCTCGATACGCCAGCCACCCTGGTTATACGTGGTCGCCCACTTGTAAGGCACACCGGTGCTGCTATCGTCGATCACCGTACGGAAATCACCCACGCAGGTGCCGATATTGGCAGTGGCCGAAGACACACCCGCGCTGTTGGTGGTCGCCGTGTAGTCAACCCAACGGTAGTTGAGGTCGATGAAGTGGCTGTCAACACGCAGCAGCGGCGTGACGCCCAGCAACGGCGCACCGGTCGAGTCCGACCATTGAGTCGACCAATTCAGCACACGCCCGGTTTGTGTCGCCAGCGGCATTTCACTCACCGGCACACGCACGATGTTGTCACCCTTGACGTTACTCGTATTCAAACGTGGCGTAGAGCCCAGGCTCAATTGGTAGTGCAAGGTTGGGTCTTGCGCCACCTCAGGGTTGGCACGCACACGCACCTTGACTGTGCTGCCGGGCGTTACGCTCGGGTAGGTCGAACTCGAACCGGCCGGCACGGTAATCCAGTTGGCGCCGTCGAAGCGGTCGAAGATCCACTGGTTGCGGCTGCCATTCGCGTCACCCGCCAGGTACATGCTCACGCTCTGGCCGCGCACCGCCTTGAAGTCGAAGTAATCAACGTCATCGGCGTTGTCGAGGTTGCCGGTGACTTTGTTCATCGAGTCCGGCAGCACGAACGCGGTTTGCGCAGTGTCATTGGGTTCAAACGCATCGATGTTGGTGTCCACCGCCACGCCGAAACTGAACTGCGCGTTGTTCGCGGTCTTGGCCACCATGTACCAGTAGTAATCCCCGGCAGGCAGGACGCCGCTCAGGTACTCATCGGCATTGCCGGCGTTGTCGGAGCTGGCAACCACTTCCAGGTTGCCCTGGCCATCATCACGGAACAGGGTCAGCGACATATCGGCGCCGGCGCTCTGATCGACCAATTGCACCAATACCCGAGCGTTTTGCGGCAGGTTGAAGTGGTACGGAAATTCCTGGCCCGTTTGCACTTCAGTGATGGTGTAGAGGGTGTTGATATCGAGGGTCGGGAACAGCGGTTCAAAGGCGGCGCTGGCCGCAGCTTGCAACTGCGCCTGGTCTGTTTTTTTCAGCTCGCCGACGGCGGTGTTGAAGGGCGCAGATTTAGCCGCCTTTGCAACGGCTTTAGCCTTGCCGTTTTTGGCGTCCAGGAGTTTTTGCCGAAACGCGTCCGAGACCTTTGCCGGCACAAGCGTGCCGCCCGATTTAAGCGCGTCAAGCACAGCTTGATTGACCTTATCAGTACTGAGTTTAGGCAGCGGTGGCTCGGCCAGGGCAAAGGCCGATGTGAAGCTTGCGGCCATCATGGCCGCGCCCAGCAACAGGGCTTTTTTCGATTTCATTTTTTATCCATCCATAGTTAAAAAGTAAAGCTCAGGTGACATCCGGTCACCTGGGATAAACTCTAAAACATGACTGTATGAATGTACAGTATTTATTTTAAATAAATGCCTGCCAAAAAAGCGCGTTAATACCCTGTCATCTCCAAATACCCCGCACCGCCCTCAAACTGCACCGGCCCTTCCCAGTACGGAATACTCAGGTTCATCCACGCCTTTGAGTTGACCGCCTGGGGGGTGATATTCAACTGTTTGGCGGGAATTTTCAGCGACCAGCGCGTCGGAATTTCGCGCCCCTCAATGCGGGTGGTGGCCAAGGGCGTGAGCTGGATGTCGGCATTGTGCAAGGTCTGTGTGTGCCCTTGCTGGTCGATCCAGGTGCCGGTCAGGTAACCCGCTCCGTCTTTTTGCCGGACGCGAAACAGCATCAATTGCTCGCCACCGTCCAGGTGCAGCGAGAACCAGTCCCAACCGGTTTGGCTGGCCGCCAGGGGTTGGCTGCTCCATTCGCGGTCGAGCCACGCGGGGCCGCTGACCTGGTACGTTTTGCCGTCGATGCTGACGCTACCGGCCGCCGTAAAAGACGGCTGGCTGTAGTAGTACGACGCCTGGCCCTGGTCGGATTTGCGGCTGTAGCCGTGGTCGCCTTGCAGCACCAGCGGCCGGCTGGAGGTGAGGTGCAAATCGTAGGCGAATTGCGCGCCAGCCGCTTTGAGCTGCATATCCGCTAACGGGCTCGCGGCACCCGCGCGCGTGGCGAAATTCCAATCGTCGATCCACGCGTTAAAGGGCAGCGCTTGGGCACCCGCCTGGCCAACGCCGCCTCGCGCGTAGCGTTCGGCGGCGTAATGCCGGGTGGCCGAGGTGACGGCCGCATGGCCCAGCCAAACGGTGGAGTCGTGCCAACCGGGTTGCGTCGGGCGGCCTTCAAGGCATTGCGGAACAGTGTCCATTGCACGCCGAATACATTGCCTTGCGCGTCTTTGAGGTTGGCGGTGACGTACCACCATTCGATGCGAAAGCCGGCATGCGGGCCGTGGTCCTCGGGAAAGCTGAACACCTTGCCGGGCACTACCTGCGTAAAGTCCGCGGCATCGCTGCCCAGCCCGGCAAAACTTTCTTGCGGCGCGGGCACTTTGTCACACGCCGTGAGCAGCAATATTGCCGCCCACAACAGCGGTTTAATCTTCATTGGCAAAGGTCCTCAGCAAATCCGCCGGGCGACTGCGGTACAACTGCCACAGTGGCCACGCCGAGGCCAACAAGGTCGCCAGCAGCGCCAGCCCCAACAACTGCGCAAGCTGCCACGGGAACACCTGCAACGGCAGGCGCCAGCCGAACGCCTGCACATTGATCACCGCGTCCAGGCACCACGCCAGCAGCAGCCCCAGCGGCAACGCCAGTACCAGCGTCAACACCGCCAGCAGCCAGGTTTGGCCGAGGTTAAGCAGCATCAGTTGCCGCCGCGTCACACCCAGCGCCCACAGCGGGGCGAGTTGACCGAGGCGGCTTTGGCTCTGCGTCAACAGGCTGATAAACAGCGCCACACCGGCGACGCCGAGGGTGAGGCTGTTCAAGGCGGCGGTGGCGGCGAAGGTGCGCTCAAACACTTGGCTCGACCAACCCTTGAGTTGCTGTTGATCGACGATGCGGCTGTCTTCCAGGGCAAACACACGCTGCACCTCACGCACCAGCGGCGCTACGTTTTGCGGCAGTACGCGCAGGTTGAAACGCGCGGGGGTCAGCGTCGGCCAGTGCGCCAACAGGTGTTGCGAATGCACCAGCAGATGGCCTTTGGGGTTGCCGTAGTCGGCGTAGATGCCCACCAGTTTGGGCGACCAACTACCCTGCGGCGTGGGGATGTTGACCACATCACCCAATTGCACCTTCAAACGCCGCGCCAATTGCTCGCTGAGCATCACCGTGTCGCCTTGCAGCAACTGATCCCAGGGTGCGCTGGCGGCCTCAAGCAACGGCCAGTGTTGGCGATAGGTGGGGTCGTCGACCACGCCGAATACATCCGCCGGCCAACCTTGCAATTGCACCGCGACCTGCCAGGCAGGCAGCACCGCCTGCACCCGTGGTTGCTGCGCTAACCAGCTGCCGAGTTGCTCAGCCTGCAGCGGGTTTTGCGGGTTCAGGTACAGCTCGGCCGTCAGGCGTTGTTCCAGCCAATTATTGAAGGTCTGGCGGAAACCCGAGGTCATCGAGCCCGCACCGATATTCGCCGCGAGGGCCAACAGCAATGCCATCAGCGCCAGGCTCAAGGCCGGCAACTGTTGGCGACAGTCCGCCAGAAACCACTGGCCCAGCACCGAACGGCTGCGCCCAAGCACTGCCGTCAATACGCCGTTGAGCACCACCGGCAGGCCCAGCGCCGCGCCCAGCAGCAAGCTCGCCATCAGCACAAAGCCTGCGGCCAGGCTGTCGCCGACGTACAGCGCCAGCACCGCAATCACCAGCGCCGTCAACGCCACCCAGCCTTGGCGCCGCAACCAGCGCCCGTGCGCCTCGTGCCAGGCTTGCGCGTTGGCCAGCGCCAGCAGCGGCAAGCGCGCCGCCCGCCATAGGCTACTGGCCCCGGCGAGCACTGCGCCAAGCAGGCTCAACCCCAACCCGGCGCTCCACCACCACGGGCTGAGGCTCAATTGGCCCGGCACCTCGGCGCCATACAAGCCGCGCAGGCTGGCGGCGACATCCGGCAGTAAGAGGCTGGCCAGCAGGTAACCGCTGGCAACGCCGAGCACGCCGCCGAGCAACGACAAAACACCGAGTTCGACGCCCAGGCTGAGGATCAACATGCGCGCGCTGACCCCGCAGGCACGCAGGGTGCGCAGCAGCCCACGGCGTTGCTCCAGCGCGAGGCCAATGGCCGCGTGGACGATAAACAGCCCCACCACAAACGACAGAAAACCCAGCGCATCAAGGTTCAGGTGAAAGCTTTCGGTGAGGCGTGAGAGGTTATTGTCCTCGCCCTGCTTGAGCTGCAGTTCAGCCGGTGGCGTGGGATGCGTGGCGGCAAACGCCTTGTCGAGCAGCAAGCGCGAGAGCAGCCCGGGCATCTGCAGCAACGGTTGCGCAAAGCCGATGTCGGTCAGCAACAGGCCGGGGGCCATGTCCGGCTGAACCTGTAACGGCGGCAGCGCCTGCCCGCTCGCGGTCAGCGGTTGGTCACCCGCGTGCAGCCCCAACGCCAGCAAGGTTTGCGGCGCTATCCAGGTGCGCCCCGGTGGCTCAAAAAACCCGAGCATCTGCGCCTGGCTCAACTGTTGCCCCGCCACCGCGCCGCTGCCGGGCAACGACAGCGGTTCAATGCCCATCAATTGCAGGCGTTGCTCTTCGTGCCCCTGCAGCACCAAACGCCCCTGCACCACTGGCGACACCGGCCACCCGGCACGGCGCAGTTCGGCAAACAGCGCTTGGGGGAAACTGGCACCGTCCGGCGCACTGAGGCTGGCTTGCGGTTCACCGCCGATCAGTTGGCTGGCGCGTGCGTAGCTGTCCCGCGCCTGACTGTTGAGCGCCTGCACCCCGGTCAATAGCGCGGTGGCCAGCCACAGGCCCGTCAGCACGCTGAAAAACTGCACAGGGTGGCGCCGCCAATGGCTCAGCAGCGCACGTAACGTCCAATAAAATACCGCCATTTCAGCGCGCGTCCGCAGGCACAACACGGCCGCGGTGCAACACCACTTGCTGGTCGAGGCGCGCGGCGATACGCGGGCTGTGCGTGACCATCAACAGACTGGTGGGGCTGTCGCGCAACAGGTCCAGCAGCAGTTGCAGCACTTCATCGCTGGTGGCTTCGTCGAGGTTGCCGGTCGGTTCATCGGCCAGCAACAAGCCGGGCCGCGACGCCAACGCGCGCCCCACGGCGACCCGCTGCTGTTGGCCACCTGACAGTTGCTCGGGATACCGCTTGAGCAAGTCACCCAGGCCCAGGCGTTCGACCAATTGCGCTTGCCACTGCGGATCAAAGCGCCCAGCCAGCCGTGCCTGGAACGCCAGGTTCGCGTCGACGCGCAAACTGCCGATCAGGTTGAACTGCTGAAACACCAGGCCGATTTCGGTGCGGCGCCAATGCGCCAGTTGCGCCTCGTTCAATTGGTCGAGGCGCTGCTCGCCGACCTGGATGCTGCCGCCGTCTACCCGATCGAGCCCGGCCACCAAGTGCAGCAACGTGCTCTTGCCGCTGCCCGACTCGCCCATCAGCGCCAGGCTGCTGCGCTCATTCAGGCACAAGTCGACGCCCGCCAGCACCGTCAACGGGCCCTGCGGGGTGGCGTAGCTTTTAAGCACATTGTGCACCTGCAACATAAGAACGCTCGTGTTAAGGACTCCACGTGAGAATAACGGCTGACCGTTGAGAGCACGCAAATTTTTCACATGGATTTCACTGCTTGCCCACCCGCGTCACTCTAAATTGCCCACCAAGCGTGGATAACCGGCAACCTGTTAGTTGCCACTGACGAGACTGTTTAACCGTCGCATGTTCAGCGAAAAGACAGCAGCCCTGTGACAGGCTTTTGCCCGATTATTGGCATCCCTCACGCGTTGCGCCTACTTAATAAAACACTGCCGACAGTGCCCATGGTGAATGATGTGGTTGACGTAACCTTGATTAAACCGCGCTCGCGCCGGCGCTATTTCAAGCGGCTGCGAACGTGGTGCGCAGGCCTCGTGGTGATTGCCCTGCTGCTCACCGGTTTTCTGCTATGGCCGTCATCGCCGCGTGACCTGGGCATCGGCAATCGCTTGCTGACCTCGCAGGTGCTGCCCAGTTGGCGCGATGGTGATGTGATCGTGCTGGTGCGTCATGAAGAGCGCTGCGATCGCTCAAGCAACCCCTGCCTCGGCCCACTCGATGGCTTGACGGTGTCAGGCAGCCAACATGCCGAAGCGCTCGGCAAGGCATTCATCAAGCTCGGCATGGAGCACAGCGACGTGCTCGCCAGCCCCGTCCTGCGCACGGCACAGACCTCGCACTTCATGTTCGGCAAGGCCGAGTTCACGTCGAGCCAGCAGGCCATTTGCGGCGCGGCCATCGGCGAAGAACTGCTCAGCCACAAACAGCCGGGGCGCAACCTGGTATTTGTCACCCACAGCGGCTGCATTGCGGACTTCGAAAAGAGCTTGGGTTTCCCCCACGCCACGTTCCCCGATTACGGCAGTGCCTTGTTCGTACGGGTGCTGGCCAACGGTAAGTTCGAGACGCTCGGCATCATGAACAGCCAGGCGTGGGCTGCCGTCATGAAGACCTTGTAGTTACATTCTTTAACGTTTGCCCCCTCCCATGTTCAGCAAAACGACAGCCCTCTTCTGGCATGTTTAACTGCGCCCGTTACTTGAGCATGACATGAATACTTTCAGCCACTTAGTGAACGTTTTGATTCTTTGCGCTATTACTTTTACACACTCATTCTTACCCATTGAACGTCAAGGAGCGGCGTTTTCATGACCCGATTAAAACCGTTACCGCTATTGCTACTCGCCTTCGCCGTGTTTTATCTATTGCCTACGGGCCTGCACGGTTTGTGGATACCGGATGAAACCCGCTATGCCCAAGTCAGCCAGGAAATGCTGCTGAGCGGCAACTGGGTCGCACCGCACTTTATGGGCGTGCGCTACTTCGAAAAACCCGCCGCCGGCTATTGGTTGATCGCACTCGGCCAGGCGGTGTTCGGTGAAAACCTGTTCGGCGTGCGCATCGCCTCGGCCTTGACCACCGGCCTCAGCGTCGTGCTGGCTTACCTCATCGCGCGGCGGCTGTGGAACGACCCTCGCAAAAGTTTTGCCTGCGCCCTGCTCTACATGAGCTTTGGGCTGGTGGCCGGCCAAGCGGGTTATTCCAACCTCGACCCGCAGTTCACCTTCTGGGTCAACCTCAGCCTGGTTGCGCTGTGGTTTGCCCTCGACAGCCGCACGCCTCGGGCTCGTATGGGCGCATGGGCGGCGCTGGGCGTGGCCTGTGGCATGGGCTTTATGACCAAGGGGTTTCTGGCCTGGATGCTCCCCGTGCTGATCGCTGTGCCGTACATGCTCTGGCAGCGTCGGCTGGCTGAACTGCTGCGCTACGGCCCGCTGGCGATTGGGCTGGCGCTGCTGATTTGCCTGCCATGGGTGTGGGCGATTCATCTGCAGGAACCGGACTACTGGCGCTTCTTTTTCTGGCACGAACATATCCGCCGCTTCTCCGCGAGCAATGCACAACATGCACGCGCGTGGTGGTTCTTCCTGCCGATCATGGTGGTCGCGTGCTTGCCATGGGCCGGCCTGCTGCCAAGTACGTTACTCAAAATATGGAAAGACAAAGGCCAACCGGCGATTGTCTTCCTCGCCCTGTGGTTGCTGCTGCCGCTGGGCTTTTTCAGCCTGAGTAACGGCAAGCTGCCCACCTACATCATGCCGTGCCTGCTGCCCTTGGCGCTGCTGATGGGGCACGCGTTGATCGACCTGATCAGCCGCGGCGAAACACGTTCGCTGCGCATCAACGGCCTGCTCAACTTCGTGATTGGCGCCGGCGCGATGGCGACATTGATCTACCTGCAAATCGACAAACCGCTGTACGGCAACAGCCATGCTGAAATGTTCAGCCTGTCGCTGAGCTTTATCGTGCTGCTCGGCTGGATACTCGTCAATTTGCTGCAAGCCGTGCGCCCGCTGACGTTGTGGGCCATGCCTGCGCTGGGTATCGGCTTGCTGGTGGCGCTGCTGCCGGCGGGCATGCCGCACGCGATCACCGCGACCGAAATGCCCGATCAGTTCGTGCTTGAACATCTGGATGAACTGCAACAAACCCATGCTTTGATCAGCAATGAGTTGGGCTCAGCCGCCGCATTGGCCTGGCGCCTGCGTCGGCCTGACGTCGCGTTTTATGACACCGAAGGCGAGCTGAGCTACGGCCTCAACTATGCAGACGCGGAGCATCGCAAGGTCAGCCTGGAAAGCGTACAGCCGTGGTTGGCCGAGGCTCGCCAACAGGGTTCGGTCGGGGTGTTGATGCGCGTCAAAAGCACCAGCGAGCATCGCGAAGAAGGGCAATTGCCAGCGGGCGGCACACGCTATCGCAAGGGCGCCCTGCTACTGATTATTTACCCCAAGCTTCCCTAACGTTACGCCTGCCATGAGAACCACCCATGAGCTTTTGGAAAACCGAACGCGGCGCCCTGGTGTTGTTGCTGAGCGTCTCGGCAGTGCTGCTGTTGCTGGGGCTGGGCAGTCGCGACTTGTGGGGCCCGGAAACCCGCTGGGCCAACATCGCCTTGCAGATGCTGCAAAGCGGTGACTATTTCGACCCGTTCCTCAAGGGCGCGCCTACTACGATAAACCCCTGCCCTCCTATTGGCTGATCACCGCGTCAGCCGGCCTGATGGGCGGGCTTGGGCCGTGGTCGCTGCGCCTGTCATCGGTGCTTGCAGCCTGGCTGAGCATCTGGCTGGTCTACCTGATCGGCGAACGTTTATACCGCAAAGGCACCGGGCTGATTGCCGGCTGGATGCTCGCCACCACCTTCTACTTTCTGTTCTGGGGCCGGGTTGCCACGGCGGACATACTCACCGTGTGTGGCGTGTTGGCGGCGGTGTGGTGGTACTGGCGCGGGCCGGATGACACCCGGCTCGGGCGCTACACGGTATTCTTTCTGCTGTTGGCGGTGACGTCGCTGTTCAAAGGCCTGATCGGCTTTGTGCTGCCGGGCCTGGTGCTGTTGCCGCACCTGCTCAGCGAGCAGCGCTACAAACGCCACCTCAACCTGCGCCTGTTGCTGGCGGTGCTGATTGCCGCAGCGTTTTATGCGATTCCCTTTGTGCTGTCGCACATCTATGGCGCGCCGACCTACGGCGAGAGCGGCCTTGAACTGGTGTTCAAGGAAAACGTCGTGCGCTTCTTCGACCCGTTCGACCACATGGGGCCGATCTACACCTACCTGATTTACCTGCCCGCCTATACCCTGCCATGGGCACCGTGCTGGCTGCTCGGCGTGGCGCTGGCGCTGCGCAACTGGAAGCATACGCCCGCCAATGTGCGCTGGCTGGTGTGGGGCCTGGGCCTGCTGTTTGTGTTCTTCACCGCCAGTGGCAGCCGCCGCAGCTACTACGTGCTGCCGTTGGTGCCATTTGCGCAATTGCTTGGCGCCTGGTGGCTGAGTGAACGCCTGCACAAAAAGCCCGCCAGTTGGCCGCGCTGGCAGAAGGCGTTTGGCATCACCGCAGGCTTGCTGCTGTTGGTGCTTGGCGTGATCTACCCCTGGACCACCGGCAACGGCGGCGTAACCCGCTTCGCTGAGGATGTAAAAGCCGAAGCCGTCAAAAGCGCACCGTGGAACCACTGGCAGATGGTGCTGGTGGAGGTCGATAACAAGCTGCCGATGTACCTCCAAAATGGCGGCAAGCCGTTCTACTACGTCAGTGAAACCCAAGACTTCCCACGCCAGGGCGACAGCGCCGCGTTGATGGCCTGGCTGGAAAAAACCAGCGGCCAGGGCTTCGACCCTCGCCACACGATTATCGTCGCGCAGTACACCAAAGACGACCCGACGCCACTGGCTTACCTGGGCGCGGATCATCAGGTGATCACTACACAGCCGGACAATGGCGAGCGGCTGTTTCAAAAACGTGAGAGCGGCAGTGTGGCGTTTATTCCCACGCCGAGATGATCGGCTTCAGAGTACACAGCAAGTCTGCTTTCTGTGGGAGCGGGCTTGCTCGCGATGCAGGCACCTCGGACCATCAGGCA
>NZ_VUAZ01000063.1 GCF_009296165.1 Pseudomonas kitaguniensis | reverse complement strand
ATCAGGCCATGGCAAGAACGGCATTTACCGCTAAATCAAGACAACCAAGACCAATCACCTCATCGCAAACCGAACGCGGTCAACTGTGGGAGCGGGCTTGCTCGCGATGGCATCAACCCGCTACGCCTGATGGTCCGAGCCGCCCGCATCGCGAGCAAGACCGCTCCCACAACAGCGCTTTTGATCCAGCCCTTCGCGGCGGCTGACAACTAAAGATAACGCGCCATGATCTCGTCAATCACGCCGTCTTTACGCAACTGGTCCAGCGCGGCCTGAAGCTTGGCCACTTGTTCATCCGGCACATCCTTGTTCAACGCCAGGTAAAGCTGGGCGCTGTTAAAGCGCAGCACGGTTTTGAGCCCGGTGACGCCAACCTGACGCGCCAGGTAACGCCCCGCCGGGTCGCCGGTGGCCCATAGATCAATCTGGCCATCCACCAGCTTTTGCGCGTTGTCCTGGTCGCGTAACACCACCAGCGGGTTGAGGCCTTGTTTCTCGAGGGTCTCGGCGATGGCGTCGCCCTTGTAGGCGCCGATCTTGTAGCGGCGCGCTTGTTCAAGGTCGCTCAACTGGATCGTGCTGTCGGCTTTTGCCAACAGCACCCAATCGTCCGGGCCGATGGGGCCGACCCATTTGAACAGCGCTTCACGGTCCGGCAGCCGGGCCATCACGAACACGCCGTAACCTGGCTTTTCCAGGGCGAGTTTGTAGATTCGCGCCCAAGGAAAACGCAGGGTGAGGTTGTAGGAAATGCCTGCACGCTTGAAGGTCTCGCGCACGATGTCCACGGCGATGCCTTCGATGTTCTCGTCCTTGGCGAAGTTCTTGCCGTTTTTCGCCATGTTGTAAGGCGGGAAGTTTTCCGTCAGCAACACCAGTGACGCGTCGGACGGTTCTTCGGCATGCGCCGAACCTGCGAAAAGAATGGAGGCACTGGCGAACGCAAGCAGCAGGTGTTTGAACATGAAAGTTACCGGAGTCCATGGCAAGCGCAGAGAGTGCCGCGCGCCTGCCATGGTGTCCAGCAGCGTTTAGCGAACGACGATACCGCGCGCCGCCATGTAGGCCTTGGCTTCTGGAACGGTGTATTCGCCAAAGTGGAAAATACTCGCCGCCAGCACCGCGCTGGCGTGGCCTTCGATCACACCGTCGGCCAAGTGCTGCAGGTTACCGACACCGCCGGACGCGATCACCGGAATGCCCAGCGCATCGCTGATGGCGCGGGTTACGCCCAGGTCGAAGCCGTTTTTCATGCCGTCCTGGTCCATGCTGGTCAGCAGAATTTCACCGGCGCCCAGGGCTTCCATCTTCATCGCCCACTCCACCGCGTCCAAGCCGGTCGGCTTGCGCCCGCCGTGAGTAAAAATCTCCCAGCGCGGCGTTTCGCCGGGGCCGGAGACTTTTTTCGCGTCGATGGCCACCACGATGCATTGCGAACCGAAGTGCTGCGCAGCTTCGCCGACGAACTCGGGGTTGAACACAGCTGCGGTGTTGATCGAAACCTTGTCCGCGCCCGCGTTAAGCAGGTTGCGGATGTCTTGCACAGTGCGTACGCCACCGCCCACGGTCAGCGGGATAAACACCTGGCTGGCCATACGCTCGACGGTATGCAACGTGGTATCGCGGCCGTCGACGCTGGCAGTGATGTCGAGAAAGGTAATCTCGTCGGCACCTTGCTCATCGTAGCGCCGGGCGATTTCCACCGGGTCGCCGGCGTCGCGGATGTTCTCGAACTTGACGCCCTTGACCACGCGACCGTTGTCGACGTCCAGGCAAGGGATGATGCGTTTGGCTAACGCCATGGTCAGTCCTCAGCCGTTGTAGGCGTCGCAGTAAGCCTGGGCTTCGGCGACGTCCAGGGTGCCTTCGTAAATCGCGCGGCCGGTAATGGCGCCGATGATGCCGGGCGCCTTGGCGTCCAGCAGCGATTTGATGTCGCCCAGATTGTGGATACCGCCGGAAGCGATCACCGGAATCCTGGTGGCCGCCGCCAAAGCCGCGGTGAACGGTACGTTGCAACCCTGCATCATGCCGTCTTTGGCGATGTCGGTATAAACGATGGCAGACACGCCGTCGGCTTCGAACTGCTTGGCCAGGTCGATCACCTGAATGGTGCTGATCTCAGCCCAGCCGTCAGTCGCAACGAAACCGTCTTTAGCGTCCAGGCCGACGATGACTTTGCCCGGGAAGGCGCGGCAGGCTTCGGCGACGAACGCCGGGTCTTTGACCGCCTTGGTGCCGATGATCACGTAGCTCACGCCCGCTTTGACGTAGTGCTCGATGGTTTCCAGCGAGCGAATGCCGCCGCCGATCTGGATCGGCAGGTTCGGGTAGCGCTTGGCGATCGCGGTGACCACTTCGCCATTGACTGGCTGGCCTTCGAAGGCGCCGTTCAAGTCCACCAGATGCAGACGACGGCAGCCCCCTTCCACCCATTTGGCAGCCATGCTCACCGGGTCATCGGAGAACACGGTGGAGTCTTCCATGCGGCCTTGGCGCAGACGTACGCAGGCGCCGTCCTTGAGATCGATAGCGGGGATAATCAGCATCTGGCAAACCTTATTCGATATTCAGCAATGCTTGGGAAATCAGGGTTTCTCAAGCGACCACAGGTCGCTTTCGAGGCTTTCGAACCTTTCTTTAAGGAGCGTCTGCGTGTCGAAAATCGCCCTGTTGTAATAGTGCGGCGCAACTTCGGTGGTGAACAGCTCAAGCAGCTCGGCGACCTCGAACGAGCCCAGCGTGAGCTCGAAACGGTCCTCCATGAAGCACTTGATCTTGAGCGTCGCCTCACGTTCCTGTTCGGGCGTGAGGCTCAAGATCGGCGGCTTCGGCTGCTTGGCCATTTACCAGCGGCCATCCCACGCGGCGAAGTTCTGCAGCAATTGCAGGCCATGGGTATGGCTCTTCTCCGGGTGAAACTGCACGGCAAAGCGCGAACCATCGGCCAGTGCAGCGGCGAAATCGACGCCGTAATGCCCGCCACCCACTACGTGGCGCGGGTTACCGGCGGCGATGTAATAGCTGTGCACAAAGTAGAAGCGCGCCAGGTCCGGCACGTTGTGCCACAACGGGTGATCCACGCTCTGACGCACCTCGTTCCAGCCCATGTGCGGGACTTTGAGGTGCTCACCGTCTTCATGCAGGCCCTTGCCGAAGAACTTCACCTGGCCAGGGAACACGCCGATGCAGTCAACGCCGCCGTTCTCTTCACTGCTGTCGAGCAAGGCTTGCATGCCCACGCAGATGCCGAGAAACGGGCGGTCCTGGCTGACTTCACGCACCAGGCTGTCAAAGCCCAGACGGCGGATCTCGGCCATGCAATCGCGGATCGCGCCGACGCCCGGAAACACCACCCGGTCGGCTTCGCGAATCACCTTGGCATCGCTGGTGATCAGCACCTTGCCTGCACCTACGTGCTCAAGGGCCTTGGCCACCGAGTGCAGGTTACCCATGCCGTAATCGATAACCGCGACCGTCTGCATTACAGAACGCCCTTGGTCGACGGCATTTGCCCGGCCATGCGGTCATCCAGCTCCACAGCCATACGCAGCGCGCGGCCGAAGGCCTTGAACACGGTTTCGATCTGGTGGTGAGTGTTGGTGCCGCGCAGGTTGTCGATGTGCAGGCTGACGAGTGCGTGGTTAACGAAGCCCTGGAAGAATTCCTGGAACAGGTCGACGTCGAAGCCGCCCACGGTGGCGCGGGTGTAGGGCACGTGCATCTGCAGGCCTGGGCGGCCAGAGAAGTCGATGACGACGCGCGACAGCGCTTCGTCCAGCGGGACATAGGCGTGGCCGTAGCGACGGATGCCTTTTTTGTCGCCGATGGCTTTGGCAAATGCCTGGCCGAGGGTAATGCCTACGTCTTCCACCGTGTGGTGGTCGTCGATATGCAGGTCGCCCTTGCTGACGATATCCAGGTCGATCAGCCCGTGACGGGCGATCTGGTCCAGCATGTGCTCAAGAAAAGGAACACCGATATCAAATCGGGCCTTTCCGGTGCCATCCAGGTTAATCGAGGCTTTGATCTGGGTTTCCAGAGTGTCGCGCTCGACGGACGCCTTACGTTCGGCCATCACCAGCTCCGCAAAATCATTGGGCGAAAAAGGCAGCCATTATAGGGGCGCGGGCGCTAAACAGAAACATCGAAGGGGATAAGACTGATGGAGTGTCGGCGATAGACATGTGCATACAACTGTGGGAGCGGGCTTGCTCGCGACGCAGGCACCTCGGTCAGTCATTTGGGCCGAGGTGATGCAATCGCGGGCAAGCCCGCTCCCACACAGGGTTTTGCAGTATTAGTGGAACAGCACTGCGGTTTTCTGCAGGGTCACCCACACACCCCACGCCAACGGAATACCCACTACCAGCCAGGCCGCAATCGCCAGCGGCTTGCTGCCGGGCGCTGCTTTCCACTCCAGCACAGTGCTGGCGTCGGCGCCTTTGTCATGGCCCAGCGCCTGTTCGGCAGCCAGCTCGGCATCGGTCATGAAGTACTTGTCGGCCACCGGGCGAACCAGGAGATTGCAGATGAAGCCCAGCACCAGCAGGCCTGCGAGGATGTACAAGGTGATGTCATAGGCCGCAGCGCGGTCAACGCCGATGCTCAACTGATACTCACGCAGGTAGTTCACCAGCACCGGGCCCAACACGCCCGCCGCCGCCCATGCGGTCAGCAGACGACCATGGATCGCGCCGACCATCTGGGTGCCGAACAGGTCGGCCAGGTAAGCCGGAACCGTCGCAAAACCACCGCCGTACATCGACAGAATCACGCAGAACGCCGCCACAAACAGCGCCACGTTACCCAAGTGCCCCAGGTTCGGGATCAGCGCATACAGGGCAAAGCCCAATGCGAAGAATACGAAGTAGGTGTTTTTACGGCCCAGGTAGTCGGAAAACGACGCCCAGAAGAACCGGCCACCGATGTTGAACAGGCTCAACAAACCAGTGAAGCCTGCCGCAATGGCCGCGATGGAGGCCAATTGCCCGGCATCCAGTTGGCCAAACGGCACATCAACACCCAGCAGCTTGCCGCCAAACACTTCCTGCAGCAGCGGCGAAGCCATGCCGAGGATGCCGATACCCGCAGACACGTTCAGGCACAGCACCAGCCATACCAGGCGGAATTGCGGGGTTTTCCACGCCACGTTCACGTGCACATGGCGATGAGTGATCATCGCGTTACTGGCTTTTTTCGCCGGTGCGGTCCAGCCCTCAGGCTTCCAACCGGTCGGCGGCACGCGGTAGGACAGTGCACCACCGATCATGAAGACGAAGTAGATCGCGGCCATCACGGCAAAACTCTGCCACACGCCCACGCTGGTTGGCGAAGCAAAATGCCCCATCAGCGCTGCGGCCAAAGGTGCACCGACCATTGCGCCGCCACCAAAGCCCATGATCGCCATGCCGGTAGCCATGCCGCGCTTGTCCGGGAACCACTTGATCAGGGTCGACACCGGCGAAATGTAGCCAAGGCCAAGGCCGATACCGCCAATAACCCCGGAGCCGATCCACATCAGCCAGATCTGGTGGGTATAAATACCCAGCGCCGAGATCAACAGGCCGCCGCACCAGCACAGGGCCGATACAACACCCGCCTTACGTGGCCCGGCATGTTCCAGCCAACCGCCCCAGATCGCTGCCGAGCAGCCCAGGAAGATGAAGAACAAGGTGTAGATCCAGCCCAGCATGGAGATGGGCCAGTCGCACTGGGAAGAAAAGACTTGCGAGATAAAACTCATGTCCGGCGCACAGGCAACCGGTTTGGTAATGCCCAATGCTTTGGACAGTGGTAACCAAAACACCGAGAAGCCGTAGGCCATACCGATGCAAAGGTGAATGGCCAGGGCGGCCGGTGGAACAAGCCAACGGTTGAACCCTGGCTTGGCGATAATGCGCTCCTTGGACAGGAACGCAGGCTGCGCGGCGGTAACGCTGGCCGCAGTGCTGGTGCTCATTGGTGTTTCCCCCAGTTATTAGTATGTGTCCGTCAGGCACTCTCTCCCTCGGCCTTGCACGCAAAGCGTTGGCCGTTAGTGTTGAGTAAAGCTCCATTCAAGCGCGACGATGTGTCGCATACGACAGACGAACATGCGCAGATTAGCACCAGTGGATGACAGAAAAACCAAACTGACATCACCTTTTTCAAGAAACCTGATTTGTTTGACGTCAAGATCCCGTTTTGCTGGTGCTGGATACAATGTAACGATGCATGAACTGACGCACGCCGTCGGGCGTTATACTCTGCGGCTAAATTTTGAAATCGACATACAAGGACTCGCCCATGAAAGCGTTCGGCAAAATCCTGGGTCTGGTACTTCTCGGGCTGTTGCTGATCATTGTGGCCTTGGGCTTTGCCCTGACCCACCTCTTCGATCCCAACGATTACAAAGACGAGATTCGCCAGATAGCCCGAGACAAGGCCCACATCGAGCTGACGCTCAATGGCGACATCGGCTGGAGCCTGTTCCCCTGGCTTGGCCTTGAATTGCACGAAGCCACGGTCGCCACCATGACCAACCCGAGCCAGCCGTTTGCCGATTTGCAAATGCTCGGCCTGTCGGTGCGCGTGCTGCCGCTGCTGCGCCGCGAAGTGCAGATGAGCGACGTGCGTGTCGAAGGCCTCAACTTGCGCCTCAACCGAGACATGCAAGGCCATGGCAATTGGGAAGATATTGGCAAGAACGTCACCGAAACGCCTGCCGGCACCCCCGCCGCCACTGCCGTGGAGCAGCCTGCCGAACCCGAGCCGGAAAAACCGCCGAAGCCGATCCGCCTGGACATCGACAGCCTGACCATCAACAACGCCCGCGTTGAATACAACGATGAGCAGACCGGCAAGCAGTACAGCGCCGAGAGCATCCAGTTGAGCGCCGGTGCCGTACACGAAGGCGCGAGCATTCCGCTGAAACTCACCGCGTTCCTTGGCAGCAACCAGCCGCTGATGCGCGTCAAAACCGAGCTCAACGGCAACTTGCGTATTCAGCGTGCCCTCAAGCGCTACCAGTTCGAAGACATCAAGCTCAGCGGCGAAGCCACCGGCGAGCCATTGCAAGGCAAGACGGTAACCTTCGCGACGCAAGGGCAATTGCTGGTGGATTTGGCGGCGAACATCGCCGAATTGACGAATATCAAGCTGTCGGCCAACCAACTGCGCGCCTTGGGCGAGCTGAAGGTCAACGACCTGAACAAAACCGCGCAACTGAGCGGCGCCGTGTCGATTGCCCAGTTTGACCTGGCCAAGTTTCTCGACAGCGTCGGCCACCCGCTGCCGCCTATGGCCGCGGGTAGCTTGAGCAAAGTCGAGCTGGTCAGCCGCCTCAAAGGCACGCCGACCAGCGTGGCGCTGGAAGACCTGAACCTGAAACTCGATGGCAGCACCTTCGCAGGTCGCATCGCCGTCGACGATTTCGCCAAGCAATCGCTGCGCGTTCAGCTCAAGGGCGACACGTTCAACGCCGACAACTACTTGCCGGCCAAATCCGAATCCGCCAAAGGTGTAGCGGCGGCACGTCAGGCCGAAGTGCAAAACAGCGAAGCGGGCGCCATGGCCGCCGGTGGCACCACGCCGTTGCCCGAAGCGCCGACCAAGGCCGCCTGGAGCACCGACAAGTTGCTGCCGCTGACGCGCCTGCGCACGCTGGACGTGGATGCCGACCTGGCCTTCGGCCAACTGACCCTGAGCAAGCTGCCGATTCAGAATGCCGTGCTCAAAGCGTCCGGCATCGATGGCCAACTCAAGCTCGACAGCCTCAGCGGCGGCCTCTACAACGGCACCTTCCAGGCTAACGGCACACTCGATGTGCGCCAGGACATTCCGCTGCTGGCGCTGCAAACCCGCATCAAGCAAGTGCCGGTTGAACGTATCCTGCAAGCCCAAGGGCAAACCCCGCCGGTGAGAGGCCAGGTCACCCTGGACAGCAACCTCAACGGCCGTGGTAACAGCCAAAAGGCGCTGATCGACAGCCTCAACGGCACCGCCAGCTTTGTGATCAATAACGGCGCGTTGCTCAACGCCAACATTGAGCAACAACTGTGCACCGGCATCGCCCTGCTCAACCGCAAAACCCTGAGCAACACGCCACAAGGCAAAGACACGCCGTTCCAGGAACTGCGCGGCAACCTGACCTTCGTGAACGGCGTGGCGAGCAACCCTGACCTGAAAGTGCGTACTCCGGGGCTGAGCGTCAACGGCAACGGTGATGTGGACCTGCGCGTGCTGGGCATGGATTACCGCATTGGCATCGTAGTCGAAGGTGACCAGCGCGACGTGCCGGACCCGGCCTGCCAGGTCGGCAGCAACTTCCAGGGCATCGAAGTGCCGCTGCGCTGCCGTGGCCCGCTGGAACTGGGCGCCAAGGCGTGCCGCCTGGACAAGGACGGCTTGAGCCAGGTCGCAATCAAAGCGGCCGGTAACAAGCTCGGCGAAAAACTTGAAGAGAAACTCGACAAGGTTAATCCACAATTGAAAGACGCTCTGAAGGGCCTGTTCAAGCGATGAGAAACGAGCAGTTTTCACAGGCGGTGCTGGACTGGTACGACCGCCACGGCCGCCATGACCTGCCCTGGCAACAGGGCATCACGCCTTACCGGGTGTGGGTGTCGGAGATCATGCTGCAACAGACCCAGGTCAGCACCGTGCTCAATTACTTCGACCGTTTCATGGCCTCCCTGCCCACGGTCGAAGCGCTGGCCGCCGCGCCGGAAGATGAAGTGCTGCACTTGTGGACCGGCCTGGGTTACTACACCCGCGCGCGCAACCTGCAAAAGACCGCGAAAATCGTCGTCGCCGAGTACGGCGGCGAGTTTCCCAAGGACGTCGAAAAGCTGACCGAACTGCCCGGCATCGGCCTGTCCACCGCCGGTGCAATCGCCAGCCTGAGCATGGGCCTGCGCGCGCCGATCCTGGACGGCAACGTCAAACGCGTACTGGCGCGTTTTACTGCGCAAGAAGGCTACCCAGGCGAACCCAAGGTCGCCAAGCAGCTATGGGCCACTGCAGAGCGCTTCACGCCCCACGACCGCGTCAACGCCTATACCCAAGCGATGATGGACATGGGCGCCACACTCTGCACCCGCAGTAAACCCAGTTGCCTGCTGTGCCCGCTGGAAAAAGGCTGCGAAGCCCACATGCTCGGCCTGGAGACGCGCTACCCGATCCCCAAGCCGCGCAAGACCATCCCGCAAAAACGTACGCTAATGCCGCTGCTGGCGAACGCCGAGGGCGCGATTCTGCTGTACCGCCGCCCTTCCACGGGCTTGTGGGGCGGTTTGTGGAGCCTGCCGGAACTCGACGACCTCGACGACCTGGAACACCTGGCCAACCAGCACTCGCTGGAATTGGGCAAGCCACACGCCCTGCCGGGGCTGATCCACACCTTCAGTCACTTCCAACTGGCCATCGAGCCCTGGCTGGTGCACGTCGAGGAATCCGCCCATCACGTGGCCGAGGCCGACTGGCTCTGGTATAACCTCGCCACCCCGCCGCGCCTGGGCCTTGCCGCCCCCGTTAAAAAACTGCTGAAACGCGCAGCCGAAGTATTGAACGCAGGAGTTCCGTCATGACCCGCACCATCATCTGCCGCAAGTACCACGAAGAATTGCCCGCCCTGGAACGCGCACCGTTCCCCGGCGCCAAGGGCCAGGACATTTTCGATAACGTCTCCGCCCAAGCCTGGGCCGACTGGCAAAAACACCAGACCCTGCTGATCAACGAAAAACGCCTGAACATGATGAACGCCGAAGACCGCAAATACCTGCAAGGCGAGATGGACAAGTTCTTTTCCGGCGAGGATTACGCCAAGGCCGACGGCTACGTGCCGCCTGCTGAATAATTGATCAAATTCCGGGGTTGGCCCGTAAGCGACGGTAATAATTAAATATTTTTTGAAAACTTGCTTGACGACCCCCTGAAAAACCAGTTTAATGCGCCCCGTTGCCCAGATAGCTCAGTCGGTAGAGCAGGGGATTGAAAATCCCCGTGTCGGCGGTTCGATTCCGTCTCTGGGCACCACTCATTAGTTTCAGGTGGTGCAAACGTCATCTGAAACACACAAAAAACCCGCCTGGTGCGGGTTTTTTGTTGCCTGCGTTTTTGTGGTCGCATCGCTAATAACCTTCTGCGCGCCCTACCCTCACTACTTTGCATTGAGCTTTCTTATAACCTCGTAAGAGCTTTCTTGTTCTTCTGTTCCCACGACTTCCTGTATTGAAGTCAGTTATGCGTTTCAGCACTCTGAAAAGCCGATATTCATGGACTGATCAAGGCATGCCAGACGCTAATGCAACGCACATTTCCTTGACTTTTGAAGGCGTGCCCACTGACCTTCAAGTGTTGAGTTTCGTCGGTCGCGAAGCCCTCAATCAGCCATACAGCTTTGACATTGAGCTGGTCAGCGAACGGCCCGATCTAAAACTTGAAGAACTGCTGCACAAAACGGCCTTGCTGACCTTTGGGTCCAGCGCGAAAGGCTTGGTCCATGGCGTGGTATATCGTATTGCTCAGGGCGACGCTGGCAAACGCCTTACGCACTACAGCATCACATTGGTGCCGCAGCTCAGTTACCTGGCTCACACCTGCGACCAACGAATTTTCCAACACCTTAGCGTCCCGAAGATCATCGCTCAGGTATTGGAGGCACATGGCGTTCTTTCCGATGCGTACAGTTTTCAACTCGGCGCAAACTATCCCGAGCGCGTTTACTGCACCCAGTACGACGAATCCAGCCTGCACTTCATCCAACGTCTGTGCGAAGAAGAGGGCATTCATTTCCACTTCCAGCACAGCGCCCAAGCGCACAAGCTGGTATTTGGTGATAACCAGACGGTGTTTCGCAAGCTGGAGCCCGCTGCTTACAGGCAAAACTCCGGGATGGCCGCAGAACAGCCAGTAATCAAGCACTTCAACCTGCGAGTGGAAACCCGTACCACGCGTGTCACCCGTCGCGACTATAACTTTGAAAGACCCCGGCTGTTACCGGAAGGCACCGCCAACAGCGACTTCCTGCCAAACCTGGAAGACTATGATTACCCGGGTCGCTTCAACCAGCGCGAGCGCGGCAAGCAATTGGCGACTCGTGCACTCGAACGGCATCGCAGCGATTACCAATTGGCCGAAGGTAAAGGTGATGAGCCTTCGCTGACCACCGGGCACTTCCTGCCCCTGTGTGATCATCCCCGCAACGAATGGAACGACCTCTGGCTCCTGCTGGAAGTGATCCACGAAGGCAAGCAACCACAAGTACTCGGCGAATCGATCACCAGCGACGTCACCAATAACAAGGACGACTTCCAACAGGGCTACCGTAACCGGTTTCTGGCTACCCCTTGGGATGCCAATTACCGACCACCACTTGACCACCCAAAATCCAAAGTATTGGGTAGTCAGACAGCAGTAGTCACTGGTCCCAAGGGTGAAGAAATTCACTGCGATCAATACGGTCGAATCAAGGTGCAATTTCGCTGGGATCGGCTAGGGCAAGCAGATGACAAAACCAGTTGTTGGCTACGAGTGGCTAGTGGTTGGGCAGGAGTGGCATATGGCGGCATTGCAGTCCCTCGCATCGGCATGGAAGTACTGGTGACGTTCCTTGAAGGCGACCCGGACCAGCCACTGGTCACCGGCTGCCTGTATCACAAAGAAAACGTCGTGCCTTACGATCTACCGGCAAATAAAACCCGCAGCGTGTTCAAAACACTCAGCTCACCGGGCGGCAAGGGTTTCAACGAACTGCGCATAGAAGACAAAAAAGGTCAGGAACAAATATTCCTGCACGCCCAACGTGATTGGGATGAAAACATTGAACACGACCAAAAAATAAGGGTGGGCAACGAACGTCACGATACGGTTGAAGCCAACACTCTCAGCGAATTCAAGTCTGAAGAACATCGCATCACCCACGCCGACCGAAAATCCGAAGCTCGCGCTGACGATCATTTGACTGTCGGCCAGACACAACATGTCAAAGTTGGTAGAGGGTTATTCATCGAAACCGGGCAAGAAATTCACTACTACGCTGGCGAAAAGGTCGTAGTGGAAGGCGGCATGGAGTTTACCGCCAAAGCAGGGGGCAGCTTTGTAAAGGTTGATGCGGGTGGCGTGACCATCAGAGGAACGAACGTCAAGGTCAATTCGGGTGGGGGACCAAGTTCCGGCTCAGGGCTCAAGATACTGGGTCCGTTGCTACCGGGTGCTGCCGATAAGGACAAGCCCGGTCAGCTCTTACAAGGGGCTCCACGCAGTCACAAAGCCCGCTACATCTTATTGGATGACAAAACGGGCGAGCCCTTGGTCGGCATGCCCTACACCCTCAAGCGTGCCGACGGGAGCCGCCTGAAAGGCTACACGAACGACGAAGGCAAGACCTTCCTGGTGCACAGCAGTGATCCCGCTGAAGTTGACCTTATGACCCCGATCCGCAAGCCTGAACCATTGGAACCATTAATCAGGGCCGGTGAGAGTGCACCTAGGGAAATGAACCTGGACTATCGAAACGCCAACTCGGAGGGCGAATAACATGGCTACAGTCCAACCGCAGACACCGCAGGGATGCACCACTACGAGTATTGAGGGTACGGAGACCAGAGCTAAATTACCGAACCCCACCAATAAGCCGTACCTGATGGAAAAAGCGAATTACGCGGCTCGTTTTCCACGGCTGTCGATCAAGCTACTCCCCAATGGTGAAATTACGGAAGTAAAGTTGAAACAACTGGTCATGAGCGGTGTGATCCGCGCTGACGAGTATCGTTGGGATTTCCGCTGGAATTATAAGGCCGAGGTCAGTTTCGACATGACGCCCATACCACCGAATCCACCGAAACCGTTTCTCAGCACCTCGCTCTCACTTCCTGGGCAAATACCTGATCCGGATCGTCGTCATACGTTAACCTTCTTCCCGATGGGTAATACCAAGGGACTATTACGTCGACCAGACGTGATGATTGTAAAAAATCGTGCGCTTCGCTGGCCTGGCCTGGCTGGTCCAGACCACGAAGGAGTCATGCACCCAGATAACTTGGAGCGAGTGGTCGAGGTCAAATTCCCCAAGGACGAGCTTTCGGAGGAACAAGAGCGGGCCTATCAGCGCATAGCGGGTAGTCGTGATCGATTCTCAGTATTGGAGATTAGCGACTGTCGGGACAAAGATGATCGTGAGCGTGACAAGGAGTACAACAAAGAGCACAAACCGACCGGCTTCTTCAACCCATTGCAATGGCCCTCATTGGTGCCTCCAGGGAACTCAGACAGCCCGTCAAGACCTGCTCCAGCCCCCGTACCAGTATACGGCCCGGAGCCAACGCCGAGACCTGCACATATCGAAAGCTGGACCCAGCAAGTACAATCAGCGGTAGAAAGCCTGTTGGAAGAAGGCGCTCAAGGTATCCGACAACTCTCGCAAGAAGTTCAGCAACATTTGCAAGACGCCGCGACGTGGCTGGGTACTAAAGGTGAATGGGTACGTCGAGAATCACAAAAAGCTTGGGAGTGGGTAAGTGAAACCGGCGGGCAAATATTACGCTGGACCGACGATCAACTCCGCGTCATTTGGCAAGAGATTCAGCGGTATACCGATTTGACGCTAGAGGCGCTACGCGAAGTTAACTGGGTGCAACTGCTAATGGATATTGGGAAAGCCGTTGCTACTGCAGTTGTTATCATCGTCATTGGTGAACTGGTAGTCGCCGCTGCGATACCGACTGCTCTTTTAACAGGTTTGTTGGCGATAATTGAAATTGCTATGCAATCCTGGGTTGTACTGGCTGTAATACTAGCGAAGATTGCTACCAGTCCAGCTCCACGCCAAGCTCTAAATTTTTGATTGAGAATTATCGTGAATAGATCACTAAAAAATCTAGAAGACCGCGCCCCCGACCTGCACTTCGAATTACCAGATGGCACACCAGTGGTAAGACTGGGGGTAATTATTACCTTGTATTTTAAGCAAGGCTATACAAAAGAAACAAAGCGTAAAATAGACGAGTGCTTTGCACGGTTTTACGAAGAGTTTAAACCACTCTTGAAAGGAATGTTTTATCGCCGACGAAAAAAATTGACAGATGCCAGTTTTGAGAAGGCTCGTGAGCAAATATCGAAAACTGATTCAAATGACGAATTCAGCTGGCTTTTGGGAAGCGCTACTGAATCCACTCAAGCTGATGAGTATAGATTATCGATGCTCAACTCCTTTGAAGCTCACGGGGATCAGGTTCGCTCCTACATTAAACTAGTTTTTCCTTGGTCCATACTAAAACAGCCCGGCGGGGCCGCCAGATATCAAGAATGGATTTATTATCTCAGCGAGAAACTTGAAGTCGAACACGGATACGGTGGCCTTTCAAGCATTTTACCGTACGACTATCACAGCTATTCGCCTACAGAGTATGAGTTAGCACAGCAGTATTCAGGACTAGAAGTAGACGCGACTCCCTACTCATCGTCATTAGAACTGCTGGAACACATAAAAGGTGTCAACTGGTACACGGTCCTCGGAAGTACCTTTGTAGAGCGCCTTGGCGGTGAATCAGCCATTCGTCATGCGTTCAGTGGCCGTGGTGACATCGAAATACTCACCTATAACAATGGACTGATCATTCGTGCGGGTGAATACCCAGAACTTGGCGCTTTGGAGGATGGGCTGCCAGCCGCTTACGTCGCCGTCAATAAGGTTGTGAAACCTGTACGCATCCCGAATCCTGATCAACTGCATAGCTATTCGCCTTATGGCAATTGCTTCGAAAAAGACAGCACTGACCGTTGGTATGCACGTTTTGACCAGGAAGAAACTGGCTCGACCTCTCCTTCTCGCATTGAAGCAGGCCAACCTTGTAGTAAGGCGGGTTACTGGTTCAGCCCGGCGCAGGCAAACTCTCGCAAGTACTTTAAACTAGGCGAAGAAATGCCTAGCTTTACCGGTTCTAGCTGGGGTGCAACGCTTTGGTATTGGTCAGGAGAGTAACTATCTGGGCCCAAATAAATGAGGGAGAAACCACCAAAATGGTTTCACCCTCTCAGCACACGCTCGCCCTTAGAATTTACTTTTTTGCTTACGCAAAATACGCAAAGGCTCCGACGATAAATATTACGGGAACCGAATACTGAACAATTTCCTGATTACGACTCAGACGATACTTCTTTCAACAAGCGCAGACAGTAAGCCAGACGCATCTTACCTATCACAGCCTTGAATAATTGATTGCTCCTTGAGTGCCCCTCTGAGCCATAGCTTCGCATTGCCTTCTGAGTAAATTCGCGTGTTTCTCTCGCTACCACGCTCCGGTAAGTCCGGAAGGTTTTGGGGCATCTGCCCCGTTTCTGGCCGGGTGTGGCGACGGCATATTTGAGATAGAGCAAGGATAACCAGCCTTTTCTCAAATGCGGAAGGAAGTTCACAGGTTTTGAAAATCCCCGTGTCGGCGGTTCGATTCCGTCTCTGGGCACAACTCATTAGTTTCAGGTGGTGCAAACGTCATCTGAAACACACAAAAAACCCGCCTGGTGCGGTTTTTTTGCTTTCTGCAGTTCCCAGCCGTTGCCTTCGTGGCCGATCGCCTCGTGACCACGTCACGAGGCGCCTGGCTGCGGCTAGTTAAATCTTGAAACGCGCAACCATGCTCTGCAAATCACTGCCCAAGCGTGCCAGCTCGACAGTCGAGGCGGCGCTCTGCTCGGTTGCGGAGGCAGACTGCTCAGCAATATCACGCACGCTGAGCACGCTGCGATTGACTTCATCGGTCACGGCGCTCTGTTGCTCTGCGGCGGCGGAAATCTGCTGGCTCATCTGTTCAATCGTGCCGATGGACTGATTGATTTCAACCAATGCCTGCTCAGCCTGACGCGCCAACACCACGGTGCCCTCGGTGCGTTGCAGGCTGGCATCCATCAGCACTGATGCTGCGCCTGTACCCTGTTGCAGGGTCTGAATCAGCGCTTCGATTTCAGTCGTTGAGTTCTGGGTACGCTGGGCCAGCGAGCGCACTTCATCGGCCACTACGGCAAAACCGCGACCTTGCTCACCGGCGCGTGCGGCCTCGATGGCGGCGTTAAGCGCCAGCAGATTGGTCTGCTCAGCGACGGCTTTGATCACATCAATCACACTGCCTATTTTGCTGCTGTCTTCGGTCAGGCGCTGCATGGCGACGCCCAACTGCTTCACTTCACCGGCCAACTGGCCAATTTCCCGCGTGGCGTGCTGCACCACACTGCTGCCATGCGCCGCACGTTCGCTGGCCTGGTTGGCAGCCTGCGAAGCGTCTTCGGTGTTACGCGCGACTTCCTGTACGGTCGAGGCCATTTGGTTCATGGCGGTGGCGACCTGGTCGACTTCGCTTTTTTGCAGGGTGACGCCCGCACTGGTCTGCTCGCTGACAGCCGACAACTGCTCGGCCGCTGTAGCGATCTGCGTGACACCGTTGCTGATGCCGCCGATCAGGCCACGCAGGGAAACAGTCATGTGCTGCATGGTGTTCTGCAGCAATCCCAGTTCGTCCTGACGGGTCGTGAGGGTGTCCTGGGTCAGGTCACCGTCAGCAATTCGGCGCGCGGCAATCACCGTATCATTCAACGGAAGGGTTATCTGGCGGGTGATAACGAACGCCGCAAAAATACCCATCAGCAAGACCACCAACGCAACACTCAACAACTGAACGACAGCGGTGTTCTGTTCTTTTTTGGCACTGACCATCTGCTGCGCCGCCAAATCATCGGCTATGACAGCGGTTGCAACGGATTGCTGTTGCAGTTTGCCGCGCACCTGATCGGCCTGCTGCAGCATTTCCGAGATCGACGCCATCAGCACCTTGTACTGTTTGAGCGCGTTCAGCGCGGTGTCTACCGCGGCGTTCGCCTGGCTTGGCAATTCGCTGCGAGCCGCCGCCACCTGAGCGATCAGCGCGTCGGCCGAGTTATAGGTCGCTTGACGGTTATCGGTTGACGGCACACTCAGATAGCGGCGAAACACCAACCGGAAGTTGGTCATGCCGTTACGCAAGTCGCCAGCGATCTTGACCTGCTTGATGCCGGCTTCATCCGGGGCACGCACGGTGTCGTCAATGGTCTTTTGCAGCAGGTTTTCGAACGTGGCACTGACCTCGTCCGAAACCTTGATCAAGGGTTTCAAGGCCTCATCGATTTTCTGATTGATGCTGACCAATTGATCGAACGTCTGCTTAAGGCCGCCAACCTGCTCCTTGATGTCACGCAGCTTGGCCAGGTTGCTCGACACGGAGAACACCCCAATGCCTTCATCGACACTGCGGCCCAGCGTATCCAGCGCACCGCTGTAGGCTTGCACGCCGGCAGCACTCGGCCCGGTGGCGTAAGCCTGGGCGACGATGCGGGCATTCAGCACATGCGCCTTGATCTCGGAGACCTTGCCACTCTTGCCAAGGCGCTCGATCAGCAGGTTGGTGCTGGAGTAACCGATGGCGGTGACGGTCAGCACACCCAGCAAAATAGCGGCGAAGCCCAGCCCGAGCTTCTTGCTGACGTTCAAATTATCCAACCACTTTGCGCTCATTACGTGTGTGCCTTTGATTTTTCGGGATGCCCGTGAATCGGCGCTTAATCGATTAACTTGATAGTTAGTGCGATAAAAATAAGCGCGCAAGTTAATGGTAAAAACCAACGAAACCCCGTATTAACGGGGCTTCAGCCCTCATTAGTGGTTATTTGGCTTTGCTCCGCTGCTGTTTTTCCCGATGACCGGCGCTCCGAGGCATGACGTCGAGACACTGAGCCAACGGCTTACTTGAGTAGAAACACCATCAGCGGATTGTCGTTCAGCCGCCCTTCGAAGCGTGGCGCCTGCTGCCCCATCGGCGTGCCCTTCAGCAGCGCAGTCTCCTTGCGCGACACAATCACCCAGGACGGCCGTGGCAACGTGCCTAGCTTCTCAAGCTCATTACGCCCGACAAACAGCGGCTGCTCATCGTGGTCCAGGTTCATCATGTAGCGCACCGCCCAGGTGTCACGGCCGAGGTTGACGAACACCAGTGGCCCTGGCTGCGAGCCACGTAGCGTCTCCACTTGGCTGACGAACTTGCGGGTGTCGAATTGCAGGTCTTTGGCGGGCTCGATCACCGTCACCAGCAACAGCCATTGCGCCGCCAGTGCGATCACGCTGAGCCATACCAGGCGCAGCGTATTGCGCCAGGCGATCAACGCCGCGACTTGCAACACCAGAAGCGCGCCGATCAGCAACGGCAATGAAACCTCGGGCCAGTAGCCGTGTTTCTGCCAGGTGTGTCGGCAGATAAACAGCACCACCCCGCACAATGCCGGTAGCGCTGCCACAAGCCATTCGTAACATCTGCGCACGCCGACAAGCCAGCTTTGCGCCTGGAGCAGCCCATAGGCGGCGACAGCAGCAAACATCGGCACCATGGGCAGAATGTAGTAAGCGCGTTTGAAGTGCGGCACCGACAGGCCGAGCAAAATCATCAGCCCACAGGCGCCGAGCCGAGCCAGCAGTTGCACGTCGTCATCGACCCAGCGCTGCGACCAGCGATGGCGCAGCGCAACCATCGTCGCCAGCGCCAACGGCACCACGGGGAAGTAACGGTACAAACTCAGCTGGAAGTAGAAGTAAAACGGCTCGCCGGACTCATCGAGGCGCCCGCCGACCTGCATCTTGAACACTTCATCGGCAAACGCATCGCCGCCGCTGATTCGCGCCAACTTCATCAAGACCCACCAGCACGCCGCGAGCAACACCAATCCCGCGAAACCATGGATCAACACCTGCTTGACCCGCTCACCTGGCCGGCCCAGCGCCCAATACACGCACACCACGCCGCACACCTCGATCAGCCCCAATGGCCCACGAATCGCGAAAGCCAGCACCCACAGCGGGAACACGGCAAGCTGCCTGACCAGCGAACCGAGCCGCTCGCCGCTGTGCAGCAGGTAGAAGCTGCCTATGCACAGCAACGCGACCATCTGGTCGAGGCACACCGAGCGCGACTTTTCGAGCAGTTGAGTGGTGAGCAACGTGAGCAATACCGTCAGCAACGCCCAAGGGCGACTCGACGGCGCCAGCAGGCGGTAGATCAGCGCGACCACGCCCGCCGAAGCGAGTGCAGTCGGCAGTACGTTCGCTAGGTGGTTGGGCGCGTCAAACAGCCTGGCGAACACAAAACTTGCAAACGTCGCAGTGCCGGGATAGTCCGGGTACGGCTGGCCGTAAGTGGTAGGAAAAAGACTCGCGCCATGGCGAAACATTTCCTGCATGAACAGCGCCCAGCGCCCGTCAAACCCTTGGGGTTGCTCATCCCAGATACCCAAGGTGAACAGCAGTAAAGCGATCAGGAAAATGCCCAGCGACTCCAGGCGAAAACGGCTGCGGTGATCCATCGAATGTCCTTCAGGTAGGCGGGGCCGGCTCCATGGTGCCGACTGCATGCCTGAATAACGCCTGAACAAATCCGAATATTTATGCGCCTACCGGCCAGTGCGCCACACCAGCGCCGGGATCAGCCGGATATAGAGCAGTTCGCCAACCAGCTCCAGCAGGGTTTGCAGAACCACCGCAGCCGCAGCCAGCCCGCGCACGTCTTCGGGCAAGGCCAGCGCCAGCGGCAGCACCACCAGCGAATTACGCGTCGACGCGCTGAACGTGATCGCCCGCGCCGCGCCTGCGGGCAACGCGAACAGCCGTGCAGCCAACGCGCCAACCAGCGGCGCCAGCAACAGGAAGCCTGCGTACACCGGGATGACCGGTAACAACAGCGCGACGTCGCGCAGCACTGAGGTGATCTGCGAGCCGATCACCACAAACAGCACCCACGCCATCGCCGGCACCGGCAGCCAGGCCCAGGCGTTACTCCAAAGGTTGACCACGCTTGAGCGCCGCGCCAGGGCTGTCGTCAGTACCGCCAGCAGCATCGGCAACACAATCAGCAGCAGGAACGCCTCGACAAACGGCCCCACCGCCACCACCACGGCGGATTGCGCGCCCAACATAAAACTCAGGTACACCGGCAACAGCGCCAGTTGCAGCAATAGCAGCACCGGCGTGGCCACCAGCATCAGCCGCGAATCGCCCTTGCCGATATGGGTAAACACCACCACGTAATCGATACACGGCGTCAACAACACCAACAACGCGCCGACCAGCAAGGCCGGGCGCTCCACCAGGCCACGGGTCAGCGCCCACACCAGCAAGGGCACCAGGATGAAATTGGCCAGCAGCAATGCGCAGATGAAGCGCTTGTTGCCGAGGCCCTGGCGCAGGTCCAGAAACGGAATCTGCAGGAACATCGCGTACATCAACAGCGCAATCGCAGGCGTCACCAGTACGCCGAGGCCTTGGGCTGATAAAGGTGCGAACACACCGAACGCGGCCGCCAGCAGGACGGCGACGAAGTAGATCGCGATCTGGTTGTGTTCGAGGGTGTCGCGGGTCATGGGCCGAGCCTGACTGATCAAAGGAGCGTAAGCCTATGCACCCAGCGCGATAAGGTCGAGCATCGCGGCAATTGCTGCGCCCTTGGCGCAATAAATTTGTTAGTTTCGACTGCCTATAAAAGCGCACGGCCCCACACCCCAAGCGCTGGAAACGAGCCGACTATGAAACTGCCCACTCGACCTGCCTCAGAAGCGTTCCGCGAACCCGCCGCCGACGGCTACCTTATCGGCGGCTTTAGCTGGCGCCATATCAGAACCGACCCCGCACGCCCGGTGGTGATCATCAACGCCGCCACGTCCCTACGCTGCCGCCACTACTCACGTTTCGCCGACTACCTGTTTGCCAACGGCTTCGACGTGATCACCTACGACTATCGCGGCATCGGCGAATCACGCAGCGGCTCGCTACGGGGCTTTACGGCCTCGTGGTCGATGTGGGGCGCGCTGGATTTCGAGGCGATGTTGCAGCGTGCACAGCGCGAATTTGCCGGGCAGCCGATTGATGTGGTCGGCCACAGTTTTGGCGGCTGTGCAGCGGGGCTGGCCGCGTCAGGCGCGGTGATTCGGCGAATAGTCACGGTGGGCGCGCAGTTTGCCTACTGGCGCGATTACCAGGCAAAAGGCCGCTGGCGGATGTTTGCCAAGTGGCATGTGGCGATGCCGCTGCTGACGGCGCTGTGCGGCTACTTCCCCGGCAAGCGCTTGGGTTGGCTGGAGGATACGCCGGCGGGCGTGGTGCGCGACTGGAGCACGCTTGCGCCCAGGTATGAAACGCGCCCCAGCGCACGCGATTTGGGTGATTTGCCGTTTGGCAGCGTAAAGGCGCCGATGCTGGCCATCAGTATCAGCGACGATCCGTTCGGCACGGTGGCGGCGATTGAGCGGTTACTGCGCTATTTCGACGGCAGCGAGCGCACTCATCTGCGCATTGCACCGGAAGATATTGGTGAAAAGGCTGTCGGGCATTTCGCATTTTTTCGCAGCGAATATCAGGATCGGTTGTGGCCTGTCGCACTGGCGTGGCTGCTGCACGGCAAGTTGGCGCAAGGCACGCCCGGCGAGTGCGTGACGTAACACGGCTGGAATCCCTTGGGATTTCTACAAAGCTGCGCTTCAATAGACCCTCCAGATTCTGAACCAAGGACGTGAGCCCATGGCCTCGCCGAACAAACAGCAAAAACGTGCCCAGCGCGCAAAGACCAAGGCCAAGCAAAACCGTACCCAGCGCAGCGTCGCGGCCAAGCCGGATGCGTTTGCCGGTGACGACAGCCGCATTGACCTTGAGTCGGTGGATTTGACCGAGCTGTTTGTGGAAATGCGCGCCGCCGGCGAGATAAGCCAGGTCGCGTTGTGTGGGGTATTTTTGGCGCACCCGCTGCTGGCATTGGTGCTGGAGCAGGAAGGCGAAGAAGAAGCCACCAATTTCATCTTCGCAGCGCTGATCGAGTATCGCCAGTGGGCGACGGATACCGATGATGAAGCGGCAGCACTGGCCTGGATCGAGTCGCCCGAGTTCCAGGCGGATTACGTAAAAGCCTCGCAGGCACTCGCCAACTTGCAAGACTGAAACTCACTGTGGAAAGGGGCTGCTCCCGATGCCCAACTGTGGGAGGGGGCTTGCTCCCACAGTTGGACAGCAGCGTATTCAGCAGCGCGCTC
>NZ_VUAZ01000062.1 GCF_009296165.1 Pseudomonas kitaguniensis | reverse complement strand
TGGTCTAAAAACACAACCTGCACTCGTAGCTCAGCTGGATAGAGTACTCGGCTACGAACCGAGCGGTCACAGGTTCGAATCCTGTCGAGTGCACCATACAAACAAAAAGCCCGCCTAGTGCGGGCTTTTTGCCGTCTGGGGTTTGTGTAGGGTTTATCCTCAGATTCAGCTTTTCGTCCCGGCCATGTGTTTTCCCGTGGGGTCGTGGCGTCGCAGTTAGTAGATGCAGTCAGTGCTTAGCTTTGTCTCGCAAGCGCTTGTTTCTTTCCTTAGTTTTTAACGTTAAAAATGGCCGGGCGGTGTATCATTGCGCCCGTCAGCCCCGCCGGGCTTGTGGAATACCTCCATGGACTTACCCAGTAGTAACTCAGTACCCCGTTTTACCAATCATGAATTGACTGATTGATCCTTCCGGCGTGCCCCGCTGCTGGGAGTGGAGTTCGCCTATGACCGAAGTAGAAGTAAAGAAAACACAAGACAGCCTGCAGGATCGTTTGGCTCAAGTCATCGAGCTGCTGCAGCGTCAGCGTGTGGTGGAAGACCTCACGCACCGCCAGGAAGGTCCGAACCTCGACCGCGTCGAAAACCTGGTTCACCGGCAAAACCTCGTCGAGTTGCAGCGCAAACTCGATGACCTGCACTCCGCCGACGTCGCCTACATTCTTGAAGCCTTGCCGCTCGATGATCGACTGACCCTGTGGCAATTGGTCAAGGCTGATCGCGACGGCGATATTCTCCTTGAAGTGTCTGACTCGGTGCGGGAAACCCTGATCGCCGACATGGACGATCATGAACTCTTGGCGGCCGCCAAGGAGATGGACGCCGACGAGCTGGCTGACCTCGCTCCTGAATTGCCGCGTGATGTTGTGCATGAGCTGATGGAGGCCCTCGACACCCAGCAGCGTGAGCGTGTTCGCTCCGCGCTGTCCTATGACGAGGACCAGGTCGGTGCGTTGATGGACTTCGAGATGGTCACCATCCGTGAAGACGTCAGCCTCGAAGTGGTATTGCGTTACCTGCGCCGCCTCAAAGAACTGCCAGGGCATACCGACAAACTGTTCGTCGTCGACAATGACGGCATTCTCAAGGGTGTGCTGCCGATCAAGCGCCTGCTGGTCAATGACCCGGAGAAGCGCGTCGTAGACTTGATGGCCAGTGACACGGTGAGTTTTCACCCGGATGAAGATGCGTACGACGCAGCGCAGGCATTCGAGCGTTACGACTTGATTTCGGCCCCGGTGGTCGACAAGAACGGCAAGTTGATTGGTCGTTTGACCATCGATGAAATCGTCGACCTGATTCGTGAGGAGAGTGAGACCGAAGTCCTCAACATGGCCGGTCTGCGCGAAGAGGAAGATATTTTTGCTTCGGTCTGGCGCTCACTGCGTAACCGTTGGGCGTGGTTGGCGGTCAACCTGATTACCGCGTTTATTGCCTCACGCGTGATCGGGTTGTTCGAAGGCTCGATCGAGAAGCTGGTGGCGCTGGCGGCCTTGATGCCCATTGTGGCGGGTATCGGTGGCAACTCCGGCAACCAAACCATCACCATGATTGTGCGCGCGATGGCGCTCGACCAAGTCAGTACCGGCAATACCTCGCGCCTGATGCGCAAGGAACTGGCGGTTGGCTTGATCAATGGCTTGGTGTGGGGTGGCGTGATCGGTGTGGTGGCCTACTTGCTGTATGGCAGTTGGTCGCTGGGTGTGGTGATGACGGCTGCCATGACCCTCAACCTGCTGCTGGCTGCACTGATGGGCGTGTTGATACCGATGACGCTGGCGCGCCTCGGTCGCGACCCTGCCATGGGGGCCAGCGTGATGATTACGGCCATGACTGACAGCGGTGGCTTCTTCATCTTCCTCGGCCTGGCGACCATCTTCCTGTTGTGATCCCTTGTGGGAGCGGGCTTGCCCGCGAATGCGCTCTGTCAATCAGCAATAAATTGACTGATCCACCGCACTCGCGAGCAAGGCGCAACGCTGCTCCTGCACAGCCCTGTTCCGGGCGACCCTCAAACCCCAGGCAAAAAAAAGCCAGCACATGGCTGGCTCTGGCTTGCAGTTTTGGATCAGTTGGCTTCTGCGGCCGCCTCAACGTCGTGCGCGATAAGCGAGACGAGGGCATTTTGCTGGCGGTGGGAGAGCTGACGAAAACGCTGCAGCAGTTCGCGTTCGTGCAGTGACAGCTCCGGGCTGTCCAGGCGCATGCTCAACTCTTCGCCCAACGCACCTTCCTGAATAAGGCTCTGTTCCAGGCGCGCGATGATTTCAGAGTTCATGCTGCGGTGATGATTGCGAGCCACCTCGGCAATGCGTTCCCGCATTCCGTCTGGCAGACGTACGACGAACTTGTCAGCCGTACGGCTGGAATAAATTGCCTGTTTCAATGGGCGCATATATTTAACCGGTTAGTTCAGGGGAGCGGTTTTTGGAATTGGCCGCAAGGATGAGTGTTAAGACAAGACTCACGACCAAAGTTCAACCCGAATTGCAAAGAGGCCGCATCATGCCTCAGATTTGACAGTTCCTTGGCGTCAATTCTGTGACAAATATTGAACTGCCTAAAGGCTTTATGCCAGCACTGATTTGCAATTTTGCGGACTGGTTAGAAGTTTTGGCTACGAATGATTCCAAACCGGAACGCTTGAGCAAACCTAGGCCGCAAAGGGGGTAGGCGCGCAAAGTGCTCAAAGGTGTGGCCTTTTGCCTTACTGTTTAAGGATAGTGGCGATCTGCCAATTTGCTAGTGAAAGGCGACATAAGGTAGGGGGTCAAGCGAGTCGACCGATCAGCGCAGTACCGGGTCGAACTTGATGCGCCGGCCCACGATCAGCGTGATAACCAGCACGCCGGCAAACACGCCGGTGGCAATAAAGGCAGGCGTTTGCGCGTGTTGGGAGGCAATGCTTAAACCCGTCACACCACTTGTAACGGTCAAAAACAGGAACAGCCAGGCGGACTTGCTCATAGGGCTTCCTCAGAACACCCAATGTTCGGATACGGGCGCGGGCTGAGTGTCTTGAGTCACACGAATCGGCGATTGCATGGCAGGTGTCATCACCGCCAGTTGCGGGCGCTGCTGCAGGTGATGCGGCACGGCCTGACTGATTTGCGCGGCATCATCATTGCTCGAGTGAAAATGGAGCATGACCAGTGCAGCCAAAGCCACAGCGTTGAGGGTTAACAGAAGGGCGCTGTTCATGTTCTTGATCTCCGCAGTGGCTGGGTCGAATGGTTTTGTAGGATAAGTATTGCAGGTGTCGTGCCAATATTTTAATTCAATAAAAACAATGGGTTAGATATGCTTTTAAGTGCTTGAGCGTTGCAATTTGCAAGACTGGCATTTTGAGGGCGTGCAATTTGCACGACGCCGCCAAGTGCCCGTATTTACGGGGCGAAACGGCGGTGCCTCATTCAAGTAACGGCCTACACTCAAAAAGCCCACGGACGACATGACAAAACCGACCTCGGCCGTTAACATGCACGCCGTCCGCCGCTGCGCGTTTGGCCCGGCAGCTGTCATTTGTCCCAGTAGCTCAATTGGATAGAGCATCCCCCTCCTAAGGGGAAGGTTGGCCGTTCGAACCGGCCCTGGGACACCATCTTTGTGGCGCCCCTGAAGCGCTCTCATAAAAAGCCCCGTACAGATTTCTCTGGCGGGGCTTTTTTGCGCGCGCCCTCAAACACCGGTCGAACCTTGCCCGCGATCCGGGTTCTCAGCAGGTGCGCGATGTATTTATCGCAACCCATGTACCTCGCACGCCGCCATGCAGCGTCTGAGCTAGTAAGCAAAATTTTCCCCCGGAAACAGCCCCTATTGCCTGTCCGTTCCCGGCAACCCCGGACTATCATGCCGATAGCCCTGTCCCTCACTGCAAGGAGCCGCTCGGAACGCCGATGCGCCAAATCTGGAAATCTTTTCGAGCCCTTTATTTCGCCTCCTTGATGATGCTGATCGGCTCCGGCCTGCTCAGTACTTACCTGGCCTTGCGCCTGGCGGCCGATCATGTCGACAGCCTGTGGGTAGGTGCGTTGATGGCGGCCAACTATTTTGGCCTGGTGCTGGGCGGCAAGATCGGGCATCGCCTGATCGCCCGGGTCGGGCATATTCGTGCGTATGCCACCTGCGCCGGGATCGTCGGTGCGGCGGTCTTGGGCCATGGCTTGATCAATTGGCTGCGGCGTGGATCGTGCTGCGGATGATTGTGGGCCTGGGGATGATGTGCCAGTACATGGTCATCGAAAGCTGGCTGAATGAGCAGGCCGATGCCAAGCAGCGTGGCGTGGTGTTCAGCGGCTATATGATCGCGTCGTACCTGGGGTTGGTATTGGGTCAGTTGATCCTGGTGATGCACCCAGAGCTGGGCCTTGAATTGCTGATGCTGGTCGCGCTGTGTTTTGCCCTGTGCCTGGTGCCCGTGGCCATGACGCGGCGCATTCACCCGGCGCCGCTGCACCCTGCGCCGATGGAGCCGCGGTTCTTTATCAAGCGTGTGCCGCAGTCGCTGAGTACCGTGCTGGGCGCGGGGTTGATCGTGGGTTCGTTCTACGGTTTGGCGCCGCTCTATGCGTCTCAGCAAGGCCTGAGCACCGAGCAGGTCGGTCTGTTCATGGGTAGCTGTATTTTTGCAGGCTTGCTGGTGCAGTGGCCGTTGGGCTGGTTGTCGGACCGCTATGATCGCGCCTTGCTGATTCGTTGCTTTGCGTTGTGCCTGGCGGTGACGGCGTTACCTTTGGCCGTGCTGACCAAGGTGCCGCTGGAAGTGTTGTTCGTGGCCGGGTTCTTGTGTTCGCTGGTGCAGTTCTGCCTGTACCCGCTGGCGGTGGCGTTCTCCAACGACCATGTTGAGGGTGATCGCCGGGTGTCGCTGACGGCGATGTTGCTGGTGACGTACGGCGTGGGTGCGAGTATCGGGCCGTTGTTGGCGGGCGTTGCCATGAAGCTGTTTGGCAGCCACATGCTGTATGTGTTTTTCAGCCTGTGCGGGTTGGTGCTGGTGTGGCGTATTCGGCCGAAGGCGGTGACCAACCTGCATCAGTTGATGATGCGCCGCTGCACCACGTTGCGATGCCCGACAGCATGTCCAGCTCGCCGCTGGTGGTGTGCCTTGACCCGCGCGTGGACGAGGCGATCGTGCAGGAGCAAATGCAGGGTCCAGTCGAACCCGAGCCTGAAGCCGAACCTGAGCCACCGGCCGATGAGCCGCTGTTCGAAGGGCCGCCGGAGCCGCTGGGCCCGGACGAGCATCCGCATGACTTGAGCAGGGCGCGCCCTGAACGCAAAAACGGGCAGATCCCATCAGGATCCGCCCGTTTTTTTTGCCGCAATTTTAAACGTTAAAAATCGTCGTCTTTGTCGAAACGTCGCGCTTCACGCTGCAACTGGTACACAAACCGCTCTACCTGGCGCTGCACCAACCCACTCATGTTGTGGAAGCGCACGCCGGCGAACGTGATGTTGATACGGTCTTCGAAGTGCAGGTGACGCAGTTCGACAGAGGTGGTCATGCTGCCGAAGGGCAGGGCGGCGATAAACCGGTCATACACCTGGCCCAGTTGCAGGCGATCGGAAATGTCGCCTTCAAAACGCAATTTGCAGCCGGTGGCAGAGATGTCCAGCAGTTTGCCGCTGACCGGTGCCTTGATCTTTTCGCCGCCCATCTCGATGTTGACCAACTGGGCCAGCTTCAGTGCAGCGCGAAAGGCATTGCGACGCTGATGGTAGACCACTTCATCGGGCAGGCTGCCGGTGTAGACGCGTTGGCCATCTTTTTCTTTGATGGTCAGCTTGCCGTTGCTTTCCCAGGCCACACGCACGCCGTCGTGAAAGCCTTCGATGCGGAACGGTTCGCCATTTTCGAGATGGCGTTCGCCGTCACGCGGGATCATTTCGTCCAGGGTCAGCGTTTTGCTGTCAACGTCCACCAAATAGCTTTGAAAGCGCTGGCTGCGTTCGTGGAACGTGATGATCAGTGGGTCATGGCTTTCTTGCAGCATCCGCAAGGTGCTGGCGATTTCCAGAGGCGTGGTGAGCACCTTGGGTGGCTGCGGGGCATCTTCCGCATTAAGGGCGTTGAACACGGTTCTTCCATCTCCAGACAAAATACGACTACACGCAAGAACCGGCATTTTGCCAGCATGTAGCGCGCTTTGGATAGGGCGCGCTGTAAACCGGGGTCAGGCTTGGCTACGGGTGCTTGGCTTCACCAGCCGCGAGGTGGAACCCTGGGCGTTGTAAAGGGCCGGGGGCTCTCCGCCGTGAAGGATTCGCAACTGGTTGGCGGTCGTGGCTTGCTGCAGCTGGATAGACTGACCGTTGAGCAGGTTGGCTTCCTGGCACTGGGCGAGCAACTGATTGAGTGCGGTGCTTTGCGCCAGCAACTGGTCGCCGACCGAGGAATGGCTGGCCAGCTGTGCAAGCCCATCGTGATCGGGCGGCAGGCCGAGGCTGACGAGAATCTGGCTGCGCTTTTTGCCATGCTGCTCGAGCAGCACAATCAGCGACTGCTTGTGCGCCAGAATATCTTCCAGCAAGCGCATGTCCCGGCCATGCAGGGCCAGGGACTCTTCTTTCAGCAGCTCGAGCAAATGTTGCGTCGGCGCCAGATCATCAATGATCAGTTGAAGCAAATGTTCGTCGTGGTGCATGGCTGGCCTTGGGTTTTAAGCGTCCAAAAGCCCTGCGCAGGCATTTGCCTAGCGCGTGGCTTCGAAGTTAAGCAGCTTGCTGGCTACACGGTTGCTGTCGACTTTATAGCTGCCATCGGCGATGGCCTGCTTCAACTCGGCCACACGGGCTTTATTGACGACAGGTTGATCGCGCAGCGAGTCAGTGACCTTCTGCAACTGTTGAGCCTCATTGCTCAGGTGAACCGATTCCCCGCTTTGGCTGGCGCTGGCCTGTTCTGCCTTGGCGGCAGGCGCTGGCTGCGACTTGGCTTCTACGCTGTCCTTGGCACCGCTGGTACGCGTATTGCCGGGCAAAGCCGGGGCGTTATTTAAACGACTGAAATCAATGACCATGATAAAAAACCTCTGGGTATTTGGACGCTTGCCATGTTTTCGGCCATACCCGGACAAACTTTAGGCTCGATTGACAATAAACCTGCACGTACGCATCTATGGCGCACAGTGTAGGAAAAGCAGGCGTCCTGCGCCAGTGACTATAACGCTACCTCGACTTGCCCTGGCGCGGTGACTTGCGCCTTGATCACCCGGTTGGAGTTGAGGTTTTTAACCCTGATCTGTTCGCTCATGCCGCCGTTGGACAGCGCTTCCCCCGGCATTTTTACGGTAAGCCCGCCACTGCTGGCGGAAATCACCACCTGGTCGCCCTTACGAATTACCTCGGCCTGTTCCAGGTGGACCAGCGTGATGACTTGATCGGCCACCATTGGTCGGGTCAATCTCTGCCCCACGGCCTGGTCAACCGACGTCAGGTAGCCTTGGTTGATCAGGCTGATATCGCGTTCGCGCAAGCCTATGTCGTCGAAACCGATGATGCCCAAGCGTTTTAACGGCCGCGTCACCACCACCACGTCGCGGAACAGTTTGACCTGCGCCGGCACAAACACGGTCCACGGCGAGGCGCCCTCGCAGCGCACTTTTACCGTGACCCGACCGATGGGCTGGGCGGGGCTTTCAAGCGAGGCTGTCAATTCTTTGTCGCACAGCGGCATGCGCAAGCGCGGGTCCAACTGGTTCACTTGAATCTCATAACGCCCCGGCGTCTGGGTGGTTGCCAGATAATCTTCTACAGTGAACTCAAGAAAGCCTTGAGTGACGCCGATAAGAAGATCAGGCAAGGTGGCGTTATCTGCGCGGGCCGTGATGCCCGAGCCCAAGGCGAGCAACGCCAGCGAGACGCAGAGCAGTCTGCGGAACGTTGGAAGGCGAGGGCGTCGAGAAACTGTCATTTTAAGGTTCATGGCCAACTAAATATCAAAACAACAGCAAAGCTCGTGCCGTTTAGTGGTGGGTACGCGCTTCACTTTAGGTCTAGCCTAAGTTTTAGCGTAGGAGTCATGGCATGGCAGGTGTAATGGATTCAGTAAACCAGCGCACACAGCTGGTGGGGCAGAATCGCCTGGAGTTGTTGCTTTTTCGCCTGGATGGCAAACAGTTATATGGCATCAACGTGTTTAAAGTGCGGGAAGTGCTGCAATGTCCCAAGCTGACGATCATGCCCAAATCCAGCCCCGTGGTGTGTGGCGTGGCGAACATCCGTGGCGCGACCATCCCGATTCTTGACCTGGCCCTGGCCACAAGTTCGGCGGGTTTGCAGGATCGCGAAAACCCGTTCGTGATCATCACGGAGTACAACACCAAGACCCAGGGTTTTTTGGTGCGCTCGGTGGAACGCATCGTCAACATGAACTGGGAAGAGATCCATCCGCCGCCCAAGGGCACCGGGCGTGACCACTACCTCACGGCGGTGACACGGGTGGATAACCAGTTGGTCGAAATTATCGACGTGGAGAAGATCCTCGCCGAAGTCGCGCCCACCTCGGAAACCATCTCGGTAGGCGTGGTAGATGCCGAAACGGCGCACAAGGCGGTATCGCTGCGTGTGCTGACGGTGGATGACTCCTCGGTGGCGCGCAAGCAGGTGACCCGTTGCCTGCAAACTGTTGGCGTCGAAGTGGTGGCGCTTAATGATGGTCGCCAGGCGCTGGATTATTTGCGCAAACTGGTGGATGAAGGCAAGAAGCCGGAAGATGAGTTCTTGATGATGATCTCTGACATCGAGATGCCGGAAATGGACGGCTACACGCTGACGGCCGAGATACGCAACGATCCACGCATGCAAAAGTTGCACATCATCCTGCATACTTCGTTGTCAGGTGTATTCAATCAGGCGATGGTCAAGAAAGTCGGTGCCGATGACTTCCTGGCCAAATTCCGCCCTGATGACCTGGCATCCCGGGTAGTCGACCGGATCAAGGCAGCAGATCACGGCTAAGGGGAATTCCCCTGGCGGTCACACGATTTAAGAGGCGGTATCATTGTCTACGGGTAATTTGGATTTCGAACAATTCCGGGTCTTCCTGGAAAAAGCCTGTGGCATATTGCTCGGTGAAAACAAGCAGTATCTGGTATCCAGCCGCCTCAACAAACTCATGGAGCAGCAGGGCATCAAGTCCCTGGGCGAGTTGGTGCAGCGCATCCAGAGCCAGCCGCGCAGCGGGCTCAAGGAAATGGTGGTCGATGCCATGACCACCAACGAAACCCTGTGGTTTCGCGATACCTACCCTTTCGAGGTGCTCAAGAGCAAAGTGCTGCCGGAGGCCATCAAGGCCAGCCCGGGCCAGCGTCTGCGTATCTGGTCGGCCGCCTGTTCTTCGGGGCAGGAACCGTACTCGATTTCGATGTCCATCGATGAGTTCGAGCGAACCAACATGGGCCAGTTGAAGGCGGGTGCGCAAATTGTCGCCACTGACTTGTCCGGCACCATGCTGACCAACTGCAAGACCGGCGAGTACGACAGCCTGGCGCTCGGTCGTGGTTTGTCACAGGAGCGCCTGCAGCGTTTCTTCGACCCTAAAGGGGCGGGGCGTTGGGCGGTCAAGGCGCCGATCAAGAGCCGGGTGGAGTTTCGCTCGTTCAACTTGCTCGACAGCTACGCCAGTCTGGGCAAGTTTGACATGGTGTTTTGCCGCAACGTGCTGATCTACTTCTCGGCAGAGGTCAAGAAAGACATCCTGTTGCGTATCCATGGCACGCTCAAGCGCGGTGGTTATTTGTTCCTCGGTGCTTCTGAAGCATTGAACGGGTTGCCGGATCATTACCAGATGGTGCAGTGCAGCCCGGGTATCATTTACCAGGCCAAGTAATAGCACTGAATAAAAACGAGGCCCCTTGAAGGCCTCCCGTTTTTTTTTTGGCGAAAACTCTAGCAGCGTGTACTCAGGGCCTTTGTGTCATGCGGATATTGCCCAGCGACAGGCGATGTCGGCCTAGCGGAACGGCATCGTTGAACAGGCCGAGTGTGACGTTGCCGGTCATTGTGGCGACAAACGACCCGCTCCCGGACTGCTGGGTCAGGTTGATGTTCTGAACAGTCGCGCCGATTCGGCTGCCGTTGATGGTCAGGAAAACCATTGAGCCATCGGCGGGGTCGCCTGCGCTTGCATCAAAGGCGAAATCGTACGTGCGGCCCGCGGTCACCAAAATGGTTCGGGTAATGATGTGGGACTTGGCAAGCTGGCTGTCGGGTACGTCAGCGACTACCCGTCCACCCACAATACGCAACACGCCGCCCGTGTAACTGCCCTGGGCCACCCAGCCCTGGAAAGTACCGTCTTTGAAATCCCACACAACGTCTGGCGTTGGCGGTATGACTATCGGGCGCCGGTTGATGGTCACGGTGGCGTCCGGTGCACTTAGGGAAACCCCGCTACGCCTGATGCTTACCCGCAGCCGCACGCTGTTGCCCTCGTTGGCTTCAACACGTTCTCTGGGTATCTGGGCAATGAGTGAGGGCACGCCTTGGGCAATTGAAAAGCTTTGGTTATGGTCGCCACCCAGAACGTTGCTGATCATGTTGATATTGACAAAGTCCATGGGCAGTAAGGGGACGCTGCACATGACTTCTGCAGAGTTGCCCGTCAGCAGGCTGGTGTTCAGGTTTGGAATGGGCAGTGCCGAGTCTTGTAATGTGAAGCCGAGGGCTGGGACAGTCATCGTGGTAAGCCTCTTCCTTGCGAATTAAGGGATGTCCGCCCAATAGGGCATCCGATGCGGTAGGCACCACAACTGTCATAAATACCAGTGCAGACGGACGGTACGACAGCGCGCTGCGTTTTCAGTGACTGCGTCGCCCCGGTTGCCGCCCGGTGTGAAAGCGGCAAGCGTTATTGCCGCTTTAATGGCGCAACGCGGAAGGCGGTTGCCGCTTTTCTGGCATTGCCGCCGGCAAACGCCGCGCAACCCCTTGAATTACGGGCTTTGCTGACATTGGCATGCGCCTTGCTATGACCTTGTTACGAAAAGCAGGTCAGCCTAAAGGTTTCCGCCATGAGCATCAGCTTCGATAAAGCGCTCGGTATCCACGAACAAGCCCTGGGCTTCCGCGCCCAGCGTGCCGAAGTCTTGGCCAACAACATTGCCAACGCCGACACCCCGAACTACAAGGCTCGGGATTTGGACTTCTCTGCTGTGCTCGCCGCCCAGCAAGACAAGACCAAGAACGGCACCTTCGCCTTGAACATGACCAACAGCCGTCATATCGAAGCGCAAGGCCTGAGCAATGGTGACGAGTCGTTGCTGTATCGCACGCCGATGCAGCCATCGATCGACCAGAACACCGTGGATGCCCAGTTGGAGCAATCGGCCTATGCCGAGAACTCGGTGAACTTCCAGGCCAGCTTTACCCTGCTCAACAGCAAATTCAAAGGGCTGATGTCAGCCCTGCGTGGAGAATAAGCCATGTCCTTAGCCAGTGTTTTTAATATTGCCGGCAGTGGCATGAGCGCGCAGACCACGCGCCTGAACACCGTCGCCAGTAACATCGCCAACGCCGAAACCGTGTCTTCGAGCATTGACCAGACCTACCGCGCACGTCACCCGGTGTTTGCCACCATGTTTCAGGGCGGCCAGAGCGGCGGCAGCGATTCGCTGTTCCAGAGCCAGGACGCCGCAGGCCAAGGCGTGCAAGTACTCGGCGTGGTTGAAGACCAGAGCAATCTGGAAGCGCGCTACGAGCCTAACCACCCCGCTGCGAACGAAAAGGGTTACGTCTACTACCCCAACGTCAACGTGGTCGAGGAAATGGCAGACATGATCTCCGCCAGCCGTTCGTTCCAGACCAACGCGGAAATGATGAACACCGCCAAAACCATGATGCAGAAGGTCCTGACCCTGGGTCAGTGATAAGGGGTGCCAAATAATGGCCATTGTTGATAGCACTTCTACGAACACGGCGGTTCAGGACCTTTTCAACACGAAGGTCAGCTCCGCAACAAACAATGTCGCAAGCGTTGCCTCGGCAGCCACCGGCAGCCAGTCGCTGGGCAAAGACGCGTTTCTGCAATTGCTGGTTACCCAGTTGAAAAACCAGAACCCGCTGTCGCCTCAAGACAACGGCGCATTTGTCGCACAACTGGCGCAGTTCAGCAGCCTGGAAGGGATTAACACCCTGAACGACTCGGTGAATTCGATCTCCAGCAACTTCAGCTCGTCGCAAGCGCTGCAAGCGTCGTCGCTGGTGGGGCGTTCGATCATCACCCAAACCGACAAAGCTACGGTCGACACCAGCAAGAGCATGACCGGCTCGGTGGCCGTGACTGCGGCGACGGGCAACGTTTCCGTGAAGATCACCGACGCAACCGGCAGTGTGGTGCGCACCCTCGATTTGGGCGCTCAAAGCGCAGGCGATGTGAGCTTTGTTTGGGATGGCAAGAACGACAGTGGTGAGGTCGCGACTCCCGGGACCTACACCTTTGCCGCCACCACCAAGAGTGACGCGGGCGATGCCGTTGCGCTTAGCACCTCATTGCCGGCAACGGTTACCAGCGTGACGCTGAGCAAGACCGGCGGCGAAATGCTGCTGAACCTTGCTGGCGGCATGGGCAGCGTCAAGCTGTCGCAAATTCAGACTATCGGTACATAGAGCCGGCTAACGACGGCAGAAGGAGAGAAACATGTCTTTTAACATCGGCCTTAGCGGCCTCTATGCGGCCAACAAACAACTGGACGTTACCGGCAACAACATTGCCAACGTTGCGACCACTGGCTTCAAGTCGTCCCGTGCGGAGTTCGCCGATATTTACGCGGCGTCCAAGCTGGGCACTGGCCAGAACAGCATCGGCAACGGTGTGAACCTGGCGGCTGTGTCCCAGCAATTCACCCAGGGTGACGTCAATAACAGCGGCGGTACGCTGGACATGGCGATCCAGGGCGGTGGCTTCTTCGTACAGAAGGGCAGCGACGGCTCGCTGGAGTACACCCGTAGCGGTGCGTTCCGCTCCGACAAAGACGGCTACATCACCAACAACACCGGCACCTCGCGCCTGCAAGGCTACGCGGCAGACGACGAAGGCACTATCACCAAGGGCGGCCTGACCGACCTGAAACTGAACTTGTCTAACCTGCCGCCCAAAGCGTCCACTAAAGTGGATTCCAGCAGTAACCTGAACTCCTCGGAGCCGGTGATCGACCAAACGGCCAAGCCGTTTGATCCAACCGACACCAGCACCTTTACCACTCAATACAGCACCACGCTGTATGACAGCCAAGGTAATGCCCACCCGATGGTGCAGTACCTGGTGAAAACCGATGCCAACAAGTGGAACGCCTACACCCTGATCGATGGGCGTAACCTGGATGGCAGCGCACCGACCACCACCGGTACGACTGCACCTGTGCCGTCCACGTTGAGTTTTGATGGCTCCGGCAAGCTCACCGGCATAGTCACCGGTACCACCTCGAGCACTACCTTGAACCTTACAGGTTGGGTTCCGGGCACTGTGACCAATGGCGTATGGAAGGCAAACGGCGCGAACGCCAACCCGACCGGTGTTGCTATCAACATGGCCAACATCACCCAGTACAACTCGGCGACCTACCGCAACCCGCCGACTACCGACGGTTACGCCACCGGCCAGATCACCGGCCTTAAAATCGACGGCAACGGTGTACTGTTCGCGACGTTCAGCAACCAGCAAAGCAAGGCTGTCGGCCAGATCTCGCTGGCCAGCTTCAACAACGAGCAGGGCTTGCAACCTGCCGGCAGCACCTCGTGGAGAGAGACCTTCGCCTCGGGCCAACCGGGTTACGACACCCCGCAATCAGGCACCTTGGGTTCGATCGTGGCCAACTCGCTGGAGAACTCCAACGTCAACCTGACCAACGAGCTGGTGGACCTGATCAAGGCCCAGAGCAACTATCAGGCGAACGCCAAGACCATCTCCACCCAGAGCACCATCATGCAGACCATCATTCAAATGACTTGATGCGCATGGCCTGACGCGTCACAAAACAAGCCCCTCAACCGAGGGGCTTTTTTTTGCCTGTCATTTGGCCTCAAGACTTTTCCGACTGCCTGCCCGGTTACCAGACGACACGCCTGTACTGGAACCGACCACAACGTTCTTTCCACATATCAAGCACGAGGCATTCGATCCGTCATTACAAGGGGGCACAGTATGTGGAGTTCGTCGGTGTCCAGCCATGGGGCTGGAGGCGTGAATTATGGCGTGGGTGGGGCAGGCCAGTATCGGGGGGGGAATCCTTTCAGACGGTAAAAAGGAGGATGTGGATTCTGACAAAACCGCGATTTCCAATCTTCTAAAAGAGCTGACGGACGCCGAGAAAACCTCGAAAAACCAGACCGTTCAAGAGGTGCGTGACAAGCTCAATGCAAAACGAAAAGAGCTGGGGGAGGAGAAGTTCAAAGAGATCCTGGAAGCGCTGAAAAAAGACGCGTCTGAGGGTTTACTCGCGCAACTGAAGCGGATGTTTCCGGACCTGTTTTCAGACGATTCGGCTCCAACCCCCTCTCCAGCACCCTCGCCAGGGGGCGGTGGCGGTGGGGGCGGCGGCGGCGGTGGGGGCAGGGTTAATCCGAGTAATTTTGGCCCCAAAGAGTCGATGAGTAACAAGCCTTTCACCCAGGGGGCTAATCACGCTAACTACACGCCTGACAAGAGTGATCCCGGTAAAAAACCCGGCATGGGCAAGGAGGCCGGCAATATTTGGACGGGTTTCAAACAGGGGCCGGATGGAAACTGCACCACGGTTTCGGCAATCAAGGCCGCCATGATGAAGTTTGGTCAGAAGCCCACCGATGTGTTCAAGGATGTAAAAACAGCAGGTGATGGCTATGACGTGCAGATGCGCGATGGGTTCCAGCTTCATTTGAGCAAGGGCGAATTGCAGGTGGCGGCGCAGCAGGCGCGATTTTTGGGCGATGATCCGGCCATGATGACCGACGCCAACTTCCTGTATGCGGCGAGCGCCAAGCGCGCGCAAATGGAAAACAATGATGGCAGCGCAAGCGCCAGCTTCCTGCAGGCGACGGTTACGTTGAACGACGGCGAGTATGGTCGTGAATCGCTGGAACGCCTGGGGCTTAAAAATCACTACAGGGTCTCCTCCAGCAGCGAGTTGGCAAATGGCGCGTTGGGTGTTGTGGACTTCGGCGGCCATTCAATGGCGTGGTCGGTGGGCGTTTAGAGCTTTGGGGGAATCGAGGTGGCAGGCCTCAAGAGGGTAATGCTTATGCGCTCATCTAAAGCGTGAGAGCTACTTACCTGTAATCGAAAAAAAACCGACAACCCCTGAATGCTCCAAGGTTGTCGGCTTTTTTGAATCACGGGCGATTAAGCCCGCAACGGGCTCAGCTTATTGGCACGCTTCGCAATCCGGCTCGTCAATCGCGCAGGCCTTTGGCACTGGGGCCGGGCCGGCAGGCGCGGCGAGCACCGAATCATCACCGTGGTTACCGCTGGAAACAGCGTTCAGCTTACCGGTGTTGATGGTCGACTTCTCGGTGCTGGTCGCGGCCAGGGCACGGAGGTAGTAAGTGGTTTTCAGGCCACGGTACCACGCCATGCGGTAGGTCACGTCGAGCTTCTTGCCCGAAGCGCCGGCGATGTACAGGTTCAGCGATTGCGCCTGGTCGATCCACTTCTGACGACGGCTGGCGGCGTCAACGATCCACTTGGTGTCCACTTCGAAGGCGGTTGCGTAGAGCTCTTTGAGTTCTTGCGGGATGCGCTCGATCTGTTGCACGGAACCGTCGTAGTACTTCAGGTCGTTGATCATCACCGAGTCCCACAGGCCGCGGGCTTTCAGGTCGCGAACCAGGTACGGGTTGATCACGGTGAATTCGCCCGACAGGTTCGATTTCACATACAGGTTCTGGTAGGTCGGTTCGATCGACTGCGATACGCCGGTGATGTTGGCGATGGTTGCGGTCGGTGCGATGGCCATGATGTTGGAGTTACGAATGCCTTTCTGCACACGGGCACGTACCGGCGCCCAGTCCAGGGATTCGTTGAGGTCAACGTCGATGTACTTCTGGCCACGCTGCTCGATCAGGATCTGTTGCGAATCCAGCGGCAGAATGCCTTTGGACCACAGCGAACCTTCGAACGTCTGGTAGGCCCCGCGCTCGTCGGCCAGGTCGCAGGAAGCCTGGATCGCATAGTAGCTGACCGCCTCCATCGACTTGTCGGCGAACTCGACCGCAGCATCCGAACCGTAAGGAATGTGCTGCAGGTACAAAGCATCCTGGAAGCCCATGATGCCCAAGCCAACCGGGCGGTGCTTGAAGTTGGAGTTCTGCGCCTGTGGCACCGAGTAGTAGTTGATGTCGATAACGTTATCGAGCATGCGTACGGCGGTGTTGACGGTGCGTTCCAGCTTGGCGGTGTCCAGCTTGCCGTTGACGATGTGGTTCGGCAGGTTGATCGAGCCCAGGTTGCAAACAGCGATCTCGTCCTTGTTGGTGTTCAAGGTGATCTCGGTGCACAGGTTCGAGCTGTGGACCACGCCCACGTGCTGCTGCGGGCTGCGCAGGTTGCACGGGTCTTTGAAGGTCAACCATGGGTGGCCTGTTTCGAACAGCATCGAGAGCATTTTGCGCCACAGGTCTTTGGCCTGAATGGTCTTGAACAGCTTGATCTTGCCAGGGTACTGGGACAGCGCTTCGTAGTACTCGTAACGCTCTTCGAAGGCCTTGCCGGTCAGGTCGTGCAGGTCCGGCACTTCGGATGGCGAGAACAGGGTCCACTGGCCATCATCGAAGACGCGCTTCATGAACAGGTCAGGGATCCAGTTGGCGGTGTTCATGTCGTGGGTACGACGACGGTCATCACCGGTGTTCTTGCGTAGCTCGATGAACTCTTCAATGTCCATGTGCCAGGTTTCCAGGTAGGCACACACAGCGCCTTTGCGCTTGCCACCCTGGTTCACGGCCACAGCGGTGTCGTTCACGACTTTCAGGAACGGTACAACGCCCTGAGACTTGCCGTTGGTGCCCTTGATGTACGAACCGAGTGCACGCACCGGGGTCCAGTCGTTGCCCAGGCCGCCGGCGAATTTGGACAACATGGCGTTGTCGTGGATCGCGTGGTAGATGCCCGACAGGTCATCCGGCACGGTGGTCAGGTAGCAGCTCGACAACTGCGGGCGCAGGGTGCCGGCGTTGAACAGGGTCGGGGTCGACGACATGTAGTCAAAAGACGACAACAGGTTGTAGAACTCGATGGCACGGTCTTCTTTGTGCTTCTCTTCGATTGCCAGGCCCATGGCCACGCGCATGAAGAACACTTGCGGCAGTTCGAAGCGGATACCGTCCTTGTGGATGAAGTAACGGTCGTACAGGGTTTGCAGGCCCAGGTACGTGAACTGCTGGTCGCGCTCGTGGTTGATCGCCTTGCCGAGTTTTTCCAGGTCAAAGGTGGCCAGGATCGGGTTCAGCAATTCAAATTCGATACCCTTGGCGATGTAGGCAGGCAGAGCCTTGGCGTACAGGTCGGCCATCTCGTGGTGGGTGGCGCTGTCGGCCACGCCGAGGAAGCCCAGGCCTTCGGCACGCAGGGTGTCCATCAACAGGCGCGCAGTCACGAACGAGTAGTTCGGCTCACGTTCAACCAGGGTGCGGGCGGTCATCACCAGGGCGGTGTTAACGTCGGTCAGGGCCACGCCGTCGTAGAGGTTTTTCAGGGTTTCGCGCTGAATCAGCTCACCGTCGACTTCTGCCAGGCCTTCGCAGGCCTCGGTGATGATGGTGTTCAGGCGGCCCAGGTCCAGCGGCGCAAACGTGCCGTCGGCGCGGGTGATGCGGATCGACGGGTGAGCGTTGACCGTTTCTTCTGCCGGGGCGTGGGCGGCGCGTTGCTTGGAGCGACCGTCACGGTAGATCACGTAATCGCGCGCCACTTTCTGCTCGCCGGCACGCATCAGGGCCAATTCAACCTGGTCCTGGATTTCTTCGATGTGGATGGTGCCGCCCGATGGCATGCGACGCTTGAACGTTGCCGTGACTTGTTCGGTCAGGCGGGCAACGGTGTCGTGGATGCGCGACGAGGCAGCAGCGGTGCCGCCTTCAACTGCAAGAAACGCTTTGGTGATGGCGACGGTGATTTTGTCATCGGTGTAAGGAACGACAGTGCCGTTACGCTTGATCACGCGCAGTTGGCCAGGTGCGGTGGCGGACAGATCCATATTCGAATCAGCGGCCTGCGGCACGGAGCCCTGCGGGTTCTCGCGAGTTGTGTCGGTTTGCATGGGGGGGTTGTCTCCACGTTCTATATTTGATTGCGAGTGCGAGGTTGTCCCTGCAACACCCGTACCGTTTTCCATGTCGGGTATGGAGAACAGTTGCCATCCGCGTGAGCGATTTGGACTACAAGAAATCTGTTGGTTGCACGCTGCGTTAGCAATAAAGCGCTTGAGTTTCGGGCCACTTGTGTGGTTGGTCGAATGGGTCGAAAACCCCACATGTGGGGTCTGGCGTGCCGCCGAGGTACAAGATAATGCGTTTTTATGGGGTTAGCAACGCAGTAACCTGTGGATAAGGCTGTGAGTAAAATGTGAAAGAAAGCTGTAATACCCGTGTAGGCCACGTCGCGACTGCGTTGAACCGTTTGTCATTAAATATTTCGGGCTTGAAACGCCATCTCAATTTTTGAGGGCGCGAACCCTACCATAAAAAAATGTGATCACCGAATGGATTTCCGCGCTTGTGCCGCAGGGCTGGCCCGTGGCTACAATCTGGCTGCTGACAGGCGCTGTTATGCCCTCAAAACATTACAAACAGGGTATGACGGTCGAAGATCAGCATGTGGATCCTGAACCATCTCTAATAACAACGAGGGTCACCCGTGGAGCAAGAAGCCTGGCACTTATTGATTGTCGAGGACGACGAGCGGCTGGCCGAGTTGACCCGCGACTACCTGCAAAGCAACGGCCTGCACGTGTCCGTGGAAAGCGACGGCGCCCTTGCGGCGGCGCGCATCATCGCTGAACAGCCGGACCTGGTGATTCTCGACCTGATGCTGCCCGGCGAAGACGGCCTGAGCATCTGCCGCACAGTACGCGAGCGTTATGACGGCGTGATTCTGATGTTGACCGCGCGTACCGATGACATGGACCAAGTGATGGGCCTGGACATCGGCGCCGACGACTATGTGTGCAAACCCGTGCGCCCGCGCTTGTTGCTCGCGCGTATCCAGGCCTTGCTACGGCGCAGCGAAACGCCTTTACCGCCTGCCGGCGAACACCCACGCCGCCTGCAATTTGGCCCGTTGCTGGTCGACAATGCGCTGCGCGAAGCCTGGCTGCACGGCGGCGGGATCGAACTGACCAGTGCCGAGTTCGACCTGCTTTGGTTGCTGGTGGCGAATGCCGGGCGCATTTTGTCCCGCGAAGAAATCTTCATCGCCCTGCGCGGCATCGGCTACGACGGCCAGGATCGCTCCATTGATGTGCGCATTTCGCGCATTCGCCCCAAAATCGGTGACGACCCGATTCACCCGCGCTTGATCAAGACCATCCGCAGCAAAGGCTACTTGTTCGTCCCTGAAGCCGCTGCCGATATGCCGCTGTGAACTCGATCTTCCTGCGTATTTACGGCGGCATGTGCGCCGCGCTGATTCTGGTCGCGCTGTTGGGGGTACTGGCCCTGCACCTGCTCAACGAGGTGCGCAGCGACCAATACCGCGAGCGCCTGGCCCACGGCACCTTCGCGCTGATGGGTGACAACTTGCAACCCATGAGCCCCATCGAGCGCCAACGTGCCCTGGCGATGTGGGAGCGTTTGCTCGGCATGCCCTTGGCGTTGCGCACGCTGAGCGATGCTCAGCTCGACTTGGGCCAGCGCAGCCGCCTGCAACGCGGCCAAGTGCTGGTTGAGCAGACCGGGCCACATTCGGCGCGCGTGCTGCGCCAAGTCAGCGAGCAGGAGCCGTGGGTGCTCACAGGCGAAGTGCAGCAGATCAGCGAACAACTGGCCCGCGCGACTATTTACTTGTTGGCCGACGAACTGGTGCGTTTTCCGGTCGCCGAGCAAGCGCAAAAGCTTGCCGACATCAAGCAAACCAAGGGTTTTGGTTTTGACATGCACCTCATGACGCTGGCCCAGGCCGACATGGACGACGACCAGCGCCGCCGTGTCGCGGAAGGCGATACCGTCATGGCCTTGGGCAAGGGCGGCGATTCGATCCGGGTGTTTGCCGGCATGGCCGGTACGCCTTGGGTGTTGGAAATCGGCCCGCTGTATCAAATGAACCCGTACCCGCCGCAATGGCTGATTTTGATCGCGCTGATCAGCCTGACCTTGATCGGCCTGATCGTGTATTTGCTGGTGCGCCAGCTTGAACGGCGCCTTAAAGGCCTCGAAGCGGCGGCCACGCGCATTGCCAAAGGCAGCCTGGATGTTCGCGTACCTGCGCGCGGCGCCGATTCGGTGGGGCGTTTGGCAGCCGCCTTTAATGGCATGGCCGAGCACTTGCAGCAATTATTGGCGATCCAGCGCGAACTGGTGCGCGCGGTCTCCCACGAGCTGCGCACGCCGGTGGCCCGCCTGCGCTTTGGTCTGGAGATGATCGGCGACGCCGCCACTCCGCAGGCACGGGCCAAATATATGCAGGGCATGGACAGCGATATCGAAGACCTCGATGGCCTGGTGGACGAAATGCTCACCTACGCACGTTTGGAGCAGGGCGCGCCGGCGCTGAATTTTCAGCGCGTAGACCTCAGTGCGTTGCTCGACCAAGTGATTGGCGAGTTGTCGCCACTGCGCCCGCACGTCACGGTGACTCGCGGTATATGCCTGTCATCGGCGCATTGGGACGACGCGTGGGTGGATGCCGAGCCGCGTTATTTGCACCGCGCGTTGCAAAACCTGGTGAGCAATGCGATGCGTCACGCCCAAGGCCAGGTGCTGATCAGTTATCAGGTGGGCCAAGTGCGTTGCCGCATCGATGTGGAGGACGACGGCCCCGGCGTGCCGCAAAGCGCCTGGGAACGCATTTTTACCCCGTTCCTGCGCCTGGACGACAGCCGCACCCGTGCATCAGGCGGGCATGGCCTGGGTTTATCGATTGTGCGGCGGATTATCCATTGGCATGGCGGGCGGGCGTTGATCAGCAAAAGCAACAACCTCGGCGGCGCGTGTTTCAGCTTGAGTTGGCCGCGCGATCAGCAAAAAGCATAAGGTGATCGCCCCCACACGCTGAAGCGCGTTTTTGTGGGAGCGGGCTTGCTCGCGATAGCGGTTTATCAGTTGAAAAATACGTGTCTGACACACCGCAATCGCGAGCAAGCCCGCTCCCACAGTTGACTGAGTTCGGCTTGGTTTGATCAGCGCTGGCTTGCTCGCGATAGCGGTGTATCAGGCGCCAATAGCCACCAGGCTCAACAACTGCTCCCCATTCACCGCAAATTGTGCGGCCAGCTCTGTGCCGGGGCACCACTCGGCAGACAGGTCTGTGAGTAACCGCAGCCGCACATGGCCGCTGTGTGACCACTCCACCACCTCGGCATGCTCAAAGTAGAAGCGCTTCTGCACAATCGGGTAAAGCGCCTTGAACAGGCTTTCTTTGGCCGAAAACGTCAGCGTCACCAGCAAGGCAATCTGCTCGCGCGGCACGCTCGCCATGCGTTGCAGTTCGTCTGTGGTAAGAATTTCCCCGGCCAGGCGCTCCGCCCGTTCCAGCGGCAGCACATTTTCCAGGTCCATTCCCAGCCCGCGCCATTGCGCTTTACGCCCGACAATCGCCGCCGCATGCCCGGTGCTGTGGGTGATGGAGCCACTGATGTGCGCAGGCCACACCGGCGCACGGTCTTCGCCGATGGGCGGTATGCAATTGAGCTGATCCAACTGTTGCAGCGCCGCGCGGGCGCACACGCGTCCCGCCAGGAACTCGGCCTGACGCTTGGCCACCGAGCGCTGGATGCTGGCCGGTGGCGGCACGGCGCTGCGCTGAAAGTCATCGGCGGCCAGTAAGGCCGGGTCGAATCGAGTGCTCACAAACACCGTGCCAGGTAGCGGGACGGGCAGTGGCCAACGGGTATCGAGTGGGGTGCAGCAAGCGGGTAGAGGCGTCATGCGCGGTATTTTGCCGAGTTGGCGTGCCGCTGGATAGCCCATTACGGTTCAGGTGCGGTTCAGAGCCCGTTCAGGGGGAGTTCAGGGGCGTCTGCGTAGTCTGGCTGCAACCGGCAAACGCACAGAGGTAAGCACCATGACTGCGATCAAAAAGCTGATGTTGGCGTTGACCATGCTCAGCGCTACGGCGGGCGTGCAGGCTTCGGACGCCACGTTTTCGGGCTTTGGCAGCGAGAGAAGCAAAAAAACCAGCACCCTGATCCAGCGTGTCAGCTTCGAAGATGCGGGCAGTCAAGCCGCGCCGTGGGGGCAGTCCCTGGGGCAAACCGGCCCACAACCAGACTACCGCACCGGCTACGAACACCTGACGGGCCAATACAATGGCATTAAACTGCGCCCGCAAGACTTGCAGGGCCGCTATGATACCCCTCAGTCGGACAGTTGAATTGCCTTGGAGAGCCTTATGAAATTGCTGGTGGTGGAAGATGAGGCGCTGTTGCGTCATCACCTGTTGACCCGCCTTACCGACAGTGGGCACGTGGTCGAAGCCGTGGCCAATGCCGAGGAAGCCTTGTACCAGACCGGGCAATTCAACCACGACCTCGCCATCATCGACTTGGGCCTGCCCGGCATGGGCGGCCTGGACCTGATCCGGCAACTGCGCGCCCAGGCCAAGACCTTTCCGATTCTGATCCTTACCGCGCGCGGCAACTGGCAGGACAAGGTCGAAGGCCTGGCCGCCGGTGCCGACGACTACGTGGTCAAGCCGTTCCAGTTCGAAGAACTGGAGGCGCGGATGAATGCCTTGCTGCGCCGCTCCAGCGGTTTCACCCAGTCCACCATCGTCGCCGGGCCGTTGCTGCTGGACCTCAACCGCAAGCAAGCGTCGCTGGATGAGCAGCCGTTGGCGCTGACCGCTTACGAGTACCGAATTCTCGAGTATTTAATGCGCCACCATCAACAGGTGGTCGCCAAGGACCGCTTGATGGAGCAGCTCTACCCCGATGACGACGAGCGTGACCCGAACGTCATTGAAGTGCTGGTCGGTCGCCTGCGCCGCAAGCTGGAAGGTCCGGCCGGGTTCAAGCCGATCGACACCGTGCGCGGCTTGGGTTACCTGTTCAATGAGCGCTGCCGTTGATTCGCTCGTTACGTGTGCGCTTGATGCTCGCGGCTGCCACCTTGGCCGTGCTGTTTATGCTGGGCTTGCTGCCCGCCATGCAAGGTGCGTTCAGCCTGGCGCTGCAGGATTCCATCGAGCAGCGCCTGGCGTCGGACGTGACCACCCTGATTTCTGCCGCGCGCGTTGAAAACAACCGCTTGGTGATGCCGGCGCAGTTGCCCGACGAACGCTTCAACCTCGCCGATAGCCGGCTGCTCGGCTACATCTACGACCGTGAAGGCCATCTGGTATGGCGTTCGCGCGCGACCCGCGAAGAGAACATCAACTACAAACCGCGCTACGACGGACGCGGCAACGAGTTCGCACGCATTCGCGAGGCCAGCGGCCAGGAGTTCTTCGCCTATGACGTAGAGGTCAAGCTGCTGGGCGGCAAGAGCGCCGCGTTCAGTATCGTCGCCCTGCAACCGGTGCGCGAATACCTGACGACCCTCGAAGGCCTGCGCGAAAACCTCTACCTGGGGTTCGGCGCCGCCTTGCTGGTGTTGTTGACGCTGTTGTGGCTGGGTTTGACCTGGGGCCTGCAAGCCCTGCGACGCTTGAGCCAGGAGCTTGACCAAATCGAAGGCGGCACCCGCGAAAGCCTTACCGAAGAACACCCTCGTGAACTCTTGCGGCTTACCGGTTCCCTCAACCGCCTGTTGCACAGCGAGCGCGAGCAACGGGCGCGCTACCGAGACTCCCTCGACGACTTGGCCCACAGCCTGAAAACTCCGCTGGCGGTGTTGCAGGGCGTCAGCGAAGACATGGCCCAGCGCCCGCAAGAGCGCAGCCAAGCCTGGGTGTTGCAGTCGCAGATCGAACGCATGAGCCAGCAGATCGGTTACCAGTTGCAGCGCGCCAGCTTGCGCAAAAGCGGCCTGGTGCGCCACCAGGTGCGTCTGGAGCCCGTGCTGCAAAGCCTGTGCGACACGCTGGACAAGGTCTACCGCGACAAGCGCGTGACCATTAACGTCGAGCTGCCGCCGGAGTGTTATGTGCCCATCGAGAAGGGCGCCTTGCTGGAAATGCTCGGCAACTTGCTCGAAAACGCCTACCGCCTGTGCTTGAGCGAAGTGCGCATCAGCGTAGTGGAAGACCTCGAAAGCTCGGATTTGTATATCGAGGATGACGGCCCTGGCGTGCCGCCTGACCAGCGCGCGCGGATTCTGCAACGTGGCGAGCGACTGGACCGCCAGCATCCGGGGCAGGGGATTGGTTTGGCGGTGGTCAAAGACATCATCGAAAGCTACGGCGCAACGTTGACCCTCGGCGATTCGCCGTTGGGTGGCGCAGCGTTCAAGATTCACTTCCCCGCCGCCTGACCGCATTCTTTTTGTGGCGAGCGGCGCGCCACAACAACCCCACTGCCACAAGTCAGCGACCGGCGCAGGCCCTGTGGGAATACGCTATAAAATAGTAAGCCGCGCCCCAGAGCCTTCTTCAAGGCGGATAACCGCCAAATTATTGGACATGATCGGTTCGCCTGGCGGAATTCCGCCACTTTGTCGTGTGCGATCAAGCGGCCCTGGAAGCCTCTAGCCCTGATGTCTAAAGGCCTTCAGCCATTTTCAGCGAAGTGGCACGGCGTTTGCGATAAAGATTACAGCGCAGGCTCTATCCTACAGGTCTCGCAAACAACAAATCCCTCCAGTGCAGGAGGGTTCGCAATTCAAGTGCCGTGGGCAATGGCGGATATTTGCCACACGGGACGATTGAGGAAACTTGCAATGACGACTCGTCAGCCAATCTACAAATCCCTGTATTTCCAGGTGATCGTCGCAATCGTAATCGGTATTTTGCTCGGTCACTTCTACCCGCAAACCGGCGTGGCCCTCAAGCCACTGGGTGACGGGTTTATCAAACTGATCAAAATGGTCATTGCCCCGATCATATTCTGCACCGTTGTCAGCGGCATCGCCGGCATGCAAAGCATGAAGTCGGTTGGCAAAACCGGCGGCTACGCGCTGCTGTACTTCGAAGTAGTGTCCACCATCGCGCTGCTGATTGGCCTGATCGTCGTCAACGTTGTGCAACCGGGCGCCGGCATGCACATCGACGTGGCTACCCTGGACGCTTCGAAAGTCGCGGCCTATGTGACTGCCGGTGCAGACCAGAGCATTGTTGGCTTCCTGCTTAACGTGATCCCGAACACCATCGTGGGCGCATTCGCTACCGGCGATATTCTGCAAGTGCTGATGTTCTCGGTGATCTTCGGTTTTGCCCTGCACCGCCTGGGTGCCTACGGCAAGCCGGTACTGGACTTCATCGATCGTTTCGCACACGTGATGTTCAACATCATCAACATGATCATGAAACTGGCGCCAATCGGTGCCCTGGGCGCCATGGCGTTCACCATCGGCGCCTACGGTGTAGGTTCGTTGGTGCAGTTGGGCCAGTTGATGATTTGCTTCTACATCACCTGCGTGCTGTTCGTGGTCGTGGTGCTGGGCGCCATCTGCCGCGCGCACGGTTTCAGCGTGTTGAAACTGATCCGCTACATCCGTGAAGAGTTGTTGATCGTACTGGGTACTTCCTCGTCCGAATCTGCACTGCCACGCATGCTGATCAAAATGGAGCGTCTGGGCGCGAAGAAATCCGTAGTAGGCCTGGTGATCCCGACCGGCTACTCCTTCAACCTCGACGGTACGTCGATCTACCTGACCATGGCTGCCGTGTTCATCGCCCAAGCGACTGACACGCACATGGACATCACCCACCAGATCACCCTGTTGCTGGTGTTGCTGCTGTCCTCCAAAGGCGCGGCTGGCGTGACCGGTAGTGGCTTCATCGTGCTGGCTGCGACCCTGTCGGCTGTTGGCCACCTGCCGGTTGCCGGCCTGGCGCTGATCCTGGGTATCGACCGCTTCATGTCCGAAGCCCGCGCGCTGACCAACCTGGTGGGTAACGCTGTTGCTACCCTGGTTGTGGCCAAGTGGGTCAAGGAGCTGGACGAAGACAAGCTGCAGGTAGAGTTGGCTTCCGGTGGTCGCGGTATCTCCGACACCCGTGAAGAAGATGACCTGGGCGTGGCCGAAGGCCCTGCACCTGTCAGCAAGTAATACGCTGATGGTGTGAATAGCACCTGAAACGCTGCAAACGCCCCGACCTGTTCGGGGCGTTTGCGTTTCTGGTCGGTCACTTTTGAGCGTTTTGATTTACATTGAGTCATGTCTTCAAGCGTTTCCATTAGATGAAACTCACAGCGGCCAGCTCGTTCCAAGACTGATTAGCCCGCCGTATTGACGCGGCATCGCCTGCAGGAGTGTTGATGGACAGTGTGGATTTGAATGTCCTGCGCAGCGTGCTCGAATGGCGCCGCGCCGGAGAACGAGTGGTGTTGTACAGCGTGGTTCAGACGTGGGGCAGCGCGCCGCGCCCGCCGGGTGCGATGCTGGCCTTGCGCGGCGACGGGGTGGTGATCGGCTCGGTGTCGGGCGGTTGCATCGAAGATGACTTGATCGCACGGTTGCAGGACGGTCGCTTGCCTGCTGATGGGCCACCTGTGCAACTGGTGACCTACGGCGTCACCCGCGATGAGGCCGCGCGTTTTGGTCTGCCTTGCGGCGGCACGTTGCGCCTCACAGAAGAGCGGGTGGGCGACTGGCGCTGGGTCGAGGAGCTGTTGCAGCGTTGTGAAGCGCATCAAATCGTCGCGCGCGAATTGGACGTGGGCACCGGCGACGTCAGCCTGAGTGTCGCGAGCAAGACCGATGTTGTGAGCTTCGACGGCGAACGCCTGCGGGCCATTTACGGCCCGCGCTGGCGCCTGTTGTTGATCGGCGCCGGGCAGTTATCACGCTACGTGGCTGAAATGGCACGGTTGCTGGATTTCGAAGTGCTGATCTGTGACCCGCGTGAAGAGTTCGTCTATGGCTGGGAAGAGCAGCACGGCCGCTTCGTGCCGGGCATGCCGGATGAGGCGGTGTTGAATATCCAGACCGACGAGCGCACGGCCATTGTCTGCCTCACCCATGACCCGCGACTCGACGATATGGCGCTGCTGACGGCGCTGAACTCCACGGCGTTCTACATCGGCGCCCTCGGCTCGCGGGTCAATAGCCAAAAACGCCGGGAGAACCTCGCCGAGCTGGGTTTATCGGCCGAGGCGATTGCACGTTTGCATGGGCCGATCGGTTTGCACATCGGCAGCCACACCCCAGCGGAAATTGCGCTGTCGCTGATGGCCGAAATCGTCGCGATCAAGAATGGCGTGGCGCCCACGCAGAAAAAACCGCAGCCGGTGCTGGCGCAATGAGCGTCACCGCAATTGTGCTGGCGGCAGGGCAGGGCAGTCGTTTCAGGGCTAAGGCGGGAGCGGATACAGACAAGCTGCTGGCCGATTGTGTAGGGCGCGATGGCGCCACGCGGCCGGTCATCGAGCAGGTGTTGTTGAACCTGCCGGCGCAGGTCGTAAAGCGCTGGGTGGTTACCTCACCGCACCGGCATGAAGTGATTCGCTTGGCACAGGCTTACGGCTGCGAAGTATTGCTGCTGCAATCGCATGGCATGGGCGACAGCATTGCGGCCGCCGTCGCGGCCAGTGGCTCAAGTGATGGCTGGCTGGTGGTGCTGGGGGACATGCCGTTTATTTTGCCGGCGAGCATTGAGCGAGTGTTGGTGAACCTGGAAGGCATCAACGTGCCGGTGCACGCTGGCCACTATGGGCACCCGGTTGCGTTTGGTCGCGCGTTCGGGCCAGCGTTAATGGCGTTGACGGGCGATCGTGGGGCCAGGCCGTTGTTTGCACAGACGACGGTGCATGAAGTGCGGGTGGAAGATCCCGGCGTGCTTTGGGATGTGGATGTGCCGCACTTATTGGATTTCGCGCCAATCTGAAACATCCGGCTATAAAAAAGCCCCGCCTGATCACTCAGGCGGGGCTTTTTAGTAGCGTCTGGAATCAGACGAGCGGTTTAGGCTCGTGCTCTGCTTCCTCAGCCTTATGCTCAGCCGTTGTTTCAGCAACCGGGGCTGGCGCCTCGATCACTTCGGCAGCCGCCGGTGCAGAAGCAGCGGCAGCAGCGGCTGCTTCAGCTTCCTTGCGACGGCGACGCACTTCACGTGGGTCATTCGGCGCACGACCGTTTTCGGTCAGGGCACTGGCAGGCGCGGCTTCAACCACTGGCGCGGCGACTTCAGCAACCACCGGCGCCTCGACCACTGGCGCTGGCTCGGCAACCACAGCCGGAGCGGCTTCAATCACTTCGGCAACCGGTGCAGGCGCTTCCTCTACCACTGGGGCAGGGGCTGGTGCTTCAACCGGAGCGGCTGGCTCGGCAGTCCATTGGAAGGCGGTCTGTTCTTCGCGAACTTCACGCACTGCCGGGGATGCTTCTTCGACAACCGGCGCTTCAACAGCCGCTTCAACCACTGGCTGAGGTTCAACCACCGGTGCAGGCTCAACAGCTACCACTTCCACTTCGGGTTGGGCATCGCGAACCGGTGCAACTTCCACTTCCGGAGCCGCTGGGGCTTCGATCGGGGTAGTCGCTTCAACAACGGGGGCTTCAACAACGGCTGCTTCAAACACTGGGGCTTCAAACGCAGGTGCTTCAACCGCTGGGGCTTCAAGCACAGGCGCTTCAACCACTGGCGTTTGCGCGACTGGCGCTTCTACCGCAGCCGTTTCTTCAACAGATGCAGTAGCACGTTCAGCTTGCTCGTGAGCTTGGGCTTCAGCGGGTGCACTGATCACCGAGCTGGCAACGGCAGCAGTAACGGCCAGGCCAGCAGCCAGTTCGGCGCCAGTCGGTTCGGCTTCTGTGTGCTCGCCGGACTCTTCCGAGCCTTCGATCACATTGCCATTGGCATCACGCTGACGCTCACGACGGTTGCTGCGACGACGCTGGCCACGGGAGCGGCGGCGTGGACGATCGCCTTCGGCGTTGTCCTGGCCGTCATCCTGCAGTTGCTCTTCGCCGGTCAGTACTTCTTCTTCGTCGCTGGTGGCAGCAGCTTGCTCTGCGCGTGGTTGACGCTCTTCACGCGGTGCACGCGGTTGGCGTTCTTCACGTGGGGCGCGTTCCTCGCGCGGCTGGCGAGCCGGGCGTTCTTCGGTGGTGGCTTCGGCAGCGACGGCCGGTGCGGCGTCCAGCGGCTCGCGCAGCTCACGTACACGTTCTTCACGCTCGCCACGCGGCTTGCGATCTTCACGTGGGGCACGTGGGGTGCGGGGAGCGCGCTCTTCACGCGGTGCACGTTCTTCGCGCGCTACAACCGGCGTTTCTTCACGGGCTTCGCGTGGTGCACGCTCTTCACGTGGCGCGCGTTCTTCACGCGGTGCACGTTCTTCGCGAGGCTTGCGCTCTTCGTCACGGCGGCCGTTGCGGTTACGGCTTTGCTGACGACCGTTGCGACGCTCCTCGTTGCGCGCTGGGCGCTCGGAGGCCGGTTTTTCGACCACGACCGGAGCAACAGGCTCCTCTTTGGTGGCGAACAGGCTGACCAGCGACTTCACCAGGCCTTTGAACAGGCTTGGCTCAGGCAGGGCGGCCGGTGCGGCAACCGGCGCTGCTACTTCAGCAGGCACGGGTGCATTGGCGCGAGCCGGGGCAGTCTTCACGGCTGCTTCCTGGCGAACCAGGGTGCGGGTCGCGGCGGCTGGCTGAACTTCTTCGACTTCGGCAGCGGCAGCCGCGATTTCGTAGCTGGACTGGTTGGTGTGCGCTTCCGGGCTGTCATCACGCAGGCGCTGCACTTCGAAGTGCGGCGTTTCGAGGTGATCGTTCGGCAGGATGACGATGCGGGCACGCGTGCGCAGTTCGATCTTGGTGATCGAGTTGCGTTTTTCGTTGAGCAGGAAGGCTGCAACCGGGATTGGCACTTGCGCGCGGACTTCGGCGGTGCGGTCTTTCAGCGCTTCTTCTTCGATCAGGCGCAGGATCGCCAGGGACAGCGATTCAACGTCACGGATAATGCCGGTGCCGTTGCAACGCGGGCAGACGATGCCGCTGCTCTCGCCCAGGGATGGACGCAGGCGCTGACGCGACATTTCCAGCAGGCCGAAGCGCGAGATGCGCCCGACTTGTACGCGGGCACGGTCGGCTTCGAGGCATTCGCGGACTTTTTCTTCCACGGCGCGCTGGTTCTTGGCCGGGGTCATGTCGATGAAGTCGATCACGATCAGGCCGCCGATGTCACGCAGGCGCAGCTGGCGGGCGATTTCTTCAGCCGCTTCCAGGTTGGTCTGCAGGGCGGTTTCTTCGATGTCGCTGCCTTTGGTGGCGCGCGCCGAGTTGATGTCGATGGACACCAGGGCTTCGGTCGGGTCGATAACAATGGAGCCGCCGGAAGGCAGTTCGACCACGCGCTGGAAGGCGGTCTCGATCTGGCTTTCGATCTGGAAACGGTTGAACAGCGGAACGCTGTCTTCGTACAGCTTGATCTTGCTGGCGTACTGCGGCATCACCTGGCGGATAAAGGTCAGGGCTTCGTCCTGCGCTTCAACGCTGTCGATCAGCACTTCGCCGATGTCCTGGCGCAGGTAATCGCGGATGGCGCGGATGATCACGTTGCTTTCCTGGTAGATCAGGAATGGCGCGGAACGGTCCAGGGACGCTTCTTTAATAGCGGTCCACAGTTGCAGCAGGTAGTCGAGGTCCCACTGCATTTCTTCGCTGCTGCGGCCAAGGCCTGCAGTGCGCACGATCAGGCCCATGTCGGCCGGTGCGATCAAGCCGTTCAGCGCTTCACGCAGTTCGTTGCGCTCTTCGCCTTCGATGCGACGGGAAATACCGCCTGCACGCGGGTTGTTCGGCATCAGCACCAGGTAGCGACCAGCCAGGCTGATGAAGGTGGTGAGGGCAGCGCCCTTGTTGCCACGTTCTTCTTTTTCGACCTGAACGATAACTTCCTGGCCTTCGGTCAGGACGTCCTTGATGTTCACGCGGCCTTCAGGGGCTTTCTTGAAGTATTCGCGCGAGATTTCTTTGAGGGGCAGGAAGCCGTGGCGCTCGGAGCCGAAATCGACAAAGGCAGCCTCAAGGCTTGGTTCGATGCGAGTAATACGGCCTTTATAGATATTGGCCTTCTTTTGCTCGCGTGCACCGGATTCAATGTCCAGGTCGTAGAGGCGTTGGCCATCTACCAGTGCAACACGCAACTCTTCGGGTTGGGTTGCGTTAATCAGCATTCTTTTCATGTTGTACCGTCGGTTTCCGGGCTGCCGGAAACGGCGTTCGGCACACACGACTTCTCACGGTCGGTGTCAGGTGCGTCAAGAGTGGTTGGCCACTCCAGTGTCCAGCAAAACCCGCCAATAGGGGCCGGTATCGCGACGGACGCGTCCTGCTTGTTAGCGGTGGTGACAAAGGCACCACTTCAACAAAAGCTAAGGTCAGGAGGAGGAATCAACCGGCGACTGTGGACGAGATGAAGCGTCTAAATATAAGCCTAGTGCTACACAGTCCGACGGTTGTGCATCTCCACCCTACACGTATCCCTGATAATTCGGGTGCTGCCGCGCGCAGAATCCGCAGCGGGTTGGCATTTACCGTGTTCTCCAATGGGGAGTTCACGCTCATGGCTAAACAAGACTGAATGTGGGCGACTGCGCTCGCACTCAGCTCTTAACAGGCGTTGTTTCCGAAGCATTCGCCATGGTCTGGCTCAAGACTGACTGCACTTTGTGAACTGGCCGTAAATATCGGCGCAAAAGGCGAGTATTTACTCTGCTTTTTGCACTCGCTTCAGGCCTCATGTCACCTGCGCTCGTTACAATCCCGAGCCTCCCAAGGTGGCGAAAGCCCCGTAGGACGGCCTCGCGTCCTGATGAATTGCGATGGTCAGGGCCGGCAGTTTGCCGCAAGTCCTCTGTCCAGGCCGCTTTTGACGGCGTTCGCGACTATAGCAGCAATGATTAAGTGCTTCAATTCCATAAAAAATTGTTATCATCGCCGCCATGACGACTACCGCCCCCCAGACCCCCAGCGTCCAGCTGCTCGAGGTCTCGCCGGAATATGCCGGCCAACGCATCGATAATTTTCTATTGGCCAGGCTCAAAGGCGTGCCCAAGACCTTGATTTACCGCATTTTGCGTAAAGGCGAAGTGCGCGTGAACAAGGGGCGCATCAAGCCCGAGTACAAGCTGCAGGCGGGCGATATCGTCCGTGTGCCGCCGGTTCGCGTGCCTGAACGTGACGAGCCGGTGCCACTCGCCCAAGGCCTGTTGCAGCGCCTTGAGGCGTCGATTGTGTTCGAAGACAACAAACTGATCGTGATCAACAAGCCCTGCGGCATTGCGGTACACGGCGGCAGCGGCCTGACGTTCGGGGTAATTGAAGCCTTCCGTCAGTTGCGCCCGGATGCCAAAGAGCTGGAGCTGGTGCATCGCCTGGACCGTGACACGTCCGGCCTGTTGATGATTGCCAAAAAACGCAGCATGTTGCGCCACCTGCACACCGCGCTGCGTGGCGATGGTGTCGACAAGCGCTACATGGCGCTGGTGCGGGGTAATTGGGCAAGTTCGATCAAGAGCGTTCGCGCGCCGTTGCAAAAGAGCAACCTGCGCTCCGGCGAGCGTATGGTCGAAGTGGACGAGGAGGGCAAAGAAGCCCTGACCCTGTTCAAAGTGCTGCGCCGCTTTGGCGACTTCGCCACGATGGTTGAGGCCAAGCCGGTCACCGGCCGTACTCACCAGATTCGCGTGCACACCCTGCACGCAGGCCACTGCATTGCAGGCGACACCAAGTACGGCGACGAGGATTTCTCCAAAGAGATTCGCGACCTCGGCGGTAAGCGCCTGTTTTTGCACGCTTACATGCTGACGGTGCCGCTGCCCGATGGCGGTGAGCTGAAGCTGCAGGCCCCGGTCGATGATATGTGGGCCAAGACCGTGGAGCGTTTGAGTGTCGCACCGTGAATACAAGCTGCTGATTTTTGATTGGGACGGTACGCTGGCGAACTCCATTGGTCGGATCGTCGAGTCGATGCACATGGCCTCGACCCGTTCCGGCTTTGCGTTGTGCAGCGACCTGGCGGTCAAGGGCATCATCGGCTTGGGTTTGCCTGAGGCGATCCGCACCTTGTACCCGGCAATCGACGAGCCAGCGCTGATAGCGTTTCGTCAGCACTACGCCGATCACTACATCGCGCTGGAAGCTGAGCCTTCGCCGCTGTTTGACGGCGTAAGGCAATCTCTGGAGGCGTTTCGCGCCGACGGTTATTACTTGGCTGTGGCCACCGGCAAGGCCCGTCGCGGGCTTGACCGGGTACTCAAGGCCCATGGCTTTGAAGATTATTTCGACATCACCCGCGCGGCGGATGAAACCGCCAGCAAGCCTCATCCTCTGATGCTTGAGCAGATCATGGCGCACTGCGGCGTAGCGCCGAGCGAGGCACTGATGGTGGGCGACGCGTCCTTCGACCTGATGATGGCGCGCAACGCCGGTATGCACAGTGTGGCGGTCAGCTACGGTGCCCAGGCTGCCGAGGCCTTGCAGCACTACGAGCCCCGGCTGACGATTGATCATTTTTCCGAACTGCAGGCCTGGCTCAACCAGGCCCAATAAGTCTTTGCTGGGGTTAATGGCATGAGTGATGAGTGGAAAGCGCCTGAAACGGCCGACCGTGGCGATGATAAAAGCTGGAAGCTGCTGGAGAAGACGCTCTTGGCCAGCGTGCAGGAGCAGCGCCGTTCGCGGCGGTGGGGGATCTTCTTCAAATTGCTGACGTTCGTGTACCTGCTCGGCATGCTGGCGTTGTTCAGCCCACTGATGGACATGGAAAAAAGCGCTACCCGTGGCAACAATTACACGGCCTTGATCGAAGTGCGCGGGGTGATTGCCGACAAGGAATCCGCCAGCGCCGACAACATCGTCACCAGCCTGCGTGCTGCGTTTGAAGACCCCAAGGTCAAAGGCGTGATTCTGCGTATCAACAGCCCGGGCGGCAGCCCTGTGCAGTCGGGTTATGTGTACGACGAAATTCGTCGCCTGCGCGCGTTGCACCCGGATACCAAGCTCTACGCGGTGATCGCCGACCTGGGCGCCTCGGGTGCCTATTACATCGCCAGCGCGGCTGATCAGATCTACGCCGACAAGGCCAGCCTGGTGGGCTCGATTGGTGTGACCGCGGCCGGTTACGGGTTTGTCGGCGCCATGGAGAAGCTGGGTGTGGAGCGTCGCACTTATACCTCCGGTGAACACAAGTCGTTCCTTGACCCGTTCCAGCCGCAAAAAGCCGATGAAACCCAGTTCTGGCAGGGGGTTCTGGACACGACCCATCGTCAGTTCATTGCCAGCGTAAAGCAGGGCCGTGGCGATCGTCTGAAGGATAAGGACCACCCGGAGCTGTTCTCCGGGCTGGTGTGGTCGGGCGAGCAGGCGTTGCCGCTGGGCTTGATCGACGGTCTTGGCAGTGCCAGTTCGGTGGCACGCGACGTGATCGGCGAGAAAGAGCTGGTCGACTTCACCGTTGAGGAGTCGCCGTTTGATCGCTTCTCGAAGAAGCTGGGCGCCAGCGTGGCCGAGAAGTTGGCCATGTACATGGGCTTCCAGGGCCCGACCTTGCGCTGATCTATCGAGGCTGGCATAGCTCAAAGTGTGGAAGCTGAACATGTGGGAGGGAGCTTGCTCCCGATGGCGGTGGGTCAGTGGCAGATAAACTGGCTGATGCACCGCTATCGGGAGCAAGCCCCCTCCCACAATTGGTTTTGCAGTGTATTTAAGGGGGTTACTCGCCTTCCGCCATTCCAAGAGCCGAAATTGCGCTGAGTTTCCG
>NZ_VUAZ01000061.1 GCF_009296165.1 Pseudomonas kitaguniensis | reverse complement strand
CGTGCCTGCAGCGCCAGCCACCCCGGCGGCCCCGGTTCAGGCGCCGGCTGCTGCGGCCACCGCTCCCGTTGCCCCGGCCGCGCCAGCGATGTCGCCACCCACCACCCCTGCGTTGATCGCCGGTGATGGGCACCTCCAGATTACCTTCATCGGTGACTGCTGGACGCAAGTCACGATGGCAATGGCAAAGTGCTGTTCAGCGGTCTGAAGCGTAAGGGAGATACTCTTGACCAGGGCGGCAAGCCTCCTTTGACGCTGCGTCTGGGCTATGCCCGTGGCGCGCAAGTGGCCTACAACGGCCAGCCTGTGGACGTGGCGCCGTTCACCAGTGGCGAGACCGCTCGCCTCAAGTTGGGACAATAGTCATGCACGGCGAATCTCCAATCAAACGTCGCGTATCGCGCAAGATCTGGGTCGGCTCGGTGCCGGTGGGCGGTGACGCTCCCATCGCAGTACAAAGCATGACCAACAGCGACACCAATGATGTGCCCGCCACCGTGGCGCAGATCAACCGTCTGGAAGCTGCCGGCGTCGACATCGTTCGCGTGTCCGTGCCGGACATGGACGCTGCCGAAGCCTTCGGTCGCATCAAGCAATTGGTTAAAGTGCCACTGGTTGCCGACATTCACTTCGACTACAAAATCGCATTGCGCGTAGCCGAGCTGGGCGTCGATTGCCTGCGCATCAACCCGGGCAACATCGGTCGTGAAGACCGTGTGCGCGCGGTGGTGGATGCGGCGCGTGATCGCGGCATTCCAATCCGTATCGGCGTTAACGCCGGCTCGCTGGAAAAAGACCTGCAAAAGAAATACGGCGAGCCGACTCCGGCGGCGCTGGTTGAATCGGCGCTGCGCCACGTTGAGCACCTCGAACGCCTGAATTTTCAGGACTTCAAGGTCAGCGTAAAGGCCTCCGACGTGTTCATGGCGGTAGAAGCCTACCGCCTGCTGGCCAAGGAAATCGTCCAGCCATTGCACTTGGGTATCACCGAAGCTGGCGGTTTGCGCTCAGGCACAGTGAAATCTGCGGTGGGTCTCGGTATGCTGCTCGCCGAAGGCATTGGCGATACTATCCGCATCTCTTTGGCGGCAGACCCGGTCGAGGAAGTGAAGGTCGGTTACGACATTCTCAAATCGCTGCGTCTGCGTTCGCGTGGCATCAATTTCATTGCCTGCCCGAGCTGTTCGCGGCAGAACTTCGACGTGGTGAAAACCATGAACGACCTGGAATTGCGCCTTGAAGACCTGCTGGTGCCGTTGGATGTTGCGGTGATCGGTTGCGTGGTCAACGGCCCCGGCGAAGCTAAAGAAGCGCACGTTGGCCTGACCGGCGGAACGCCAAACCTGATTTACATCGACGGCAAGCCGTCGCAGAAGTTAACGAATGAGAATCTGGTGGATGAGCTCGAAAGGCTGATCCGCCAGAAAGCAGCCGAAAAGGTTGCGGCTGACGCAGCGCTGATCGCGCGCGGCTGATTGAACGAATTTAAGGATTTGATGTGAGCAAGTCTCTGCAAGCCATTCGTGGCATGAACGACATCCTGCCGGAGCAGACGCCACTGTGGCGCTACTTCGAGAGCACTGTCGCGCGTCTGCTGGATAACTACGGTTACAAGCAGATCCGCATGCCCATCGTCGAGTTCACCGAGCTGTTCAAACGCTCTATCGGTGAAGTCACCGACATCGTCGAAAAAGAGATGTACACCTTTGAAGACCGCAACGGCGACTCCCTGACCCTGCGTCCGGAAGGGACTGCCGCGTGCGTGCGCGCCGTGCTTGAGCATGGCCTCACCGGTGCTGGCCAGCCGCAGAAACTCTGGTACATCGGTCCGATGTTCCGCCACGAGCGCCCACAGAAAGGCCGTTATCGCCAGTTCCACCAGATTGGCCTGGAAGTGTTCAACCTCGACGGCCCGGACATCGACGCCGAGCTGATCGTGATGACCTGGCGCCTGTGGGGCCAGTTGGGCATCCGCGATGCGGTCAAACTGGAGCTCAACAGCCTGGGCACCAGCGAATCCCGCGGTCGTTACCGCGTGGCGCTGGTCGAATACCTGTCTGCGCACCTCGACAAGTTGGACGAAGACAGCCAGCGCCGTCTGAAAACCAACCCGTTGCGCGTGCTGGATACCAAGAACGCCGACACCCAAGCCGTACTGGTCGATGCGCCGAAAATGGCCGACTACCTCGACGACGAATCCCGTACGCACTTCGAGGGCCTCAAGGCTCGTCTGGACGCGGCCGGTATTCCGTACGTGATCAACCCGAAGCTGGTGCGTGGCCTCGATTACTACAGCAAGACCGTGTTCGAGTGGGTCACCGACAAACTCGGCGCCCAGGGCACCGTGTGTGCCGGTGGTCGCTACGACGGTCTGGTTGAGCAGATGGGCGGCAAGCCGACTACCGGCGTGGGTTTTGCCATGGGCATCGAGCGGCTGATCCTGCTGCTGGAAACCCTGGAGCAAGTGCCCGAAGAAATTTCGCGGCAGGTGGACGTGTACCTCTGTGCCTTTGGCGAGGCTGCCGAATTGGCGGCGTTGGCCTTGAGCGAAAAAGTGCGCGACCAGTTGCCGAACCTGCGCCTGCAAGTCAATGCCGGCGCCGGCAGCTTCAAGAGCCAGTTCAAAAAAGCCGACAAGAGCGGTGCGCTGTACGCACTGATCCTTGGCGATGATGAATTGGCCCAGCAAGTGATAGGTTTCAAACCCCTGCGTGGTCAGGGTGAGCAACAGAACATTGCCTTTGATGCGCTCGCCGCGCACCTGGCCACCTGCGCCGTGCAGGGTTGAAGCTGTCGAACAGCCGAATTTAGCGATTAAGGAGTATTGGGGTGTCGAGTACTGATGACGATCAACTGGTCGAGTTAAAGGACTGGTGGCAGCGCAACGGCAAGCCTTTGGTGACTGGCGGTCTGCTGGCTTTAGTGGTGGTGTTTGGCTGGCAAGCCTGGCACAAGTATCAGGCCAACCAGTCTCAAGGTGCCTCGATCCTCTATCAGCAATTGCTGGAAACCACGCTGACGCCGAACGGTAAGCCTGACCCTGCCCAAGTGGCGGATTTGGCCGGCAAGCTGAAAAGCGAATTCGGCGGCAGCACGTACGCGCAATACGGTAGCCTGTTCGTCGCGAAAGTTGCGGTCGATACCGGCAAGCTGGATGACGCCGCCACTGAACTGAAGGCTATCGCCGACAAGCCGGCCAACCCAACGCTGGGTGAAATCGCACGTCAGCGCCTGGCGCAGGTATTGGCGGCACAGAACAAGGCTGACGAAGCACTGAAACTGCTCGACGGCGATGCTGACAAAGCATTCGTGGCCACTCGTGAAGAGCTCAAGGGCGACCTGTTGGTCCAATTGGGTCGTACCGACGAAGCCCATGCTGCGTACCAAAAAGCCAAGGCGGCGCTGTCTGATGAAGCGGCGGTCGGTGGCTTACAAATCAAGCTCGACGACTTGGCCAAAGGGGATGCGTGACGTGATCCGTTGGAAACATGCAGCATTGCTGGCTCTGGCCGTTCTGGCCGCGGGTTGCAGCAGCAACAGTAAAAAAGAACTGCCTCCTGCCGAGCTGACCAGCTTCAAGGAAGAAGTGGTCTTGCAAAAGCAGTGGAGCCGCTCGGTCGGTGACGGCCAGGGCGACCTCTACAACCTGTTGCAGCCGGCGATTGACGGCGACAACATCGTGGCCACTGATTCCACCGGCGTGATCATTGCCATGGACCGCATGAATGGCGACGTCAAGTGGAAGAAAGACCTCGAACTGCCGGTGTCCGGCGGTGTGGGCGTTGGCTACGGCATGGTGCTGGTCGGTACGCTGAAAGGCGACGTGGTCGCCCTGGACTCCGCCACCGGTGAAGAGAAATGGCGCGCCCGCGTGACCAGCGAAGTGCTCTCCGCACCGGCTACCAACGGCGATATCGTTGTGGTGCAAACCCAGGATGACCGTGTTATCGGTCTGGATGCCGCCACCGGCAACCAGCGCTGGTTGTACGACAGCACGCCTGCGGTATTGACCCTGCGCGGTACCAGTGGTCCGATTGTGACCAACAATCTGGCGGTTGCAGGCCTGTCGACCGGTAAAGTAGTCGCCCTGGATACCCAGAACGGCGTACCGGCCTGGGAAACCCGTGTGGCAATCCCGCAAGGTCGCTCCGAGCTGGACCGCGTTGTCGACATCGACGGTGGCTTGCTGCTGTCGGGCGAAACCCTTTATGTCGCCACCTACCAGGGCCGCGTTGCCGCGCTGGACCTGCAAAGCGGGCGCATCAACTGGCAGCGTGATGCTTCCAGCTACGCCGGTGTCGCCCAAGGGTTTGGCAGCGTCTACGTAAGCCTGGCCTCCGGCACCGTAGAAAGTGTCGACGAGCGTTCCACCACTGCGCTGTGGAGCAACGATTCTCTGGCCCGCCGTCAACTGTCGGCACCGGAAGTGTTCTCAAGCTACGTAGCGGTAGGTGACTTCGAAGGTTACCTGCATCTGCTGAGCCAGGTGGACGGCCGTTTTGTAGGCCGTGAGCGTATCGACAGCGACGGCGTGCGTGTGCGTCCGCTGGTTGTGGGTAACATGCTTTACGTGTTTGGCAACAGCGGCAAGCTCGAAGCCCTGACCATCAAGTAAAGAACCCTGCTTGGGGTAAAACCCAGGCGGCCCCGCTACGGCGGGGCATGCGGCATTTGAATATGCTGCCCCGAGCACCAGCCGCTGCCTTGCAGCGGCTTTTGTATTTTCTGAAATAACGAAGTGGAGAGCCGCATGGTTCCCGTAATTGCCCTGGTGGGCCGACCTAACGTCGGCAAGTCCACCTTGTTCAACCGCCTGACCAGGACTCGCGACGCCATCGTCGGCGACTTGTCCGGTCTGACCCGTGATCGCCAATACGGTGAGGCTAAGTGGCAGGGGCGCTCCTACATTCTGGTCGACACCGGTGGTATTTCCGGTGACGAACATGGCATGGACGAAAAAATGGCCGAGCAGTCGCTGCTGGCCATTGAAGAAGCCGATGTTGTTCTGTTTCTGGTAGACGCCAAAGCCGGTTTTACTGCGGCTGACCAGATGATCGCGGAGCACTTGCGCAAGCGTAACAAGCGCTCGTACGTGGTCGCCAACAAGGTCGATAACATCGATCCGGAAATGGCCCGCGCTGAATTTGCCCCGTTGGGCATGGGGCACGCGATTCCCATCGCCGGTGCTCACGGCCGTGGTATCACGCAGATGCTCGAAATCGCCCTCAGCGATTTCCCGAAAGATGAAGACGAGCCCGAAGAAGGCGAAGAAGAAATCGTCGCCGAAGGTGAGGAAGCCAAGCGCATTCCTGGCCCGAGCGAAAAAGACGGTATCAAGATCGCGATCATCGGCCGCCCGAACGTCGGCAAGTCGACCCTGGTTAACCGCATGCTCGGTGAAGACCGGGTAATCGTCTATGACGAGCCTGGCACCACGCGTGACAGCATCTACATTCCGTTCGAACGCAACGAAGAAAAGTACACGCTGATCGACACCGCCGGTGTGCGCAAGCGCGGCAAGATCCACGAGGAAGTTGAAAAATTCTCGGTGGTGAAAACCCTGCAAGCGATCAAAGACGCCAACGTGGTGATCTTTGTGATGGACGCCCGCGAAGGCGTGGTAGACCACGACCTTAACCTGCTGGGCTTCGCCCTGGAAGCCGGTCGGGCACTGGTCATCGCGATCAACAAGTGGGACGGCATGACGCCGAGCGAGCGCGATTTCGTCAAGATCGAGCTGCAGCGCCGCCTGTTTTTCGTCGAGTTCGCCGATATTCACTTTATCTCGGCACTGCACGGCACCGGCGTGGGCAACCTCTACGCGTCGGTACAAAACTCGTTCAAGTCTGCGGTCACCCGCTGGCCGACCAACCGTCTGACCCAGATCCTCGAAGACGCAGTGGGCGACCACGCGCCGCCGATGGTCAACAACCGCCGGATCAAACTGCGTTACGCCCACTTGGGTGGTGCCAACCCGCCGATTATCGTGATTCACGGTAACCAGATCGAGAAGGTGCCGAAGTCTTATGTGCGTTACCTCGAAAACACCTATCGCCGTGTCTTGAAGCTGGTCGGTACGCCGATCCGTATCGAGTTCAAGGGTGGCGAGAACCCGTACGAAGGTAACAAAAACAGCCTCACCGACCGCCAGGTCAACAAGAAGCGCCGGATGATGACGCACCACAAAAAAGCCGATAAGAAGCGTCGCGACAAACGCTGATTAAGGTTAAAAAGGCGCCGATGGCGCCTTTTTTTATTGTGCGCGCCAGGCCTTGCTCAAGAGAACAAGCGAGTAGTGTAGAAATTCACTGCGCCGATAGATCCTTTGGCGGAACCCAAAACCAGAATACGTTGCTGCTGGTCGATAGCGAGATCAAGCGGTGTGTTGAACTGGCCGCCAAATTCCAGTAACACTCGGCCGTTCCCGGTAGGGCCAAAGGCATTATCGGGGTTACCGTTGCGGTCGAAGCGTGCCAGTACGGCTAGAGCGCTGAAGCCGGTATCAATGATACCGAGGGTGATTATGTTCCCTTGATACACAAGCACCTTGTGCCATGCATTCACCTGCGGCGTAATGACCGGCAGCCCACCGAAATCGGCATGTGGGGACCCGTCAGGGTTCAGTTTGACCAGAAGCGCACCCTGCGAGGTTGAACCGCAAATCAGGATGCCGTCTTCGTTTGAGACCAGATCAGCGTAATGCCGGTCCTGGTCGCGTTGCTCGCCACCCACGGCGAAAGTTACATCCGTCCTTCCATCCTTATCGAATCGTTTAATCAGGCCTCCTTTGACGCCGCGATTGTCGTCGGTGTTACCCGCTACGAGAATACGGTCATCAGCCTGTAGAGCGAGTACAGAGGGGATGAAAACTTCACCACCCCGAGTAAGTGCTTCGGCATACCCCAAGCCTTCGTTGAAGGTAGCGTCAAGCACCCCGGCCGGTTGAATGCGCGATAGCAGGCCGCCCCAATAATTTAATTCGAAGACGTACTCATACAACGTCACGACCGACCCCGTTGATTGAATACGGGCGTTGACGATAGGCTTGCCGTGGCTGCCTAACTCATTTGGCAGTGGTGATTTCAGTACGAAAGTACCGTTATCGCCGTGGCTGGTATCAGCGGTTCCATCATCACGAAGCCAGGCAAATGAGGGCATGCGCATATTCGCGTGATCGTGGACAAAACCAAGCAGCAACCACCCAGAGTTCTTCAATGCGAATGTTTTTAAGCCGTGAGAGCCCCACCCGGGTTCGTCAGGGTTGAAGTGCCCGCATGCCATTCCCTGTTCACCGAACCCCTCGACCATCGCCCCGTTTTCGTCTCGGCGCATCAAAATGAACTGAAATTGGGTGTGCGTGGGCAAGTGCGATGGCGCAGCACCCGCAATCAACGCTTCGTTGTTGTGGGTCAGGCTCAGCCCATGCGCTTCGTAGTGCTCGACACCGTTCGGGTTGATCAATTGATAACCCGCGTTCCCGTAGGACGTATCGAGATCGCCGGCCGCTCGGTAGGCAGAGGGTGTGTCAGTTTTTAAAGGCATGACGTTTCTCCTGGCTGAAACAGTTGTCGGGTTAGTAAGCGCCAGGTTTTTGGCCGACATAACTGTGAAAATTACCTGTTCTTTCGTTTACCTATGACCACTTGTCGACTTATCTTCGCTGCTGGCTGGCGGGTAAAGTGAGCCTTTCATAAGGGCCGACGTCTTTTTTGTGCGCAATGCATAAGCTATTCTCGAACGCTCCCGTGCCGCCGTAGAGCCGGGTGTTCAGCAGGGGCTCACCAATGATCACCAGCAAGCTGCCAAATGTCGGCACGACGATTTTTACCACCATGTCGCAACTCGCCGCAGAGACCGGCGCGCTCAACCTGTCCCAGGGGTTTCCTGACTTCAACGGCCCACAGGGCTTGCTCGATGCCGTGGGTAAACATGTCGCCAGCGGGCATAACCAATACGCCCCGATGACCGGCTTGCCGGCGCTGCGACAGCAAGTGGTGGCCAAGATAGCCCGCAGCTATGGCGCCACGGTTAACCCTGACAGCGAAGTGACCATCACCCCCGGCGCGACTGCGGCGATCTTTTGCGCGATTCAGGCGGTGATTCGTAACGGCGATGAAGTCATTGTGTTCGACCCTTGTTACGACAGTTATGAGCCCTCGGTTGAGCTGGCGGGCGGTCGCTGCGTGCATGTGCAACTGAGCTTGCAAGGTTTTGCGCTGGATTTTGAGCGGATCAAGGCCGCGCTGTCGCCACGCACGCGCATGATCATTCTCAACACCCCGCACAACCCCACAGGCGCCTTGATCAGCCGTGCCGAGCTGGACCAACTGGCCGAACTGATCCGCGACCGGGATATTTACCTGGTCAGTGATGAGGTTTACGAACACTTGGTGTTCGATGGCATCGGGCACGTCAGCGTATTGGCGCATGAAGAGCTGTATCAGCGTGCGTTCGTGGTCAGCTCTTTTGGCAAGACCTACCACGTCACCGGCTGGAAAACCGGCTATGTGGTTGCGCCGCCGGCGCTCACCGCCGAGCTGCGCAAGGTGCATCAATATGTCAGCTTCTGCGGCGTCACCCCGTTGCAGCATGCATTGGCTGACTTTATGGCCGAACACCCGGAACACGTCGAGGAGTTGCCGGCTTTCTATCAAGCCAAGCGCGACTTGTTTTGCGACCTGCTGGCGCCGTCGCTCTTCAGCTTTACGCGGGTGACCGGCACCTATTTTCAACTGGTGGATTACTCACAGATTCGCCCGGACCTGGATGACGTCGCCATGTCGCTGTGGATGACCCGCGAACACGGCGTGGCGACCATCCCGGTTTCGGTGTTCTATCAGAGCCCACCGCAAGGCCAGCGCCTGGTGCGCCTGTGCTTTGCCAAACGCGAGGAGACGCTGCGACACGCAGCGCAAAAACTATGCGTGATCTGAGTGTATTGCCCGACCTGAATATTGCCTTGGTCCAGACCAGCCTGGTGTGGCATGACCGCCAGGCCAACCTCGAACACTTTGAGCTGCTGCTTGAGCAGGCCAGGGGCGCCGACCTGATCGTGCTGCCGGAGATGTTCACCACCGGGTTCTCGATGGAGTCGGCCACGCTCGCCGAGCGCGAGAATGGCCCCACCCATCGTTGGCTCCAGGCCCAGGCGGCGAAATACAACGCGGTGATCACCGGCAGCGTGATCATCCAGGCCGCCGACGGCAGCCACCGCAATCGCCTGCTATGGGCGCGCCCGGATGGCGAGGTGCTGCATTACGACAAGCGCCACCTGTTCCGCATGGCCGGCGAGCATGATCACTACACCCCCGGCGAGCGTCAGGTGCAGTTCGAATTGAAGGGCTGGCGCATTCGTCCGCTGATTTGCTACGACCTGCGCTTCCCGGTGTGGAGCCGGGATGCTCAAGACACTGACCTGCTGCTGTACACCGCCAACTGGCCCGGCGCCCGTCGCCTGCATTGGAACCGCCTGTTGCCTGCGCGGGCGATTGAAAACCTGTGCTACGTGGCGGCGGTGAATCGAGTGGGCACAGATGGCAAAGGTTTTGCCTACACCGGCGACAGCCAGGTGCTGGATTTCCAGGGCGAGACCTTGCTGAGTGCGGGGGAGGCGAATGGTGTGTTTCAGGTGTGCCTGGAGGCGGCGGAGCTGGCGGCGTATCGCAGCAAATTCCCGGCGAACCTGGATGCTGATAGTTTTCAGTTGGCCTGACAGACCGCTATCGCGAGCAAGCCCGCTCCCACAGTTAGCCCGTTTCCACAGTTAGGTAGGTGAACACAGGCAAATGTGGGGGCAGGGCAGTGATTTGTGAACACATTCAAAATGTGGGAGTGGGCTTGCTCACGATGAGGCCCTCACAACCACCACAAAAAAGGCCCCTGGATTCTCACCCAAGGGCCTTTCGCATTTCAGCCGCCAGTTACGCGGCTTTTGCTTCCTGCTGGCTCAACGAACGATTCAGCGCGCTGAACAAGGCCTTGAAGCTGGCCGTGGTGATGTTTTCATCAATGCCTACGCCGTGCACCGGACGCTCACCGTTCACACGCAGCTCGATATACGCCGCCGCCTTGGCGTTGGTGCCGGCGCCGATGGCATGTTCGTTGTAGTCCATGATCTCCACGCCAATCGGCAGGCCAGCCACCAGCGCTTCGAGTGCGCCGTTGCCTTTGCCTTTCCAGTGCAGGTTGGTTTCGCCCTGGCCTTTGCCTGACACTTCCACTTCGACAAAGCTGTTGCCGTTCTCTTCCTGCAGGCGATGGCTGACCAGCGCATACGGCGTGTTGGCTTGCAGGTATTCACGCTGCAGCAACGCGTAAATCTGTGGTGCGGTCATCTCCAGGCCCACGCGATCGGTTTCGGCCTGTACCACTTGGCTGAATTCGATTTGCATGCGGCGCGGCAGGCTGATGTCGTATTCCTGCTCCAGCAGGTAAGCGATACCGCCTTTGCCCGACTGGCTGTTTACACGAATCACCGCCTCGTAGCTGCGGCCGATGTCGGCCGGGTCGATCGGCAAGTACGGCACTTCCCACAGCGCGTCGGCTTTTTGCTGAGTAAAGCCTTTGCGGATTGCGTCCTGGTGGGAGCCGGAGAACGCGGTGTGCACCAGGTCGCCAACGTACGGGTGGCGCGGGTGCACCTGGATCTGGTTGCACTCTTCGACGACTTTGCGCACGCCGTCGATGTCGGAGAAATCCAACTGCGGGTCGAGGCCCTGGGTGTACATGTTCAGTGCCACCGTCACCAGGTCGACGTTACCGGTGCGCTCGCCGTTGCCGAACAGGCAGCCTTCAACACGGTCGGCGCCGGCCATCAGGCCCAGCTCGGTGGCGGCCACGCCGGTGCCACGGTCGTTGTGGGTGTGCAGGCTGATGATCACGCTGTCACGACGGTTGATGTGGCGACCGAACCACTCGATCTGGTCGGCATAGATGTTCGGCGTGGCGCATTCAACCGTGGCCGGCAGGTTGAGGATCATCTTGTGCTCAGGCGTCGGGTTCCACACCTCGATTACCGCGTCGCACACTTCTTTGGCGAACTCCAGCTCAGTGGCGCTGAAGGTCTCTGGCGAGTATTCGAAGGTCCATTGGGTTTCCGGCTGCTGGGCGGCGTATTTGACGAACAGCTTGGCGGCGTTGACCGCGATGGCTTTGATGCCGTCCTTGTCCTGGTTAAACACGATGCGACGAAACGACGGCGAGGTGGCGTTGTACAAATGCACGATGGCTTTTTTGGCGCCGCGCAGCGATTCGAAGGTACGCGCGATCAAGTCTTCACGGCCCTGGGTCAGCACCTGAATGGTGGTGTCCTCGGGGATGTGGTTGTCTTCGATCAGGGTACGCACGAAGTCGAAATCGGTTTGCGAAGCGGCCGGGAACGAGGCTTCGATTTCCTTCACGCCCACCGCAACCAGGGTTTTCCAGAAACGCAGCTTTTTCACCGCGTCCATTGGCTCGATCAGCGACTGGTTGCCATCACGCAGGTCGGAGCTGCACCAGATAGGCGCTTCGGTGATGGTTTTCGACGGCCAGGTGCGGTCCGGGATGTCGATGGTCGGGAACGCGCGGTACTTCGAAGACGGGTCTTTGAGCATGCTCATCGGGAAATCCTTGGTTGTAGGGGCCGAAAAAAGGCGGCCTGCCGTGAAACTGTTATTAGGATGCTTTTTATTGGGGTGAAGCATAGGCGAGGCAGATCGATTCAGCCTGGCAGTCGTGCGCTGACGAGGCACAGGCTGCGGTGCTGGCGGAGCTGAATGAGGGTGTGAGAGGTTTTCATAAGCTCAACCCTAACCGCAGGGGTGAAAGATGGCAAGCAGCCGATAAAAATTGATATAATTTTTGCTATTCGCGGTTGGGGCGAGATTTTGTGGCTGTAAATGTGTCTGCTTGTGAATTTAATTGCGCGGCCTTTATTGGCCGCGCAATCGAGTCATTCAGGGTTGGAACGCGCCGATAAAGATCGCCGGGTCTACGCGTGCATCGTTGAGGCTGATGTTCCAGTGCATATGCGGCCCGGTCGCCCGCCCCGTCGAGCCGACCTTGCCCACCACCGCACCGCGTGGCAGTGGGTCGCCGACCTTCACGTCAATCTTCGACATGTGGCAGAACATGCTGATAAAGCCCTGGCCATGGTCGACAAATACGGTGTTGCCGTTGAAGAAGTAGTTGCCGGTCAGAATCACTTTGCCTGCCGCCGGGGTTTTGATCGGCGTGCCCGCGCCTACCGCGAAGTCCAGGCCCGAATGCGGGTTGCGCTCTTCGCCATTAAAGAACCGGCGTACGCCAAACTTGCTCGACAGCGGGCCATTGACCGGCTTGTCCAGCAGCAAGTTGCTCGGCGTGTTCGGGCTGAAGCTGCGGTAAGCCTTGAGCTGCACCGCCAGTTCGGCCTCGATGCGTTTGAGCTGCGCCGGGTCCGGGTTCACCTGGCTTTTGTTCTTCAGGGTGATGTGTTGCTCGGGGTATTTTTTGAAACCGACGATAAACGGCAGGTTTTGCGTGCCACTGGTGAGGCGTTGGGTGCCGGGTTTGACCGTCAGCGGGATGCCCACAATCGCCAGCCAATTGTTCTGTTCCTTGACCACCAATACCGGTCGGTTCTGGTAGGTGGCTTTAGGCGCAGTCGCCGAACTGCCGAGGTCGACCACTGCGACGCCACCCGGCACCGGCTTGTTCAGCAACCGCGTGATGTAGCTGTCGGCGTGGGCGTTGAAGGTCAGGCATAACAGCATCAGCAGGCTAAATAGACGGGGCATCAATCAATCCAATAACGAAAGGGTGACGGGTGTCAGGTGGTTATCTTCCACCCGCACCTGCAATTGGCCTTCACCGAGGCGCGCGGTCAGGCGTTGGCCGGTGTGGGTTTGCGCAGCGTTTCTAATCGCGTGGCCGCGTTCATCCAGCAAAATGCTGTAGCCACGGCCCAAGGTGGCCAGCGGGCTGACTACCTGCAACGTCTGCACCTGGCTTTGCAGTTGCAGGCGACGCGCCTTGAGGCCTTCGCGCATGGCACGCGGCAGGCGTTCGGCGAGGCTGTCGAGGCGTTGGCGCAGCAGCGCCAATTGACGGCCGGGGTGCTGGCCGGCGAGGCGGGTTTCCAGGCGTATCAAGCGCTCGCGGCGAGTATTGAGGCTGCGCTCGAAGGCGCGGCGCAGGCGCATGTCCAAGTCATCCAGGCGCTGCGCTTGCTGGCGCAAGCGCTCGCCGGGGTGGCGCAAGCGACGAGCCATGCCCTCAAGGCGCAGGCGGTCATGGGTTAGCCGATTGCGTATCAGCATCAGCAGCCGGCGGTGCAGGCTTTCAACCTGGCGTACCAGGTTACTCGCGTCCGGCGCGAGTAACTCAGCGGCGGCAGACGGCGTAGGCGCGCGCACGTCGGCCACAAAGTCGGTGATCGACACATCGGTTTCATGGCCCACGGCGCTGACGATCGGCGTGACGCAGGCATCCACTGCGCGCGCCACGGCTTCTTCGTTGAAGCACCACAAGTCTTCCAGCGAGCCGCCGCCACGCGCCAGGATCAACGCGTCGAAGCCGCGCGCGTCGGCCAGTTTCAGCGCGCGCACAATCTGCGCAATCGCTTCGCGGCCTTGCACGGCAGTCGGTATCAACGTCAGTTGCACCTGCGGCGCACGGCGGCGGAACACGCTGATGATGTCGCGAATCACCGCGCCAGTGGGCGAGCTGATAATGCCGATGCGCTGCGGGTGGGCCGGTAGCGGCACCTTGCGCTCGGCACTGAACAGGCCTTCGGCGCTGAGCTTTTCCTTTAACGCATCAAACGCCAGGCGCAGCGCGCCATCGCCGGCGGGCTCTACCGTGTCGAGGATCAATTGATAGTCGCCACGGCCTTCGAACAGCGAGACCTTGCCGCGTACCTTGACCGCCAGGCCATCCTTTAAGGCCTGGCGCACCCGCGCGGCATTATTGCGGAACAGCGCGCAACGCACTTGGGCGCCGCTGTCCTTCAAGGTGAAATACACATGGCCGGAGGCGGGGCGGGCGAGGTTGGAAATTTCGCCTTCCACCCAGATATTGGTGAACACGTCTTCCAGCAACACCCGCGCGCGGCCGTTGAGCTGGCTGACAGTCAGGACTTCGCGGTCCAGGCCCAAGCGGGCAAAGGGATCTTTAATCATGAGCGGCAGTTTATAGGCATTCGCGCAGGGTTTGGCAGAATTGCGCTACCGGCGCGCAGTGCTACGCTGCCTGGCCGCTGCTCTCAAGGGCGACTAAAGTGTTGCCATCTCTTTCAAGGACGTGACGATGAGTGCGGTTGAGCTGATGAGCCAGTGGTCGTTTGGCGGTGTTGATTGGCTGGTGATCGGCCTGTGTGTGGTGCTGGCTTATATCGTGTTTGGCATCGCAGGCTTCGGTACGGCGCTGGTCGCCGGGCCGATCCTGATCATGTTTATGCCGCTGTCGAAGATCATCCCGCTGCTGGTGCTGCTGGATTTTGTCGCGGCGTTTGGCAACCTGCTGCAATCGCGCCGCGACGTCAACAAGCCGGAGCTGCTGCGATTGCTGCCGTGCATGGCAATCGGTTGCACGTTCGGCGTGATTTTTTTGCTCAACCTGCATTCGGATCTGTTGCTGCTGTTGATGGGGTTGTTCATCAGCGCCTATGCGATTTACAACCTGGCAGTAAAAGCCCGACCGACTCAACTGGCGGCGGGTTGGTCGATTCCCATGGGCACTGTCGGCGGTCTGTTTGGCGCGTTGTTTGGCAGCGGCGGCTTTTTATACGCGCTCTATTTGAACAGCCGTTTGCCCAAGGACGCGGCGCGCGCCACCCAAAGTGCATTGATCAGTTGCAGCACGGTGGTGCGCCTCGGTTTGTTCCTGGTCGCCGGGGTGTATGCCGATTGGCCGCTGTTGTTATTGGCGGTGTGCCTCTTGCCGGCGATGGCTGTGGGGCTGTGGTGTGGGCGCAGGCTGACGATGCGCATGTCCCGCGAGGCCTTTGTAAGGTGCGTGACGTGGCTGGTGTTGGCCAGTGGCCTTGCATTGATCGGGCGCTACTTGAGCACTTGACCGGATTTATTCAGGGCTTAAGCTGCCAGCCTTCAGGGCCTCATCGCGAGCAAGCCCGTTCCCACAGGTGACGCGCAGTTAAATGTAGCCACACCGCAGGACTCCAATGAACTCCCAAAGCATCCTTGTCCCGAAAATCTCCACCTTGCCCGTCCACGAACCCCGCGCCCGGGCAATCGTGCGCTGGCTGGTGCGCAAGAACATCATCAAGGAAGAACTGACCACCTGCGGGCGCACCGGCAACCGCATGGCCTATGCGCTGGCCGACGGTGCCCGCGCGGTGGTGCTGCACCCGGCCGCGCTGCCGTTCAACGAGCCGATCAATGGCCTCGAAATCATCTACAAGCGCTGCATTTACACGCCAGCCAAGGGCTTTCTGGAAGAAGCCGGCTGCCCGGAATGCCTCAAGGAAGTCGGCGAAGCCCTCTTTGAAAGCCTCGAAGACTGGATGCCCGGCCACACCGACAACTTCACCTGCCCGCTGTGTGGGCATGAAGATGACATCAACGGGTTTTTATTCCTGCAAGAGTGCGGGTTTTCCAACTTGGGCTTCATCTTCAATAATTGGGCGGAAGCGGGGTTCAAGCAGAGCTTCATCGACGAATTCGCCGATTGGCTGGACCAGAAGATGAGCTGGGTCAAAGTCGAGCTTTAATCAACCTCACCTGTAATCCCAAATATGTCAGAGTTTTACATTGAGCCCGAGGGGGTGTCTGAGTATAATGACGCGCTTCCATTTTCCCGCTCGGGAGCCCCCGCGATGCTGCGTATCAGCCAAGAAGCTCTGACATTCGACGACATTCTCTTAGTGCCCGGTTATTCCGAGGTGCTTCCTAACGAAGTCAGTCTCAAGACCCGCCTAACCCGTGGCATCGAGCTGAATATTCCCCTGGTTTCTGCTGCCATGGACACCGTCACCGAAGCCCGTTTGGCAATCGCCATGGCTCAGGAAGGCGGCATTGGCATCATCCACAAGAACATGACCATCGAGCAGCAAGCTGCCGAAGTGCGCAAGGTCAAGCGTTACGAAGCCGGTGTGGTCAAAGACCCGATCACCATCGAGGCTGACGCCACCGTGCGTGACCTGTTCGACCTGACCCGCCTGCACAACATCTCCGGTGTTCCGGTGCTGCATGATGGCGACCTGGTCGGCATCGTCACGTCGCGTGACGTGCGCTTTGAAAACCGCCTTGAAGTTACCGTCCGTGAAGTGATGACGCCCAAAGAGCGTCTGGTCACTGTGCGTGAAGGTGTCGACAAGGACGAGGCTCGTGAGCTGCTGCACAAGCACCGCATCGAGCGCGTATTGATCGTCGACGACAAATTCGCCCTTAAAGGCATGATGACCGTCAACGACATCGAAAAAGCCAAGGCTTACCCGCTGGCCAGCAAAGATGACCAAGGTCGTCTGCGCGTCGGCGCTGCGGTCGGCACCGGTAAAGACACCGGCGACCGCGTTGCAGCTTTGGTGGCAGCCGGCGTTGACGTGGTGGTGGTCGACACTGCCCACGGCCACTCCAAAGGCGTGATCGACCGCGTTCGCTGGGTTAAACAGAATTTCCCTGACGTACAGGTTATCGGCGGCAACATCGCCACCGGCGCAGCCGCCAAGGCGTTGGCCGAAGCCGGCGCCGACGCCGTCAAGGTCGGTATCGGCCCAGGCTCGATCTGCACCACGCGCATCGTCGCCGGTGTGGGCGTGCCGCAAATCAGCGCCATCGCCAACGTCGCCGCAGCCCTTGAAGGCACCGGCGTACCGTTGATCGCCGACGGCGGCATCCGTTTCTCCGGTGACCTGTCCAAGGCCATCGTTGCCGGTGCTTCCTGCGTGATGATGGGCTCGATGTTCGCAGGTACTGAAGAAGCGCCGGGCGAGATCGAACTGTTCCAGGGCCGTTCGTACAAGGCTTACCGTGGCATGGGTTCGCTGGGCGCCATGTCCCAGGCGCAAGGCTCCTCCGACCGTTACTTCCAGGACTCTTCGGCAGGCGCCGAAAAGCTCGTACCGGAAGGCATCGAAGGCCGTGTGCCGTACAAAGGCACGCTCAGCGCGATCATCCATCAACTGATGGGCGGCCTGCGTTCCTCGATGGGCTACACCGGCAGCGCCAACATCGAAGAAATGCGCACCAAGCCCGAGTTCGTGCGGATCACCGGCGCCGGCATGGCTGAATCGCATGTCCACGACGTTCAGATCACCAAGGAAGCGCCAAACTACCGCGTAGGTTGATGCTTCCAGCAAAATGTTAAGTAACCGGGGCTGTCTTATTCAGCCCCGAGTTGTTTCTGATTCATTAGACGAGACTGACTTCATGGCCCTCGACATTCACGCCCACCGCATCCTGATCCTCGACTTCGGTTCCCAGTACACCCAACTGATCGCCCGCCGCGTGCGTGAAATCGGCGTGTACTGCGAACTGCACCCGTTCGACATGGATGACGAAGCGATCCGCGCATTTGCACCTAAAGGCGTCATCCTCGCCGGTGGCCCCGAGTCCGTGCACGAAGCCAACAGCCCGCGCTGCCCGCAAGCGGTGTTTGACCTGGGCGTACCGGTGTTCGGTATCTGCTACGGCATGCAGACCATGGCCGAGCAACTGGGCGGCAAGGTTGAAGGTTCCGAGCTGCGTGAATTCGGTTATGCGCGTGTCGACGTGGTCGGCAAAAGCCGCCTGCTGGACGGCATCGAAGATCACGTCGACACCGACGGCCTGTTCGGCCTCGACGTATGGATGAGCCACGGTGACAAGGTCACCAAGCTGCCGCAAGACTTCCACATCCTGGCCAGCACCCCGAGCTGCCCGATCGCCGGCATGTTCAACGACGAGCGCGGCTACTACGGCGTGCAGTTCCACCCGGAAGTCACCCACACCAAGCAAGGCGGGCGCATCCTGTCGCGCTTCATCCTCGACATCTGCCAGTGCGAAGCGCTGTGGACCCCGTCGAAAATCGCTGAAGACGCGATCGCCAACGTGCGCGCCCAAGTCGGCACCGACAACGTGCTGCTCGGCCTGTCCGGCGGCGTTGACTCCTCGGTAGTTGCCGCGCTGCTGCACAAAGCCATCGGCGACCAACTGACCTGCGTGTTCGTCGACAACGGCCTGCTGCGCCTGCACGAGGGCGAGCAAGTAATGGCCATGTTCGCCGAAAACATGGGCGTCAAAGTGATCCGCGCCAACGCCGAGGAACAGTTCCTCAACAACCTGGCCGGCGAGTCCGACCCAGAGAAGAAGCGCAAAATCATCGGCCGCACCTTCATTGACGTCTTCGATGCCCAAGCCACCAGCCTCGACAACATCAAGTACCTGGCCCAAGGCACCATCTACCCTGACGTGATCGAGTCGGCCGGCGCCAAAAGCGGCAAGGCCCACGTGATCAAGTCCCACCACAACGTCGGTGGCCTGCCAGAGGAAATGAACCTCAAACTGGTAGAACCGCTGCGCGAACTGTTCAAAGACGAAGTGCGCCGCCTCGGCCTGGAACTCGGCCTGCCGTACGATATGGTTTACCGCCACCCATTCCCGGGCCCAGGCCTGGGCGTGCGCATCCTCGGTGAAGTGAAAAAGGAATACGCCGACCTGCTGCGTCGCGCCGACCACATCTTCATCGAAGAACTGCGCAAAGCCGACTGGTACCACAAAGTCAGCCAGGCTTTCGTGGTGTTCCAGCCGGTGAAATCGGTAGGCGTGGTCGGCGATGGCCGTCGTTACGCCTGGGTCGTGGCGCTGCGTGCGGTGGAAACCATCGACTTCATGACTGCGCGCTGGGCACACCTGCCGTACGAACTGCTGGAGACGGTCAGCGGGCGTATCATCAATGAGATCGAAGGTATTTCGCGCGTTACTTATGATGTGTCGAGCAAGCCGCCTGCGACGATTGAGTGGGAATGATATGAACACGAAGGGCGCCGCAAGGCGCCCTTCGTGCATAACGAGGCATTAAACTATAAACCCCGTGATAAGTAGCCTTTCGATAACTCTGCGAACGGAGTTAACCCCGCATCGCTCTTAAAACCTTTACCTAACCTTCACCACAACCTTCCCCTTGGCACGACCCTGCGCCAGATACTTGAGCGCCTCCTCCGCCTGTTCCATCGCAAAAACCCTGTCGATCACCGGGCGGATAATCCCCGCATCAACGAGCCCACCCATTTCATTCAGTCGCCCACCGTCAGGGCGCACAAAAAGAAATCCGTACGAAACACCGTGCTTTTTCGAAAGCCGAATAATCTTGCGGCTCATCAGCCCGAATACAAACCCAAGCAAGCCATTTAACCGCCGAGCCCGGGCAAAGGCTTTATCCAGTGGCCCAACGAGGGAAATAATCTTGCCCCCAGGCCGCAGGATGTCGACGGACTTCTCAATAGCGTCACCTTTTGTTGTGCCGAGCACCACGTCGTACCCGCGCAGCACCTGCTCAAATTCCTGCTTTTTATAATCGATCACCTCGTCTGCACCCAAGCTGCGCACCCACTCGACGTTCGCGGTGCTGGTGGTTGTGGCCACTGTGGCACCCAGGTGTTTCGCCAGTTGGATGGCAAAAGTGCCTATGCCCCCAGAACCCGCCGGTATGAATACTTTCTGGCCCGGTTGCAGATTCGCGCGCTCTTTCAGCGCTTGCCACGCCGTAAGTCCTACCATCGGCAGGGAAGCTGCTTGCACAAAATCGAGGTTCGCCGGTTTCAGCGCGGCGGCACTTTCCGGTACGGCGGCGTAGTCGGCGAGTGAGCCGGTGCCGAGGTCAAACAGGCTGGCAAAAATGGCATCACCGACTTTAAACCGCGTAACAGCGCTGCCGATCTCTACTACCACGCCGGCCAGGTCGCTGCCCAAAATAGCCGGCAGTTGAAACGTCAACACCGCTTTGAAGGTGCCCGTAGGAATCATGTTGTCGATGGGGTTCAACCCGGCCGCGTGAACTTCGACCAGTAGTTCGTTCGGCTTGATGGTCGGGCGGGAAACTTGCGCTAACCCGATGTCAGGCGACTTGCCATAGCGCTTGAAGGTGACTGCTTTCATGGTGTTGTGATTCCGATGTTATGCGTCTTGGAAAACCGGATGGGCTGCGTGAACCTGAGGCGATGTCAGGCCAGGAACGCCAACGCTCTGGTCACAAATTCAGCGTGGTGCTGATACACGCCGCCATGGCCCGCATCCGGGTAGATCACCAGTTGCGCGTGGGGGATGCGTTGGGCCATATCGCGACTCAACGCTGTCGGTACCATGATGTCGTTGTCGCCATTGGCGATGAGCACGGGCATTTGCAGACGGGCCAGGTCTTGCGGCGCCTGGCGCCCCCAGGCTTTTATAGCGTGCAGTTGGCGTAAAAAAGCGCGAGGTGTCAGCCCTTTGTCGCGGTCGACAACGCGCTCCTTTAGCCTTTTTAGAAAGGCGCGCGCTGCTTGTCTGCCACTGCGTGTGGAGGTGAAAAACAGATAAAATTTGGGATCGCGCAAGGTCAGCGCGCCCTTGAGCATCAGCGGCCAGGACAACGCGCCGACGCGATCAATGCCGGGGCCGCCTGCCGGGCCAGTCCCGGCCAATATGAGCTTGCGCACAACACCCGGTGCCCTCAGCGCTAAGGCTTGCGCGACAAAACCACCCAGCGAAAAGCCCAACACATCGACCTGCGCAAAGCCCATTGTGCGGATCAACTCGAGCGTGTCCTGGGCCATCTCGTCTATCGTGAGCGGCGCGCTGCCACTGGATAACCCGACTCCTCGATAGTCGATAGCGATCACCCGATGATGGCGTGCAAGGCCATCGACGACGCGTGGATCAAAATTGTCCAGCACGGCGGCCCAGTGGTTGAGCAGGATCAGCGGTACGCCGGCCTGCACACCCAACTCGCGATAGGCGAAGGCCGTACCGGCGACCGTGGCTAGCTTGTTCGGTGCGTTGATGTAAGACCGCGCGGCGAGCGGGTCCGGGGTTGAGCGACTCATCATGACTACCTTGGTGTGGAGGGCAACGCTCAGGCTTGTGGTTGATAGCGCTCGGCGGCATGCGCTTGCCGAATGTCCGACAGCAGCCCTTGGCGCGCGCCATCCAGTGCATCCCAACGGCCTGCAACGTGCAGCGGCGGAATGGTCACCAGCTCGCGGCGGTCGAAGCCGACCAGTGCGGCGTCGACCAATTCCTCAACGTCCATCACCTCGGAGAGCGTGTTGACGTCGAACCCTGCGCGCTCCCAGATTTCGGTGCGGGTTGCGGCCGGCAGTACCGCCTGTACGTAGACGCCTTGGGGCGCCAATTCCAGGTTCAGGCCTTGCGACAGGAACAGCACGAATGCCTTGCTGGCGCCGTAAACCGTCATGCCAAATTCGGGCGCCAAACCGACCACCGAGCCGATGTTGACGATCGAGCCTGCACCCGACTGCGCGAAACGCGGGGCAGCCGCTGCGGCGAGTCGCGTCAACGCAACCACATTGAGCGTGATCAGCGCGGTGATGGCCTCAGCGCTTTGTTGAGTGAAGGCCCCCGAGTGGGCGATGCCGGCATTGTTGATCAAGATGCCGATCTCGGCGTCGTCACGCAGGCGCGTTTCGATGCGCGTGAGGTCATCAGGGTGGGTCAAGTCGGCTTGCAGCACCTCCACAGCAACCGCGTGCTCCTCGCGCAGTCGCACCGCCAAGGCCTCCAGTCGCGCTTTGTCGCGTGCGACGAGCACGAGGTTATGCCCGCGTTGAGCAAATCGTTGGGCATAGAGGGCGCCAATGCCGCTGGAAGCGCCGGTGACAAGCACAGTGGGTAGCGTTTTCATTGAGAGTTTCCTTTTGGATAGCCCTGCGTTTACGCAGAAATGTGTGTGGCTTCGGTAATGACCAATCCTGCCGAGGCACGGTTGTGTGTCAGCGACGCCATCACGGTGCGATGGGTCAGCGTCAGATTGCCCAAGGCGTAAGGTTCAAACAGTGCTTGCTCAGGCATGGTGTTCAGCTTCTGGTGTGGGGAATGACTTTAATAATTACGACTGAACTCTAAAATGTCAACGGTTTGATGTCGATCAACATCAATGTATACTCGCGGCTTGTGTGAACAACGTTTGGGTCAAGCATGAAAGTCACTAAGCAACAGGCGCAGGCAAATCGCGCGCACATCATTGAAACGGCGTCTGCGCTGTTTCGAGAGCGCGGCTTCGATGGCGTCGGCATTGCCGATTTGATGGCGTCTGCGGGCTTTACCCAGGGCGGCTTCTACAAACATTTCCGCTCCAAGGCGGATTTGATGGCGCAAGCGGCGACGTGCGGCATGGCTCAGTCTGCCGCGCTGGCGGAGGGGGCGTCGGCGGCGGAGTTTGTGCGGGTTTACCTTGCTCGCGAGCACCGTGACGACCGTACGGCCGGCTGTACGATGGCTGCACTGTGCGGGGACGCCGCGCGTAAAGAGGACGAGGTTCGAGCGGCTTTTGCCGCCGGTATCGAGACACAGTTGGGGTTGCTGTGTGCTGACGCCGTGACGGCCCAAGGCGAAGAGGGCGCCCAGGCTCGCGCCACGCGGCTTGCCGCTATGGCGCAGGCGCTCGGCGCGATTGTGATGTCGCGGGCTTGCCCCGACGACTCGTCATTGGCAGATGAAATTCTTACGGCCAGTCGCGACGCGATCCTCGCGTCACTGGTGCCCGCCGAGCCTGCTGCGCAAGCCTGAAGGCTTAGCGCCGCGCAATATCCGAAAAGTAAAACTTGTCCAGCGTATGCCGCGACTCGGTGTACTCGAACTGCCGCCCGTCCTGCAAAAACGTCTGGTTGCTCACCACGATCACGTGGCTTTGGCCGTCGAGGTCCAGGTGCGCCTGGTCATCTTTGCTGCGGGGCAGGGCTTCGATGGTGCGTTGCGCATAGCTGATCTGCAGTTCCAGCGTTTGCTCGATAAACGCGTAGATCGACTGTTCGGCGATGACCCGGTCCAGCCCCGGGATCAGCTCGGCGACGAAATGGTTGATGTCGAGGATCACCCGTTTGCCGCCGATGCGTCGCACCCGTTTGATGCGCGTGATCAGCGTGCCGGGCTCGGCTTCGATGTGCTGCAGCAGCGAATCTTCCAGCGGTAACTGAGTGAATTCGACGACTTCGGTGCGTACGTCGTCGCCCAGGTCGGCGTGGGTTTCGTGGAAGCTGACGATGCCGCCCAATTGAAATTCAATCGGTTTGGGCGACAGCACGAAGGTGCCTTTGCCATGAATTTTTTGTGCAAAACCACGTTCCTGCAACTGCTCGATGGCACGGCGCACGGTGCCGCGGCTGGCTTGGTAGGCATCCATCAGTTCGGTTTCGGAGGGAAGGCGTGTGCCGCGCTGCAGGCGTTCCGTGGTGATGCTGGCAAGCAGATCGGTATAGATCTGGTTGTATTTACTCATGGGGATAGCTCTGTGCCCGACGCGATGAAGGTGGACTGCGCGTTCAAGGCAGGAACCTTAGTGGCAGAGGTGGCCTTTGTCCATTGCACGCCGGTGGACTATCGGAAATGTCCGACCTCATATTCAGAAAATATACTTTGTGTAACTCGTCTATACGAGTTATTGCTATCACTCGTACAGACGAGTAAGTTTGCCCTCGGCGTGCTGCCAATGACTGCCCCTAAATAAAAAAATCAAAGTGGATACCAAGCATGAGCCACGACTATTGCGCTATTGCCCGCCAGATTCTCGAAAACCTCGGCGGCCGCGACAACCTTGAACAAGCCGCGCACTGCGTAACCCGCCTGCGCCTGGCGCTCAAAGACCCGAACCTGGTCAATGGCAGTGCGCTGAACCAGGTCGATCTGGTCCAGGGTTCGTTCTTCACCGGCGGTTTATTCCAGGTGGTGATCGGCCCCGGTGAAGTCGAAAAGGTCTACGCCGCGCTGCGCGAACAAACCGGGCTCGCTGCCGCCACCATCGCCGACGTCAAGCAAAAGGGCGCCGACAAGACCAACGCCCTGCAGCGACTGGTGCGGGTGTTTTCCGATGTGTTCATGCCGATTTTGCCCGCGCTGATCATCGCCGGCCTGCTGATGGGCGTGAACAACTTGATGGGCGCCAAGGGCATGTTCATCGAGGGCCAGACGCTGCTGGAGGCGTATCCGAACCTCGATGGCCTGTGGAGCTTGATCAACCTGATGGCCAATACCTCGTTCGTGTTCCTGCCAGCGTTGGTGGGCTGGTCGGCGGCCAAACGTTTTGGCGGCAGTGAAATCCTTGGCATCGTATTGGGCTTGATGCTCGTGCACCCGGACCTGCTGAATGCTTGGAACTACGGCAAGGCGGTGGCCGGCCTCGACGGCCAAAGCCTGCCTTACTTCGACATTTTAGGTGTGTTCCAGATCGAGAAAGTCGGCTACCAAGGCCAGATCCTGCCGATCCTGATGGCCGCCTACGTAATGAGCGTGATCGAGCAGTGGCTGCGGGCGCGAGTACCTAATGCGATTCAACTGTTGGTTGTGCCGATCACCACCATTGTCGTCACCGGCGTGCTGGCGCTGGCGATCATCGGCCCAGTCACCCGCCACCTCGGCATCCTGATCACCGAAGGCGTGGTGACGCTGTTTGACTTGGCGCCGATGGTTGGCGGGGCGATTTTCGGCCTGCTGTACGCGCCGCTGGTGATCACCGGCATGCACCACATGTTCCTCGCCGTCGACCTGCAGCTTATTGCTACCCAAGGCGGCACGTTTATCTGGCCGATGATCGTGATGTCCAACCTGGCCCAAGGCAGCGCGGCGCTCGCGGTGTTTTACATGGCCCGCAATGCGCGCGACAAAAGCATGGCCTCGACCTCGGCGATTTCGGCTTATTTCGGCATCACGGAACCGGCGATGTTCGGGGTGAACCTGCGCTTCAAGTTTCCATTTTATGCCGCCTTGATGGGCTCGGCGCTGGGCAGCATTTTCCTCTCGCTGAACAAGGTTACCGCCTCGGCTATCGGCGTCGGCGGCTTGCCCGGGTTTATCTCGATCGTGCCGCAGTCCATCGCGGTGTTTGTGGTTGGCATGGTCATCGCGATTGTCGTGCCGTTCGTTTTGACCTGTGTGTTGAGCATGAAGATTGTTCGGCCGGGGTATCGCGTCGCCTGATCCAGCGCTTTCGCGGGCAAGCCCGCGCCCACATTTGATTGCATTCCAAGCTGAAGGAGTCTCCATGCACAACTGGCAGCACTCGGTGATCTACCAGATCTACCCAAAAAGCTTCCACAGCCACGCGGGTAACGCCACCGGTGACCTGCTGGGCATCGTCGACAAACTCGATTACCTGAAATGGCTCGGCGTGGATTACCTGTGGGTCACCCCGTTCCTGCGCTCGCCGCAACGCGACAATGGCTACGACATCAGCGACTACTACGCCATCGACCCCAGCTACGGGACCATTGCCGATTGCGACCGGCTGATCAGCGCGGCGGCCAAGCGCGGCATCAAACTGATGCTCGACATTGTGGTCAACCACACCTCCATCGAGCATGAGTGGTTCCAGCAAGCGCGCAGCAGCCTCGACAACCCGTACCGCGACTTTTATATCTGGCGCGACCAGCCGAACAACTGGCAATCCAAGTTCGGTGGCTCGGCCTGGGAATATGAAGCGCAAACCGGCCAGTACTACCTGCACCTGTTCGACCATACCCAGGCCGACCTGAATTGGGACAACCCCAAGGTGCGCGCCGAGGTCTTCAAGTTGATGCGCTTCTGGCGCGACAAAGGCGTGGGCGGTTTCCGCCTGGACGTGATCAACCTGATCTCCAAACCCGCCGATTTCCCCGAAGACACCAGCGACGGCCGCCGCTTCTACACCGACGGCCCTAACGTGCATGAATACCTGCAGCAAATGCACCGCGAAGTGTTCGCAGGGCATGACCTGATCAACGTCGGCGAAATGTCGTCGACCCGCCTGGACCACTGCATTCGTTATTCAAACCCGGCGTCGAAAGAGCTGTCGATGACCTTCAACTTTCATCACTTGAAGGTCGATTACCCGAACCTGCAAAAGTGGGTCAAGGCTGATTTTGATTTCTTGCAACTCAAGCAAATTCTTTCCGAATGGCAGATGGGCATGCAGGCCGGCGGCGGCTGGAACGCGTTGTTCTGGTGTAACCATGACCAGCCGCGTGTGGTCTCGCGGTTCGGTGACGACGGCGAGCACCGCGTGGTCTCGGCCAAGATGCTCGCGACTGCGCTGCACTTCCTTCAGGGCACGCCGTATGTGTACCAGGGCGAAGAAATAGGCATGACCAACCCGGGTTTCGACACGATTGAGCAGTACCGTGATGTCGAGACCTTGAACATCTTCCGCCTCAAGCGCGATGCCGGGGAGACCGAGGCCTCGAGCATGGCGGCAATCATGCAAAAGTCGCGCGATAACGGCCGCACACCGATGCAGTGGAACACCGAGGCGAATGCCGGTTTCAGCCGTGGCGAACCGTGGATCGGCCTGGCGGCCAACGCGGCGCAGATCAATGTCGAAGCTCAGTTGGATGACCCGGCTTCGGTGCTGCATCACTACCGCGCGCTGATTGCGTTGCGCCGCCACGAGCCGCTGATCCAGACAGGCATTTATCGCCCACTGCTGCAAGACCACCGCCAGGTTTGGGCGTACCTGCGCGAAGGCGAGGGCGAACGCTTGCTGGTGCTGAACAACTTTTATGGCCAACCCTGCGAAATCCAACTGCCCGACCACGTGTTCAACGCGGCCACCGAGCAACGCTTGCTGATCAGCAACTACCCCGACAGCCCGGTGCTCACGCGCACGGTGGCGTTGCGCGCTTACGAATCGTTTGTGCTGCACCTCAAGGACTGAGACCCGCTCCAACCCCTGCGTGAGCGTGCAGGGGCGCTTCGCCAAACCATAATAAAAATACCGGAGTGCTTCATGAAAACCACCCTAAAGCTGGGCCTGCTTGCGTCCTGTTTCACTGCCCCATTTGCCGCTGATGCGTTGGAATTTGCCGGTTACTTGCGCAGCGGCGCGGGTACTTCAACCGGCAGTGGCAAGCAGCAATGTTTCCAATTGCCGGGGGCGCAAACCAAATACCGCTTGGGTAACGAATGCGAGCAGTACGCCGAATTTGAAGTGCGTCAGGACCTGCTGACCTTCGATGACGGCTCGGTGCTCAGCGTCGATGCCATGGCGTCGCTGTACAACCAGTACGACCGCGCCCTGAAGTTTCAGGGTGAAGACAACGGCTCGGCGCGCATGCCGCAGATGTACGCGCAATGGTCCAACCTGCCGAGCCTGAATGGCGGTTCGCTGTGGGCCGGTCGGCGTTACTACAAACGTAATGACATCCATATTTCCGACTTCTATTACTGGAACCAGAGCGCCACCGGCGGCGGTGTCGAGGACGTGCTGATCGGCGGCCTCAAGTACAGCTATGCGCTTTCGCGCAAGGACAACCTGTACCAGAAGCAATACGTCACCCGTCACGACTTTAACGTGGCGGGCTTCAAGACCAACCCCGGCGGTGAGCTGGAATTGGGTTTGAGCTACATCGACAAGGCCGGTGGGCGTGACACCAACAGCGGCTGGGCGCTCACGGCGCAGCACGTGCAGCAAGCGTTCCTCGGCGGCAAAAACAAATTCGCCTTGCAGTACGGCGAAGGCCCCGGCACCGGGTTGGGTTATACCGGCGACACCACTCTGGACAAGAGCAGCAAAAGCTACCGCGCCGTGGAGTTTTTTGACTGGCAGGTGACGCCGCGTTTTGGTGGGCAAATCGAGGCGGTGTACCAAAAGGACGTTCGCGCAGGCCGCCGCGATCAAAACTGGATGTCCATCGGTGTGCGCCCGGCGTATGCCATCAGCGAGCAGTTCAAGCTGGTCAGCGAACTTGGGCACGATCAAGTCGAGGCCGCCGGCGGCACGCGCAAACTGAGCAAATTTACCTTCGCCCCAACCTGGTCGCCTAACGGCGCAGATTTCTGGGCGCGGCCGGAAGTGCGTTTGTACTACACCTATGCCACCTGGAACCAAGCGGCCAAACGCGCGGCGAATGAGCTGGCGGCGGGCTCGGCCTTGTCCGACACCGGCGCCTACGGCACGGCGCGGCATGGCTCGAACGTGGGTGTGCAGGTCGAATACTGGTGGGAATAACCCGCACTCAGGTGGGTGAGCTTTATGTGGGATCTGTGCATACACCCAATGATTTTTACAGAACACAACAACAGGTGAAGTGATGACCACAACTCAACCCCTGCAACTGCTGGCGCCCCTGTCCGGCGTGCTGCTGGCGCTGGATCAAGTGCCCGACCCGGTGTTCGCCAGTCGCATGATCGGCGACGGCCTGTGCATCGATCCCACCTCGCAGACCCTTTGCGCGCCGTTGGCCGGCGTGATCAGCAATATCCAGAACAGTGGTCATGCGGTCAGCGTGACCGACGACAACGGTGTGCAGGTGTTGCTGCACATCGGCCTGGATAGCGTGAACCTGGCAGGTAAGGGGTTCACTGCTCTGGTGCAGGAAGGCCAGCGAGTCGCGGTTGGCGAACCGCTGATTGAATTCGATGCTGACTACGTGGCACTTAACGCGCGCAGCCTGTTGACCCTGATGCTGGTGGTCAGCGGCGAGCCGTTTGTGCTGCTGATGCCGGGTGGCGGTGTGGTGGAGGTGGGCCAGCCGCTGCTGCGCGTATCGCCGGGCGATGCGGTGCAAACTGTGGATCAAGAGGGCGGTGAAGCGTTGTTCTCCGAGCCGCTGACCTTGCCCAACGCCAACGGTTTGCACGCACGCCCTGCGGCGGTGCTTGCCCGCGCGGCAAAGGGTTTCAACGCAAGCATTTACCTGCACAAGTACACCCAGCGTGCCAACGCCAAATCGCTGGTGGCGATCATGGCGTTGCAAACGGTGCAGGGCGACACCTTGCAGGTCAGTGCGGCGGGCGAGGATGCCGACGAGGCCATCAAGGCACTCACCGCGTTGTTGGCCGAAGGCTGCGGTGAGACGGTTGCGGCACGGCCGGGGTGGTTGAACCGATTGCGCCCGCAGCGTCGGTAGCGTCGGCAAGCGTGCTGCGGGGTGTGTGTGCGTCACCGGGGTCGGCGTTTGGCCAAGTGGTTCAAGTGGCTGAGCCTGAACTGAAGATCACCGAACAGGGCGCAGGCGAGGCGGGCGAACGTGCCGCGTTGCAGCGTGGCCTGCTGGCGGCGAGCGAGGCACTGCGCGCCCTGCAAGCCACGTCGGCCGGCAGCGCGCAGGCACAGATATTCCGTGCCCATCAGGAGTTGCTCGAAGACCCGACCCTGCTTGAGCAAGCGCATGCCCTGCTGGCCAACGGCAAAAGCGCTGCCTTTGCCTGGAGCCGCGCCACGCTGGCAACCGCCACATTGTTCCAGGGCCTGGGCAATGCGCTGCTCGCCGAACGTGCGGCCGATTTGACCGATGTCGGCCAGCGCGTGCTGAAACTGATCCTGGGTATTCAAGACAGCACCTGGGACCTGCCCGAGCAAGCCATCCTGATCGCCGAGCAATTGACGCCCTCGCAAACCGCCAGCCTGGATACGCGCAAGGTCCTGGGTTTTGTCACCGTTGGTGGCGGTGCGACCAGCCACGTGGCGATCCTCGCGCGTGCGCTCGGCCTGCCGGCGTTGTGCGGCGTGCCGGTTGACGTGCTGGCATTGGCCAACGGCAAACAAGTGCTGCTCGATGCCGACAAAGGCGAGCTGCACCTGGCACCCGACCGCGCCGAAATCGCCCAACTGCAGGCCGCCCGCCAGCAGCAAGGGCAGAGGCGACAGCGTGAAGTGGCGCAGGCAGCGTTGCCGGCCACCACCCGCGACGGCCATCAGGTTGAGGTCACGGCCAACGTTGCCTCATTACACGAGGTAGAACAGTCGCTGACGCTGGGTGCCGAGGGCGTCGGTTTGCTGCGTTCGGAGTTCCTTTACCTCGACCGCAATCGCGCGCCCAGCCCCGAAGAACAGGCCGGCACCTACTGCGCAATCGCCCACGCCCTGGGCACCCAGCGCAACCTGGTGGTGCGTACGCTGGACGTGGGTGGCGACAAGCCGTTGGCCTATGTGCCGATGGCAAGCGAGACCAACCCTTTCCTTGGTTTGCGCGGTATTCGCCTGTGCCTGGAGCGCCCTGAACTGTTGCGCGAGCAGTTCCGCGCGATTCTTTCGAGTGCCGGTTTAACGCGGCTGCATATCATGTTGCCGATGGTCAGCCTGCTCTCGGAACTGCACCTGGCACGCAAGCTTCTGCAGCAGGAAGCGCTGGCGCTGGGGCTCACCGAGCTGCCGAAGCTGGGCATCATGATCGAGGTGCCCTCCGCTGCGTTGATGGCGGATGTGTTTGCGCCGCATGTGGATTTCTTTTCCATCGGCACCAATGACCTGACCCAATACACCTTGGCCATGGACCGCGACCACCCGCGCCTGGCCAGCCAGACGGATAGCTTTCACCCCTCGGTGCTGCGTTTGATCGCCACCACCGTGAAGGCTGCGCATGCGCATGGCAAGTGGGTGGGTGTGTGCGGCGCGCTCGCGTCCGAAGCGCTGGCGGTGCCGGTATTGGTCGGGCTGGGCGTGGATGAGTTGTCGGTGAGTGTGCCGTTGATTCCGACCATTAAAGCTACCGTGCGCGGTGTGGACTTGGCCGACTGCCAGCGCATCGCCCGCCAAGTGCTGGGCCTGGAAGAGGCCGCGCAAGTGCGCGAGGTGTTGCGCGTTTATCACGCGGCTATCGTTGAAACTTCACCTGCTTTGGAGGGCTGAGCATGTTTGAAAAATTACAGCAGGCGTTCTGGAAGGCCCTGACGCCGGATTTGATTGCGGAGACGGCGACGGTGGCGACACCGGGTTTGTTGTCGGCCGATGTGCTGAGTGCGTTGGGCGGGGCGGGTAACCTCGAAGTCGCAACAGCGCATGGCCCTGACGCGGGTGCGCGTGCAGTTGCTGGATGCGGGGCGTCTGGATGCGCAGGCGTTGAAGGCGGCGGGTGTGCCGGCGGTGATGGTATTGGCGGGTGGGGTTGTACACTTGGTCACCGGCCTGTAAGCCAGGCACAGATCAAAATGTGGGAGCGGGCTTGCTCGCGATTGCGGGGTTTCAGATAAGTATTTTTCAACTGACACACCGGTAATCGCGAGCAAGCCCGCTCCCACAGGTTGACCAGATTCTGCCTGTGGGATTGGGCCGGCTTCCGCTCTATCAAATGCGGCTTTTGCATACACAG
>NZ_VUAZ01000060.1 GCF_009296165.1 Pseudomonas kitaguniensis | reverse complement strand
GAAGGTGATGCCCGATAAAGCAGGCCCGCTGAAGGTCACGCCGGATGCAGGTCCGTTGCCGAAGGTGATGCCGGACGCAAGTCCGTTCAGGGTCATCACGCCAACGCCTTTCACGCCGACACCGCGGCCCGAAGTAAATGTGACCAACGACTCAAATGCGCAGGTACACGTAGAAGTCAACATCAACCATTGCCCCTGCCCCGACACCGGTGTAATTCATGACAAAGCTGTACCACCACGGGTCACGATTACCCCGCGTGTCTTGCCGCACGTGCCACCTATTAATCGCAGGATTGATACCAGCGTATTGCCGAATACTGACCTGCAGCATAAGCCGATCCCCTTCCATGTAGCGCCTCATTTCAAGCATCCAGAAAATACTGTTCCAACGCCTGGCGTGAAGCCTTACCTTCCTCTGCCGTCCCCCGATTTGACCAGCCCTGCACCTGCTGAATACCAAACCAGCTTGAGGCGCCAGGGTTTCATCAACCGATCAAGGTCGGGCAATTGATTCGTTAATTCGCTTCTCAAACCCTTTGATAAAAACACTACCTTCCCGGGCATTCATGCCCGGGAGGTAGCTGTTCGTGGAGGTTGTGATGTCTTCTTGTCCGATTAATAACAGTGCACGCGTAGTACCGGTGATTCCTGTCCAGCCATTGGAGAGTGTGAGGGCTGGCAACTACTCCGCCCCTCACAAAACAACAGCAGAAGTCACTTTTGTTCAGCACACCCCGACACTTCCCTGGCATAGCTCGGTGAAAGCTGCGGGCGACGAAACAGGCGCAGTCAGTATGCTGATTGCATTGGTTAACTCGCTTTTTATGCAGATGATGACGCTGGTTTCGGATAAAAAAGACCAGACTCTTCCGCTCGTCCCTCCGCAACCAATACCACAACCGAAAGTACAACCGAAAGTACAACCGAAAGTACAGCCGCAAGTGACGCCCGGTGTTTTACCGGAGCCGTTTAAGCCTGGCTCCGATGCAACCATTGCGGGCCTGTCGGACAAACGTAACGGCGCCAAGCCAGCCAATATTTGGAGCGGGTTCCGCCAGGGGCCTGACGGCAATTGCGTCACGGTCTCGGCGATAAAAGCGGCGATGCATAAATTTGGTCAAAGCCCGACCGACATCTACAAGGAAGTAAAAAAGGATGGCACTGGCTACCGAGTCACCATGCGCGATGACGTGGTTGTCACCCTCAGTGACCGCGAGTTAGTTGATGGCGCGCGGGGTGCCAAGTTTGTCGGTCAGGACAAAGGCATGCTCAAGGATGCGCAGTTTCTGTTTGCGGTCAGCGCCAAGCGCGCGCACATGGAAAATAACGACCGTACGGCAGGCAAGAGTTTCAGTGCGGCGGTCCGTAGCTTGAATGATGGCGAAGATGAGTCCGGCCCAGGGGAAGGATTCAAGCGCTTGGGGTTGCAAAAACACATGCGCACGGTGTCTGTCCGTGACCTCGCCAACGGCATGGTGGGTATGTGCAATCGCACCGGTCATTCGGTTGCGGTGATCAATGGGCATGAAGAGCTATGGGGCAAGGAAGGGCGCTCGCCGACACGTGGTAACGCTATCGCTTTGATTTAATCGCCGCGAATTTTAAAGGATAAACCGTGTATGAATATCTCAATGGTCCGCAGCCCGTGGGCTGTCATGGCACTGCAACAGGCAGGGCCGGCATTGGAAGGCAAAGGCGAGAAACCCGTAGACATTGTTAATGGGTTTAACGTCCGAGAGCGTCGATTTGGCGAGGACTTTGACGGCAGCACCCACGCTGCTGTGATTAAAATGATGATGATGACCTTTGGCCAAAGCCCGGCGGATATGTTTGAGCACATCCAGCCTTCCGGCGATGGTTATGAAATCACGATGAAAGATGAGTTCAAGGTTCACGTGTCGCATCAGGAGTTGCAACTGGCGGCTCGGGCTTCGACATTCGCGGGCGATGATCAGGGCTTGGTGGGGAGCGCCAACGTGGTCTTGGCTGCTTTCGTCAAGCGTCAGCAGAGCGTTAAAGGCCACGCCGATTTTGATACAGCGCTGGCCGAAAGCTTGCGCGGCGAGACCACCTTGAGATGCTTGAAGAGTATGGGTGTGTACGGCATGTCGCAGTCTGTGCCCGCCAGTGAATTAGTGGGGGCGGGTGAATTCGGTGTGCTTGAAACTCACAATGTGGGCAGTGCGCTGGTGCTGGATGGCGTCAGTCATAGCTACGGTAAACAGCGCAGGGTTGATCATGGCTATGGGTACAAGCTGTTTAATGACCCGGCTGCGGCATGCCTGCGCTCGCCCTCCAGGCAAACGCCGCCGGTTCGGCCAATGGACATCTGGAGTGGCTTCTATCAAGGGCTTGAGGGCAACTGTGTCACGGTGTCGGCGATCAAGGCCGCGATGACGAAGTTCGGGCAAAACCCGGAGGGCGTCTACAAGCAAGTGACGGCCACTGCCGACGGTTACCACGTGATGATGAGGGATGGTTTTAGTCTGCACCTGACTCACGCCGAACTTCGTTTGGCTAAAGGCGCCTCCCACTTCTACGGCAGTGACCAAGGGTTGCTGGACAACGCCAACTTCCTGTTTGCGGTGAGCGCCAAGCGTGCACAAACGGAGAATAACGATTTTCGTGGCAGCGAGAGCTTTGAGGTCGCCATGGAAACCTTGAACGATGGCGAATACCCTGGCGAAGCCCTGCGCAGGCTGGGGTTGCATGCCTATGTACGTGATTCGGATGTCCATGAACTGTTAAACGGCGCAATCGGAACGGTGGCTGGCTTTGGCCATTCGATGGCGGTTATCGACGGCGTGTTGGACTACTACGGCGAAAAGTACGACCTGGCTGCATTGGAATGGACGAACAGCGGGTATCGCGTCCTCAAGCTGGTGTGATCACACACAGGCTTAGCCCAGCAACCGCCTGAACCCATCGATCGGTAACGGCCGGCTGTGCAAATAACCCTGGAACAAATGGCAGCCCAGCTTTTGCAGGAACGCCAGTTGCTCCGGGGTTTCCACGCCCTCGGCAATCACGTCCAGGTTCAGACTGCACGCCATGGCCACGATGGCACGGATGATCTCCGCGTCGTTGGGGTCGTGGGTTGCGTCGCGCACAAACGATTGGTCGATCTTCAGCGCATCCACCGGCAGGCGCTTGAGGTAGGTCAGCGACGAGTAGCCTGTGCCGAAATCATCCATGGCAAAACTCACGCCGAGTTTTTTTAGTCGACGCATCTTGGCCACGGTGTCGTCGAGGTCCTGAATCACGATGCCCTCGGTGATCTCAAGTTTCAGCAGGCTAAAGGGCAGCTTATGCCGTTTGAGGCTGCGCGCCACGCGCTCTACAAAGTCATTTTGGCGAAACTGTCGGGGGCTGATATTCACACACAAGCTGAAGTTCAGCGGGTCCACCAAACCTTCACCAATCAACTGCGCAAAAGCGCCACACGCTTCATCGAGAATCCAGGTGCCGACTTCCAGGATCAGGCCGCTGTCCTCCAGCACCTTGATAAACTTGGCCGGTGACTGCGCGCCCAGTTGCGGTGCTGCCAGCGCACCAA
>NZ_VUAZ01000006.1 GCF_009296165.1 Pseudomonas kitaguniensis | reverse complement strand
CGAGATACTCAAAGCCTCGCAGGCATTGGAGGCCCAAGCACCACCCTCAAAAAACTGGCTGGACCAGGCCAAGGGCGCGGTCGCAAGTGTGACGCCCTAGAGAGCACGGCAATCCCCTTTGATAACTTCACTGGCGTCATTCGTCGCACATTGAACTTAAACTATTTATCCATTCGTCTGCGGCATTGTATCTCGCAAAATCAGCTCGGTTTTTCGCGTCATTTGACGTTGTGAAACTTGATGCCATCAGTCCTTACCTACTTGAACAGGGCTTTACCGAAGAGCAGGTTAAAACCGCACTTAGCGACCTGCACAATCTCCTTGCAATAAGAGTGGTATTGATATGAACGCTGCAATGATCAATGACTTGGTCAAAGCTCTCGGGCTTACTTACCCCGAGTTGATAGCCTCCGGCATGTATCTTCCGGGCGGTCCACCAAAGGGTATTTTTGACGACAGCGACACTTTGTCGATGTCGCCTGAACCGGGTATAGAGCTGGGGTTCTGGGCTGGCAACAAGCGATTTGAAGATCTATTTATTACCTTTCTTAAGGGCTTCGAAGGAGAGCCAATATACAAAGGTAGTCTGCCATACCACCTCAACAGCAAGATGACTCAGGCCTGGGTTAAATCTCAATTCGGCGAACCTCTGGAGTCAGGCGCCCCTTACAGAATCCCGGTACACGGCATGACTGGCGGATGGGACTGCTACCGACTCCCTGGCATGTCCAAACACGCCAATGTGCTGTTCAAGTACACCGTTGAAATGAAGGTGGATGGCATCGTCTTCAGGTTGAACGAAAAATCCCATGCCTGATAACTGGCAAGCCCGCCTACCGTCTGCGGCCGGACGCAACTACCCTTGGCGACACCGCGGAATCTGCAACCCCAAGCTCTCCCGCAGCGTCGTACCTTCATACGCCGTGCGATAAACACCACGCGCTTGCAACAACGGTATGACTTCCTGGGTAAAGCGCGTGAATTGCTCCGGGTGCCCGATGTAGAGATTAAAACCATCCACGGCGCGTGCTTCGAACCACGCGGCGATCTTTTGTGCGACGGTCTCAGCCGTGCCTACGAAAGCGCCGGGGCGCAGTTGTCGACCGAACGCTATGGCTTGGCGCAAGGTGAAGCCTTGCTCGCGGGCCTGGTCTGCAATGCGTTTGGCGGCGGTGAAAAAGCTGCTGCGTGCGGCTTCCAGGCTCTGCTGCGGAAACGGCGCATCGAGGTCATATTGGCTGAAATCATGCCAGCCGAAATTACGCCCGAATTCTTTCAGCGCAAGCTCAAAACTATGGTCGGCCTGATGGTAGTGCTGTTCGATTTCACGTGCGTGCTCGTCGGTGTCGCCGACGTAGATTTCGGCCCCCGGCATTATCAGTAATTGCTCTGGGTCGCGGCCGTGCTGCGCCGCCCTGGCCTTTATATCGCGGTAAAAAGCCTGGCCCTGCTCGATGCTGGCTGCATGGGTAAAAATGACATCGGCCGTCGCGGCGCCGAGGTCGCGGCCTTGCGCGGAATCGCCGGCCTGGAATATCACTGGCTGGCCTTGCGGCGAGCGTTGGATATTCAGCGGGCCGACCACCGAAAAGTGCTCGCCCTTGTGGTTCAGGCTGTGCAGTTTGCGTGGGTCGAGAAACTCGCCGGTGGCTCTGTCACGCACAAACGCATCGTCCTCGTAAGAGTTCCACAGCCCCTGCACCACCTGGACATGTTCGGCCGCCCGGCCATAGCGGGTGTCGTAATCATAATGCTCGTCGCGGCTGTAATTACCGGCAGTGCCGGCGTCGCCGCTGGTGACCACGTTCCAGCCGGCGCGGCCTTTGCTGATCAGGTCGAGTGAGGCCAGGCGCCGCGCGACGTTGTACGGCGAGTTGTACGAAGTGGTCAGCGTGCCGACCAAGCCGATATGCCGCGTGCTGACGGCAAGCGCCGAGAGCAGCGTCAGCGGCTCCAGGCGATTCAGATAATGAGAGGGCGAACCCTCGGTGATGAACTGGCTGTCGACGATAAACATCAAGTCGAACAGTGCCGCCTCGGCCTGGCGCGCGATGTCGATGTACCAGTCGACGTTAACGCTGGCGTCGGCAGGCAGTTGAGGGTCAAGCCACAGGTTGTGGCGGCCTGGCCCACCACAGCCCATGGTCAAGGCGCCCAGTTTGAGCTGTCTTTTAGTCATATCGAACTATTCCTTCAAGCGTTCAGGGCTGAGTGGTGGCGACGGCGGGCTGCAATGCGGCCGCGAATGACGGGTCGAACAGGCTGGCTGCCGGGTACGATTTGACCAGGCCCTGGCCTGCGAAAAAGTCCACGGTCTTTTGCGCTTCGACGGGCGACTGCGCCGTGAGTGGCTCGACCGTGGTGCGCGCTCTGGCAAACCAGGCGCGTGCGATGTTTGCATCGGCGCGGGTGCGTTTGGCCCAGGCGTCTGCATAAGCGTCGGTGTTGGCGGGGCTTTGACGTGTCCAGTCACGGGCTTTTTTCAGGCGCTGGAGGAAGTCACTGATTTGCGCGCGCTTGGTATCCACAGCTTTCGCGTTGGCGGCAATAAAACTTTGAGCGGGGGATCAACCCGTCGGCGGTTGCCAGCACCCGTGCACCTTGGCGCTCAAGCTGCGTCACGTAGGGCTCCCACGTGGCGATGACGTCAACCGAGCCGCCCTCAAGCGCATGTGATGCGTCCAGCGCGCTCAGGTAGCGCAACGTCAGCGAGTCGCGTGGCACACCGGCTTTGTCCAGCGCGGTGAGCAGCAGTTGCTGGCTCCAGGAGCCTTTCCAGACGGCCGCGCGTTTGCCTGCAAGGTCTGCGAGGCTGTGGATCGACGAGTCTTTTTTGACCAGAATGGCCACGCCGTCAAGGTTTTGCCGACTGACTGCAATCACCTTGATCGGCGCGCCCAAAGCGCCCAGGAACAGCACGGGCGCGTCACCCAGCAAGCCAATATCCAGGCTGTTGGCGTTGAGCGCTTCGGCGACCGGCGACCCCGCTGTAAATTGCTTCCATTCAAGCTGATAGGGCAAATCGTCGAGCACGCCCGCCGCTTCCATCACCGCTTGAGCGTTGTAACTTTGGTCACCGACCACCAGCGTTTGCGCGTTCGCGGTCAGGCACAGGAATGCGGCGGCCATGGCCGCCGCGAGTTTTGTCAGGTAACGCACGTTCGTCTCCAGATGCCCTCTCGGGCATTTCAAGTCGATCCGCGCGCACGGTCTCGGCATTCTGTGTAGGGGTGCACACGATGAAGGCCTGAGCGCCGCCTGTAAAATACTGATAACGCATAACGTAATTCACAAAAAATGCAATAAATGCATTCATTTACTGGCCGAGTGTCGCCTCTGGTCGTCGCCCCTCAACTGAACCGAATATCCAACGCGCGCAAATACGTTTGCAGCCCCGCGTCCTGAATCGGGATCAGGAACGCTTCTTTGTCGGACTCATTGAAGTGCGCGTGCCAGTAGCCCGGTGGCGTCACGAACGCGAGGCCGGGCGACCAGTCGACGCGTACCGGGTTGTGAATCTGCCCTTGCGCGTCCAGCTCGGTGCCCACCAGCGAATAACAGCCCGTGGGGCAGTCGATGATGAAGTCGAGTGCTATCGATTGGTGGCGGTGGGGCTTTTGGATCGAGCCGGCGGGCAGGATTCCGTACATGGCCCACAGCACATGCGTCACGGTTCGAGTCTGCGGGAAGTTGCGATTGCCCAGCAAAATACTGATACGGCTGCGGTCCTGAGCACGCGGGTCGTCTGCCGCTTCGCGCAGTTTCAAGTTAGCCAGCGCTGCGGGATACAGCGTCGGCAAGAAGCGGTCGGTGCTGCGCGTCACGCCCAGGTAGCGCAACAGCGGTTCATCGTGCACGTAGTAAAGACGCGCATCCTGGGTGGCGCGAAAGCGCGCTTGCAGCAGGCCAGGCAGCGCGATAAAACAGCCGGCGGACCATTCAATGGCGTGCTCGCCCTGCACTACTGTGCCCGCGCCTGCTATCACATAAAACACTTGTGAAGTGGCATTCGGGTGCAGGTTCAGCGCTTCACCGGCGTTCAGCCGAATGAAATTGGCGCACAGCCCAGGCCCGGTCACAGGGCCTTCGCAGCCCAGCTCAGCGCTGAGGTCAAGCGGCACGACCCGTGAGGGGCCGCTGTCATACAGCGCTGCCGGGAAGCTGTGGTAAGGAATCCGGCTGATCAGATTGGCGCTGATCGGGTTGGCCGCTTTGCTGTACTCAAAGTACTCGGCGTCGACTAAGGGGTTTGACACATCGTCGGGCAGGTCGGGCTTGAATTCGCGGTTCATTATGCTCACCTTTATTGTCTGGCGTTCACGGCCACCCGGTGAATCAACGGGGCGGTAGAACCACTATAGGCGCTCAGTCTGTGCATTTGGCGCGCCGCTCATGCTCAAACGTCATAATCCCCTGTTCGTCTGCGTGGTAATCTCGCGCCACCATGAATAGACATTGATCGTCACTCGACGATGACCAGAGCCAGGAAAGAACATGCCAAAAATTTCTCACTCAGCGCTGCGCCGCCAATTCCGTGAACTGTTTGCAAAGCAAATCTGCGTTGAAACCGCTTCCGTCTTCGACCCCATGTCTGCGCGAATCGCCGCCGACCTGGGTTTTGAAGTGGGCATTCTGGGTGGCTCAGTCGCTTCGTTGCAGGTACTCGCGGCACCCGATTTTGCGCTGATTACACTGAGTGAGTTCGTTGAGCAGGCGACCCGGATCGGCCGTGTGGCCCAGTTGCCGTTCATCGCCGACGCCGACCACGGCTACGGTAATGCGCTGAATGTGATGCGCACCGTCGAAGAACTTGAGCGTGCAGGCGTTGCGGCGCTCACCATCGAAGACACGCTGTTGCCCGCGCAATTCGGGCGCAAGTCCACCGACCTGATTACGGTCGAGGAAGGCATCGGCAAGGTCAAGGCGGCGCTTGAAGCGCGCGTCGACCCGGAACTGTCGATCATCGCCCGCACGAATGCCGGCGTGTTGCCGACCGAAGACGTGATCGCGCGCACCAAAGCTTATGAAAAGGCCGGCGCGGACGGTATCTGCATGGTCGGCGTGAAAGACTTCGAGCACCTTGAGCAGATCGCGCAAAACCTCAGCGTGCCACTGATGCTGGTGACCTACGGCAACCCCAAGCTCAATGACAGTGAGCGCCTGGCCGCGCTGGGCGTGCGCATTGTGGTCGCTGGCCACGGCGCCTACTTTGCGTCGATCAAGGCGACTTACGACAGCCTGCGTGCCCAACGCAAGTTGACCCACAGCACCTCCAACCTCAGCGCTACCGAGCTGACGCACACCTACACGCTGCCGGAAAGCTACGTGGCCTGGGCTGAAGAATTCATGGATGTGAACGAGTAAACCCGCCCCACACCGGCGGAGAGTCGCCCGACTGTCCGCCGCCCCTTCGATCTATGCATATGCTCTAACGATATTTAAACAATATTTGTTATATCTATAGAGTCATCCCCCAACACTTGGCAAAGCCTGTCGCGCCTGATTCCAGTCGCCGTGACCGCGCGCTGTCGCCAGCAAATCCCCCGATTCCACTTCCTCGTCGAGTTCATCATGAAAGGCATCAACCTTCGCTCGCTGTCCGCCACCCTGGGGTGCGCCGCGCTGCTGAGCGCCCTGTTTGCGTCATCAGCCATGGCCGGTTTGCTCGAGAAAGGCCGCACCAACGGGCTGGTTGCCGGCATCGCCAATGAACAGCCTTACGCCTATATCGGCACCGATGGAAAAATCACCGGGGCGAATGTCGAGGTGCTTGAGGCCATCCTCAAATCGTTGGGCATCACCCGCATTGAAACCCCGATCACCGATTTCGGTTCTTTGGTGCCGGGGCTCGCGGCGGGGCGTTTCGACCTGATTGGCGCAGGGCTCTTTATCAATGCCAGCCGCTGCAAAGTGATTGGCTACTCCAACCCCGTCACCCGCTCCGGCGGTGCCTTTATCGTCAAGGCGGGTAACCCGCTGAAGCTGCACAGCCTGCAGGACGTTGCCGCGAACCCCAAGGCGCGGCTGGCCACGCAGACCGGCTCCAACCAGGTGCAGGAGGCCCGAGACACGAAGATTGCCGCGAGCAATGTGGTGCTGTTCGACAAAGACACCGAAGCGCTTGCCGCGCTTGAAGCCGACCGCGTTGATGTGGTGTATTTCCCGGATGCCGAGATCATCAGCCTGGTCAAAAAAGCCAACAGCCAGGCCATCGAGCGCGCCCTGCCCTTTGAGCAAATCCCTGATGCGCACGGCCAACCGTCGTGGAATTACCACGCCTACGGCCTGCCGAAAAACGACCCTGAGTTCACTCAAGCGTTTAACGAGCAACTGGCAAAACTGCGCGCGTCCGGTGAGTTGCTGAAGATCCTGCAAAAATACGGCTACAGCGAAAATGAATTGCCGGAAGCAGGTGTGACCGCCGCACAACGCTGCGCGCTCTGAGGCGTCATGTCGATTGAACCGTCAACGCTGGACACCGCAGCGTTTATTGCGCGCCAGTTAGCCCAAGGCGCGCTGACCACCGTGCATATCACCGTGCTGGCAGAGGTGCTGGTGCTGGTGTTGTCCCTGGTGATTGCGCTGATGCGGTTGTCACCCTCCCGCGCGCTGCGCTGGATCGCCACGGTGTACGTCGAAGTGCTGCGCGGTATCTCGGCGTTGGTGCTGCTGTTTTACCTGTTTTTTATCTTGCCGTTGTTCGGCATCCGCCTGTCGCCGATGACCACCGGCGTACTCGGCCTGGGCCTGACATTCTCGGCGTATGGTTCAGAGATCGTGCGTTCGGCGCTGATCAACGTCAGTCGCGGCCAGCACGACGCCCTGCGTGCGCTGGACTTTGCGCCAGTGACCGCCTTTCGCCGCATCCTGTTGCCCCAAGCCTTGCCGTTCATGCTGCCGCCGCTGGGTAACCAGTGCGTGGAGCTGCTGAAAACCACCTCGCTGGTGTCGCTGATCACCTTGAGTGATTTGACCTTTTCCGGCGGGCAATTGGTGACCACCTTGGGGCAGCAAACGCTGATCTGGAGCCTCGTGCTGGTGTGTTATTTCCTCATGGCGTGGCCGTTGAGCTGGCTGGTCAGGCGCTACGAACGACGCATAACCGCATGGCGACAGGACCGTAGCGCATGAATTTCGACTACGCGTTTGCCTGGTCGATTGTTCCCGACCTGTTGCTCGGCTTGCTGGTGACCCTGCAAGTAGTGGTGTTGGGGTTTCTGCTTGCGGTGTTGTTGGGGTTGGCGCTGGCCATTGCGCAACGCTCGCGTGTTGGCGTGCTTCACGCGCTGAGCCGCGGCTACCTGAGTTTCTTTCGCAACACGCCATTGATGGTGCAGTTGTATGTGCTGTTTTTCGCCTTCCCGCTAATTGGCATCACCCTGCCCGCGATCTCGACCGGCGTTATCGGGTTGGGGCTTTATTACGGCGCCTACATTGCCGAAGCCTACCGCGGCGCCATCGAGGGCGTGCCGGCCGGTCAATGGGAGGCCGCCAAGGCGCTGGACCTGGATACCGCCACCACATGGCGGCGGGTGGTGTTGCCACAAGCACTCAAACCGATGCTGCCGATTCTGGGTAACTACCTGATCGGCATGTTCAAGGAAACCCCGCTGCTGGCGGTGATCACCATTCCGGAACTGTTCCAGGCGGCCAAGCAGATCGCCGGCATGACCTACCGCTACAACGAACCCTACACGGTCATGGCTTTGATGTTCCTGGCGATCAGCGTGCCGACCTCCCTGTTCTTCCGCTACCTTGAAAGGCGCAGCCATGACTGATCTCGCCCACCCTCACCGCCTGGCGCCGGCACAGATTCAGCTCACGCAAGTGGTCAAAGACTTTGGCAAAACGCGGGTCATCGACCACCTCGACCTGAGCATTGCGCAAGGCCAAAAGGTCGCCTTGATCGGCCCCAGTGGTTCCGGCAAATCCACGGTACTGCGCTTGATCAAGGGGCTGGAAACCTACCAACACGGCCGTATCGAAGTGGCTGGCGCGCCGGTGCCCGCAAAGCCTGCCGGCTGGCGTTGGCCCGGCACCAAAAGAGCACCGGTGGTGCATCGCGTGGGCATGGTGTTCCAGCAGTTCAACCTGTTCCCGCACCTGACGGTTCAGCAAAATATCACCGAAGCGCCATTGCGCGTATTGAAGCTCAGCCGTGACGAGGCCGCTGCCCGCGCAGAGCAATACTTGGGCCTGGTCGGTTTGAGCCACAAGGCCGACGCGTACCCGAGCCAGCTTTCTGGTGGGCAACAACAGCGCGTGGCGATTGCCCGCGCATTGGCCATGCGGCCGCAGGTGATGCTGTTCGACGAAGTCACCTCGGCCCTCGACCCGGAATTGGTCGGCGAAGTGTTGGCGGTGATACGCGCGATTGCTCACGAGCAGCAGATGACCATGCTCTTGGTGACGCATGAAATGAAGTTCGCCCAGGACATCGCTGATCGGGTGTTGTTTATGGAGGCCGGTAAAATCGTCGCGGATGGCTCGCCGCAGCAGATTCTGGTCAACCCCGACAACCCGCGCACGCGACGCTTCCTCAATCTGGTTGAGCAGCGTTAATCGCGCGCGCAGTTAATGGGCCGGCTCTACCCTACCCAGCCAACAGCGCTTTTGGGAATCACCTCCGACTCATCCAGTTTGGAGGCAAACATGCTCACCGCTTCGACGGCATCGCTGGTGCTGGTGCGGATTTGCAAGATCACCGAGCCCGCTTGGTCGGCCAGGCTGACGCCGCGCTGCGCGCCTTCCTGGGTGGCGTTCATGCTGGTCACGGCGTCACGGGTTTCCGAGAGGATCATGCCGATCATCTCGGCAATTTCTGCCGTAGAGCGGCTGGTGCGCCCGGCCAGTTGCCTGACCTCATCCGCCACCACCGCGAAACCACGGCCCTGATCACCTGCGCGTGCAGCCTCGATGGCGGCGTTTAGCGCGAGCAAGTTGGTTTGGTCGGCGATGCCGCGAATGGTGTTGACGATGGCGGTAATTTGCTCGGAGCGCTCGCCCAACTGGCCCACCAGCTTTGCCGAGGTGCCGATGTTATCGGCGATCCGGCGCATTTCACTGGCGGTGTCCTGGATCACCTGTGTGCCGTGCTCGGCGAACCGCTCGGTTTCGGAGGAAATATGGTACGCCCGAGAGGCACCGCGCGAATCTTCTTCGAACTTTTCGACGCGCTCGGTGATGTCGCTGGCGAACTTGACGATTTTCACCAGCTTGCCTTCACCGTCGTACACCGGGTTGTAACTGGCCTCCAGCCACGTGACCCGGCCATGCTTGCCGAGGCGTTTGAATTGCCCGGTAAAAAATTCACCGTTGTTCAAGCGTCGCCAAAAATCGGCGTACTCGCTGCTGTTGATCAAGCTGGGTTCGCAAAACAGACGATGGTGCTTGCCTTTGATTTCGGCCAACGCGTAACCCATCACCTGCAAAAAGTTCGGGTTGGCGTCCAATACCTGGCCGTTCAGGTCAAATTCGATCACCGCCATGGCGCGATCCAATGCCGTCAGTTTGCTGCGAGTGACGGCTTCCTGTTCGACCTTGTCGGTCACGTCCAACGCGTACTTGACCACTTTCATGGCTTGCCCGCGCTCATCCAGCACCGGGTTGTAGCTGGCCTCCAACCACACCGTGCGGCCGCTGCTGTGCACACGTTTGAACGTGCCGGAAGCAAACTTCCCGGCTTTGAGTTCGCGCCAGAACTCGGTATACGCAGGGCTGTTGGTCAGCGCCGGCAAGCAAAAGTCACGGTGCGACTTGCTGGCCAATTGATCGGCGGTGTAACCCATCGTCCTCATAAAGTTATCGTTGGCGCGTAACACCTTGCCGTTAAGGTCAAATTCGACCACGGCCATGGAGCGCTCGAGTGCAGCAATCAGTCCTTTGTACTCGGTAACGTCGGCCCTCCTGGCCGCCAGTTCTGTTTTGAGTTTTTTGTTGAACATGACGTCGCCTCTGCCGTGCGGAAAATCCAGGTGTTCCAGTTGGCTATCGACCGGTAAAGAGGCGACTTGATGGGTAAAAAATAATTATTAATTGACGTCAAATATTCGCTGGCTACCCGGCGTTGCAACCCCGCAAACGTAAGGTTGTACGCGGCGTCTGTGGTTAAATTGGCACTCTTTTTTCCGCCAGGAACACAACATGGCCAACCACGACCTGAGCTACACCCCCGACCCCGATGCCGACTCGATTTCCTCCGACGTTATTGGCTTCAACGGGATTCTGGTGTCTACCCAGATCCCGACCCGCGCCGATGGCAGCCTGGAGCTTGGCGATATAACGCTGCAAAGCGAATGCACCCTGCAAGCCCTGAAGGTTGCGCTGGAAAAAGCCGGCAGCTCGATGGACCGCGTGATGCACCTGACCATCTACCTCACCGACATGGCCGACCGCGCTGCGTTTAACGCGGTCTACAAACGCTATTTCGCCACGCCATGGCCGGTTCGCGCCGCGGTAGGCGTCGCCGCCCTGGCCGTTGACGGCATGCGCGTGGAAGTCACCGCGATGGCCGCCAAGGCCTGAATTGTGGGAGCGGGCTTGCTCGCGATAGCATCAACCCGGTATGCCTGCTGTATCGAGTTGCCTGCATCGCGAGCAAGCCCGCTCCCACAAAAGCGTGCTGACGCTGGCAGTCTCGCTAAAGCTCGCCAGCTGCCACATAATGCGCACCTCAACCGTGACAAGCCTGACTAAAAAAACTATGTCCTTGCCCAAGCATCACCTGGAATTGCTCAGCCCTGCCCGCGATGTCGCCATCGCGCGCGAGGCTATCTTGCATGGCGCCGACGCCATCTACATCGGCGGCCCAAGCTTCGGCGCGCGCCACAATGCGTGTAACGAGGTGAGCGATATTGCTCAACTGGTCGAATTCGCCCGGCGTTACCACGCCCGCGTCTTCACCACCATCAACACCATCCTGCATGACAATGAGCTGGAACCCGCGCGCAAGCTGATCCATCAGCTGTATGACGCTGGCGTTGATGCGTTGATCGTGCAGGACTTGGGCGTGATGGAGCTGGATATTCCGCCGATTGAGCTGCACGCAAGTACCCAGACCGACATCCGCACCCTCGGCCGCGCGAAGTTTCTCGACCAGGCCGGTTTCTCGCAGTTGGTATTGGCCCGCGAGCTGAACCTGCAGGAAATTCGCGCGATTGCCGACGAAACCGACGCCGCCATCGAGTTCTTTATTCACGGCGCCTTGTGCGTGGCGTTCTCCGGGCAGTGCAATATCTCGCACGCGCAGAATGGCCGCAGCGCCAACCGTGGCGACTGCTCGCAGGCGTGCCGCCTGCCGTACACCTTGAAAGATGACCAAGGCCGCGTGGTCGCCTTTGAAAAACACTTGCTGTCGATGAAAGACAACAACCAGAGCGCCAACCTGCGCGCGCTGGTGGATGCCGGTGTGCGATCGTTCAAGATCGAAGGCCGCTACAAAGACATGGGCTATGTGAAGAACATCACCGCCTATTACCGCCAGCGCCTCGACGAAATCCTCGAAGACCGCCCAGACCTGGCCCGTGCGTCCAGCGGGCGTACCGCGCACTTCTTCCTGCCCGACCCGGAAAAAACCTTCCACCGTGGCAGCACTGACTACTTTGTCAGTGACCGCAAGATCGATATTGGCGCCTTCGATACCCCGACCTTCACCGGCCTGCCGGTCGGCGTGGTAGAAAAAGCCGGCAAACGCGACCTGCAAGTGGTCACCCATGAGCCGCTGTCCAACGGCGACGGCCTGAATGTGCTGGTAAAACGCGAAGTGGTGGGTTTTCGCGCCAACATCGCCGAGCCTAAAGGCGAGTTCGAAGAAGACGGCGAAAAGCGTTACCGCTACCGCGTCGAACCGAATGAGATGCCGGCCGGCCTGCATCAGTTGCGCCCCAACCACCCGCTGAACCGCAACCTCGACCATAACTGGCAGCAAGCCCTGCAGAAAACCTCGGCCGAGCGCCGTATTGGCTTGTCGTGGGCCGCTCGCTTGCGCGAAGACCAGTTGCACGTGACCGCCACCAGCGAAGAAGGCATCAGCGCCAGCGTTACCCTGCCCGGCCCGTTCGGCGTGGCGAACAAGCCGGAACAGGCGCTGGACACCTTGCGCGATCTGCTCGGCCAGCTCGGCACCACCGAGTACCACGCCACCGCTGTCGAGCTGGATGCACCGCAGGCGTTCTTCATCCCCAATTCGCAGCTCAAGGCATTGCGCCGCGAAGTGATCGAAGCACTCACCGCTGCACGCATCGCCGCTCACCCGCGCGGTGGGCGCAAGGCCGAGACTTCGCCGCCGCCGGTGTACCCCGAAGCGCACCTGTCGTTCCTGGCCAACGTCTACAACCAGAAGGCGCGCGAGTTTTACCATCGTCACGGCGTGAAGCTGATCGACGCCGCCTTCGAAGCCCACGAAGAAACCGGCGAAGTGCCGGTGATGATCACCAAGCACTGCCTGCGTTTCTCGTTCAACCTGTGCCCAAAACAGGCGAAGGGCGTGACCGGCGTGAAAACCAAAGTGGCGCCGATGCAGTTGATTCATGGCGACGAAGTGCTGACCTTGAAGTTCGACTGCAAGCCGTGCGAGATGCATGTGGTGGGCAAGATCAAGGGGCACATCCTTGGGTTGCCGCAACCGGGCAGCGTGGTGGGGCACATCAGCCCGGATGATCTGCTCAAGACCATCAGCCGCGCACCGCACTGACTGAAAAGCGGGCCTGCTATGGCGAGCTCGCTGATCACAGAGGCCTGCTGGCCACAGCAGGCCTGCGTGGCAGCGTCCAGCCCCGCTGCAACCCCGCAGCCGCCAACAGAATCGCCGCCACCCCCAGCCATTGCAGCCAGCCCAGGCGATGGCCGAAGGCAATCCAATCGACAAAAATAGCCGCAACCGGGTAGATAAACGACAGCGCTCCAGTAATCGCGGTGGGCAGCTTTTGGATCGCACCGTACAGCAATACATACATCAAGCCGGTGTGTACCACGCCCAGCGTGATCAGCGCCGCCCAGCTATTTGAGGCTGTGGGCAAACTGTTCCAGGGCACTAACGGCGCCAGCAACACCGCGCCGGTGACCACCTGGATCAACGCCATCAAGTGCGGCGGCACGTCCTTCAGGCGCTTGATGATCAGCGCTGCAATCGCATACAAAAATGCCGCGCCCAGCGCCAGCAACACGCCGGCCAGATAATCAGCCGCGCCACTTTGCTGCTCGCCGTGGGCGGTGACAATCGCCAACATGCCCAAGAACGCAACGCCCAGCCATGTGAGTTTTTGCAGCGTGATCTTTTCACCGAGAAACACCGCCGCCAGCATCACCAACATAAACGGTTGCACGTTGTACACCGCGGTACTAATGGCAATCGACGCGCGCGAATAGGATTCAAACAACAGCAGCCAATTACCCACGATGGCCACGCCGCTGAGCATCGCCAAGGCGAATTGGGTCGAGGTGATCAGGTCGAGCCGCAAGTAACCCAGCAACGCACACACCCACAACAACGTCAGCGCGCCAATCACGCAGCGCCAGAACACCACTTCGATCACCGACACACCCGACACCAGCACGAACCAGCCAATGGTGCCTGAGATCAGCATAGCGGCGACCATCTCCCACGAACCTCGACGAACTGCTTTGTGCATAATTGATGCTCCTCGGATGAGGCACAATTATGGCAATCTGGCGGTCGACCGCTCCAGCGACTAAACAAGGCAAAACCGTTGTTTGACCTTTTCTTATTAGGCACAAAGCATGATTGACACCATCGACCAGCAGCTGATCTCGGCCCTGATGCAAGACTCGCGCTTGTCGCTCAAGGCCTTGGCGGGCATCACGGGGCTGTCATCGCCCAGCGTCGGCGAACGCTTGCGCCGCCTTGAAGAGCGCGGCGTGCTGACGCACTACACCGTCGACATCGACCCCACGCATTTCGGCTACTTGCTGCAAGCGATCGTGCGCATTCGGCCTTTGCCGGGCAAGTTGCAGGAAGTAGAGCGCCAGATCCAGGCGATCCCCGAGTTCACCGAGTGCGACAAGGTCACGGGTGAGGACTGTTTTATCGCGCGCCTGCACGTGCGCACGATGGACCACCTCGACACCCTGCTCGACCGCCTTAACGCGTATGCAGAAACCAACACTGCCATTGTCAAGAAAACCCCGGTCAAACGCCGACTGCCGCCGCTGACGGAGGCATGATGTAAGGCGATAGGGAATGCGAGGGCTGCCGGGGCAGCAAAATTGGCGCTGTTACATTCTGTAATATTTTAAATGCCACTAAAAAGCCATTAACCGCTCACCTCCGACGAGCGGTACTTAAGGCAATTATGGGTGCGACGAAATAGAGATAACCACAAAAAGAGGCTCTCTATCATGTTACGTAAACTAAACCTTGCCCCGCGCTCTGCCCTGTTCTTCGGGTTTTTCTGCCTGATGATTATTGCGCAGGGGCTGATTGCCCTCAAACAGGCCTCAATCTTAAACACTGCTGAAAAATTCGTCGAAACCAACGTCGTGCCGAGCATTGCCCTGCTGGGCCAGGTTGACAAGGAATTCACTAACATACGCGGCCTAAACTCACGGCTGCGCAACCCTATCGAGCCAGCCATTCGCAAAACGCAAGCGCTGGTGGACCTCAACAAAGCCCGGGCAAACATCCTCGATCTGCTATCGACGTTGCAACCACTGATCGTAACGCCTGCTGGCAAACAGTTTTTTGCTGAGCTGTCGGAGCGCTATGCCAGTTATCAGCAAGTACAGGAGCAATACCTGGCGCTGATCGCAGCCAACAGCCTGGATGACGCGGTTAAATTATCCAGCGAGGCGATGAAGCAATCGGCTGACACCGTAGAAGGCTCCATCAAACAGATGATTGAGCTGAACAACAACAAGGCTAAAAAGGCTGGCGATGACGCCACGCGCAGCTACGAACAGTCCACACTGATCGTGACTGCGTTTATCTTGATCGGCACATTGGCGGCAATTGTGCTTGCGCTGCTGTATACCCGCAGCGTTACCCGCCCGCTCAGCCAGTCGCTCGCCATCGCTGAGCGCATTGCCAAAAACGACCTCAGCGAAGTCATCGAGGTGCAAGGGCGCGACGAAGTTGCCAGGCTCATGCTGGCGCTGAAAGCCATGCAAAACGGTTTGCGCAATACGCTTTCCTCGATCGCCGATTCGTCTAATCAGTTGGCGTCGACGTCTGAAGAAATGCATGCCGTCACCGAGGACGCGAACAAAGGCATGCAGCGCCAGAATAACGAGGTCGAGATGGCAGCCACCGCCGTCACCGAGATGAGCGCAGCGGTAGAAGAAGTGGCGAGAAACGCCGCCGCCGCCTCGCAAGCTGCCAACCGCTCCAATAGCGCAGCGCTTGCGGGGCGTGCCCGCGTGGATGAAACCGTGCAGGCAATCAGCTTGATGGTCGGCAACGTTGAAGCCGCTTCCCGGGAAGTGCAAGGGCTTGAGGTGATGGCGACCGACATCAGCAAGGTGCTGGACGTGATCAGGGCCATCGCCGAGCAAACCAATTTGCTCGCGCTGAATGCCGCCATTGAAGCCGCGCGTGCCGGTGAAGCCGGTCGAGGTTTCGCAGTGGTGGCCGATGAAGTCAGAGCGCTGGCGCACCGCACGCAGCAGTCAACCAGCGAGATCGAGCAGATGATCAGCTCGATTCAAAAAGGCACTGGCGCGGCGGTGTCGGCAATGACCCACACCAATGCCCAGGCTCAGCGAACGCTGGATACGGCTCAAGGCGCGGGCGCCGCGTTGGTCGAAATAACCGAATCGATCGACAATATCACCGAGCGCAATGTGTTGATTGCGACCGCGTCGGAAGAGCAGGCCCAGGTGGCCAGGGAAGTGGATCGCAGCCTGGTCAGCATCCGTGACCTGTCAAGCCAGACGGCGCAGGGGTCTAGTCAAACGGCGATTGCAACGTCGGAACTGAGCAACCTCGCGCTCGACTTGAACCGGTTGCTGAAGCAGTTTCAGATGTAACAACACGCCCACTTCGCCAAGGAACCAGGGGCGCCTGCCCCTATTCACACACCCTGAATGGTCAGTCTTGCAGCGCTTTGGCCGCGCTCAGCAACCCCTGAAACTTGCGATAACGCGCCGCCAGCACCGGCTGTTGTCGCAGGTCTGGCAGGTAACGCGTCTTGACCGGCATACCGGTTTCCAGCAGTTGCGCGCCCTGCCCGATCGCCATAAACCCCAGCTTCGCCGCGCCGATACACGCGCTAAGCTCACTGCCGTGCAAGGTGAAAACCTCTCGCTGCAGGATATTTGCCAGCAATTGCGCCCAATACTCGCTGCGTGCCCCGCCGCCGACCAGCGCACAGGCACCGACGTTGGCACCTGCCGTTTGCACCGCGTTTAAAGCATCCAGCAAGCCAAAACTCACGCCTTCCATCACCGCATAACCGAGCATTGCCGGGGTGCAGTCGTGGCCCAGGTTCATAAACCCACCGCGCAGCAACGGGTCGTTATGCGGCGTGCGTTCACCGGCGAGGTAAGGCAGAAACAGCGGCGTGTTCAGCGGCACCGGCGCACCCATTGGCAACTGCGCCTGCACATGGACCAACAAGGTTTGCTCATCCGGCGTGCCGGTCAATTGCGTGACCCAGCGCAAGCAACTGGCGCCGGCCAACAGCGCGCCCATGGTGTACCAGCGGTTTGGCAGCGCGTGGCAGAAGCTGTGCACGGCGCTGGCGGGGTTGCCTGCGGCATGGTCGGTGATCGCGACAATCGCCGCGCTGGTGCCGAGGGTAATCAACGCATCACCGGCGTTGATCGCGCCGATACCGACGGCCGCCACCGGGTTGTCGCCGCCGCCGCCGGCGATCACCACGCCAGGCGCCAAGCCCAATTGCGCCGCCATCGCCGCCGTGACACAGGCACTCACTTCGCCGCCTTCGACCAGCCGTGGCATCTGCGCCGGCACAAGGCCTGTGGCGTGCAACATCGGGGCAAACCATTGACGCTGCGCCACATCCAGCCACAGCGTGCCGGCGGCGTCCGACATCTCGCTGATGCGTTCACCGCTCAAGCGCAAACGCAGGTAATCCTTGGGCGACAACACGCAGTCAATCGCCTCGAATACCTCAGGCGCATGCTGTTGCAGCCAGAGCAGTTTGGGCGCCGTGAGCCCGGCCATCGGCAAGCTGCCGGTGACCTCGGCAAAGCCTGGCCCGAGCTGTTCGGCGCAGCCAGCCGCGCGCGAATCATCCCAGAGAATCGCCGGGTACAGCACGCGGTCATCCGCGCCGAGCAGCACCGCGCCGTGCATTTGCCCCGACAGGCCGATGCACGCCACGCGCGCAAACGCTGGGTGCGCGCGCAACTCATCAAGTGCCTGCAAACAGGCCTGCCACCACGCTTCGGGCGCCTGTTCAGACCAGCCGCTGTGACGCCGGGAGACGCTCAAACGCACACCGGCGTGCGCCAGCACGGCGCCGCTGGCGTCCATCAGGATCGCCTTGAGTTCTGAGGTGCCGAGGTCGATGCCAAGAGAAACGGGACTGTTCATACGCGGTTATTCCAATCAGCTGCAGCCACATGAATTTCGATACTGCACGCTGGGCGCCAGGCGCACACGTTGAACGGGAGCGTCGGGCGACGCCATGCGTTGCAGCAACAGTTGCACCGCGCGCGCGCCGAGTTGCTTGACCGGCTGGGCGATCAAAGTCAGGCGCGGCACGAAAAAATCCGCCCAGTCAAAATCGTCAAAACCGACCAATGCCATGTCCCCCGGCACATCCAGATGTGCGTCACGCAGCGCATGCATAGCGCCGAGGGTCATCATGTTGTTGCCCGCCATGATCGCCGTCGGCGGTTCGCTCAAGGCCAGCAACTGCTCAGTGGCCGCGCGCGCCGGTTGGCTGTTGGAACCGCCGTTGACCAGCAGTTGCGGGTCAAACGCCAGCCCCGCCGCCTGCAACGCCTGCCGATAACCCGCTACGCGCTCATCGGTCGTGCCCAACCCCGCGCGCCCGGCAATAAAGCCGATACGCCGGTGCCCGTGTTCAACCAGGTGCGTGACCAGGGCGTGGGTGGACGCGGTGTTCTCCACCCCAACCTGATCAAACGGCGCGTCCAGCATGCGGTCTACCAGCACCCCCGGAATCTGGTTGGCCTGCAAATACGCCAACGCGATGGAACCGGCTGCCGGTGCCAGTAAAATCCCGTCAACACGCCGATGATGCAGGGCGGTGATTACGCGAAGTTCTTGCGCCGGGTCGTCGTGGGTATCGACAAACAGCATCATGAAGCCGTGCCGGGCGCACTCGGTTTCAATCGCGTGCACGGTTTCACTGAAGTAGTGGTTGGACAGCGACGAGATCGCCACACCGATCGTATTGGTGCTCGACCGCGCCAACGAGCGCGCCAGCGTATTGGGCACATACCCCAACTGCGCAATGGCTTGCTGCACGGCCAGCACCGTCGCCGGGCTGACCTTGCGGGTGCCATTCAACACGTGGGACACGGTCGACGTGGACACGCCCGCCCTGCTTGCCACGTCATCCATGGTCACCACCACGCGCCCCTCTTTACGTCAATCAATCAATGCTTGCTCGACCAGCCGCTGTAGTTGCCGATGGTGTCGCGGGTAATCAGTTTTGGCGTGAGCAGGGTCACCGCTTCGGCCGGGGCCTTGTCGTTGAGGAGGTCATTGCCGACATTCACCGCAGTTTGCGCCATGGCCCACGGGTCCTGGCTGGCAGACGCCTGAATCTGCGTGTCGGTTTTCAGTGCGTTCTCGATGTCTGGCGCACCGTCCACCGAGGTGATGATGATGCCACTGCGCTTAAGCTGCTTGGCCGCCAGGTCGCTGCCGATGGCTTGCGGGTCGTTGATCGCAAACAAGCCGTCGATTTTCGGGAAGCGTGTCAGGTAACCCTGCATCACGTTCAAGCCGCCTTCGCGCGAGCCTTTGCCGTCCTGGTCATCGGACAGCACCTTGATCTCCGGCGCAGTGGCCAGCGCCGCTTTGCAGCCTTTGACACGGTCAGTCACCGCAGTGACTTGCGGGCCGTTCTGGATGATTACGTTGCCCTTGCCCGAGAGCTTGTCCACCAGGTACTGGCAAGCCAGCTTGCCGGCTTCGACGTTGTCGGTTTGCACGGTCGCGTTGACGCCTTTGGCGTCCACATCCACGGCCACCACGACGATACCGGCGTCCCGCGCTTTTTTGATCGCCGAGGCCATCGCCGACGGGTCGACGGCGTTGATCAGGATCAAATCGACCTTGGACGAGATGAAGTTGTCGATCTGCGAAAATTGTTTACTCAGGTCATAGTCCGCCGACACCGACGTCACCTTGACGTTGGGGTTCAGCTCTTTGGCGCGCGCCGTGGCGCCGTCGGCCAACGTCACGAAATAAGGGTTGCCGAGCGAACCCATGCTGATGCCCACGGCTTTAAGTTCGCGGGCCTCTGCGCTTTGGGCGACCAAGGCAGCCAGGGCAATAACGGGAAACAGGCGTTTGAAGTTCATGTGGGTCTCTCTTGTGATTGTTGTTTTAGTGAAATCAGGTGCGGGCGCCGGACTGGCGATAGCGATCCAGCGCCACCGCGCCGATGATCACAATGCCCTTGATGATGTACTGCCAGATGTCCGAAACCCCCAGCAGCACCAGGCCGTTGGTGAGCACAGCGATAATCAGCGCGCCGATCAGCGTGCCGCCAATGGTGCCGACGCCGCCGGTAAAACTGGTGCCGCCGAGGATCACCGCGGCAATCGCGTCCAGCTCGTACGATTGGCCGAGTTGCAGGCCGTTGGCGGCGAACAGGCGTGAGGCGCTCATCACCGCACCGAGCCCGGCCAGGGCGCCGGACATGGCGTAGACGAACAGCAGCACCTTCCACACCTTGATCCCCGACAGCCGCGCCGCCTCCGGGTTGCCGCCCACCGAGTAAATCTGCACGCCCATGACCGTGCGCCGCAGGATGAACCATGACAGTGCCACCACCGCCACGGCGATCACCACCAGCCATGGCACGCCGAGGATCGAGTCATTGCCGATAAAGGCGAACGGCAGGTCGGGGTTGAACACGGTTTTGTCATCCGCCAGCAATCGCGCGAGGCCACGCATGGCGGTCAGCGCGCCGAGCGTCACGATAAACGGCGGCAGGCGCATGAACGCGATCAGCCCGCCGTTGACCAGCCCCAGCAACAGGCCGAAGCCGATCCCGGCGGCGATTCCGAACATGCCGAACTGCGGCGACATTGAGGCCTGCAACGCGACCACGGCGGACGCGGCGAGAATCGCGCCGACCGACAGGTCAATGCCCGCCGTGAGGATCACAAAGGTCATGCCCGCCGCGAGTACCACGTTGACCGAGGCCTGTTGGGTGATGATCGAGAGGTTTTGCACGGTCAAAAAGTTTTCACTGGCCAGCGCAAACCCCACCAGTAACAGCACCAGCACCGGCAACATGCCGACCGTGCGCATCAACTCGCGGATACGCTCAGCTTTGCCAATCGGCGCAACAGTCAGCGTGTTGTTGTTTGAATCAGCCATGGGCAGCCACCTGATCGCCACCGGTGGCGAGGTCAATAATACGTTCTTGGGAAATTACCTGGCCGGAGGCGCCGCCGACTTCGGCCACCAACTGGCCTTCGCGCATGATCAGCACACGGTCGCAGGTGCCGATGATTTCCGGCAGCTCGCTGGAGATCACCACGATGCCGACACCCGCCAGCGCCAGTTGATTGATGATGCGATAAATCTCGGACTTGGAGCCGATGTCGACGCCACGCGTCGGTTCGTCGAGGATCAGCACATGCGGCTTGACCTCCAGCAGCCGCGCCAACAGCACTTTTTGTTGATTGCCGCCGGACAACGCGCCGACATTGACCTTGCCCGACGCCACCCGAATCGACAGCGACTTGATCGCGTCATCCGAACGTTGCGCAGCATGGCCGCGATCCAGCACACCACCGGCGTGCGCATCCGGCACGCACGCGCACACATTGATGTTGTCAGCCACGCTCATGTCGAGGAACAGGCCCTGGGCCTTACGGTCTTCGGTGAGGTAGACCACGCCTGCGCGAATCGCATCGGCCGGAGTGCGCAGTTGCGTCACGTGTTTGCCGACCACTTCAAGGGTGCCCGAGGTGCGCGGGTCGGCGGCAAAGATCAGCCGCGCCAGCTCCGTGCGCCCTGCCCCAACCAGCCCGGCGATGCCCAACACCTCGCCCACGTGCAGGTCGAAGCTGCAGTTGCGCACGCGTTTGCCATCGGCCATGTCGCGCACGCGCATCACCACGTTGCCGGGGTTATAGGCGGCGTGTTCCTTCTTGTAGAAACCGGAAAGGTCGCGGCCTACCATCATTTTTACCAACACCTCGGCCGACAGCGCATCGCGCGTCAGTTCGCCGATGTATTGGCCGTCGCGCAGCACTGAAACGCGGTCCGACAACTCATAGATCTCGGCCATGCGGTGGCTGATATAGATAATCGCCAAGCCCTGGCTGCGCAGTTGTTTGATCAGGGCAAACAGGCGGTCGGTCTCACGCGATGACAGCGGCGTGGTGGGCTCGTCCATCACCAGGATTCGGGCGTGGGCATGCAGGGCGCGGGCGATTTCGACCAACTGGCGCTCGGCAATCGACAGGCTGCTGACCGCTGTGCCGGGTTTGAACTCGGCGCCCAGGCGTTGCAGCACTTCCACGCAACCGGCTTGCATGCCCTTGCGGTCGATGGTCCAGCCACGCCGCAGTTCGCGGCCCAGGTAGATGTTTTCAGCGACGCTCAGGTTCGGGCACAGGCTGAGTTCCTGATAGATCACGGCAATGCCGAGGGTTTTCGCGGTGGCGGGGTCGAAGCTGGCGACGGGCTGGCCGTCAATGCGGATTTCGCCGCCGGGGTCGGCCTGGTAAGCGCCGGAAAGGATTTTCATCAGGGTCGATTTGCCGGCGCCGTTCTCCCCCATCAAGGCGTGGATTTCGCCGGGGTAGACCTTCAGGCCGACATTTTTGAGCACGCGCAAACCGTTGAAGGTTTTGCTGATGCCCTGCATCTCAAGCAAGGGTTCGAGGCTCATCATGAGCTCCTGGAATTATTATTTTTGTAGTCGAGTGCTGCCGACTCTAAGGCAGATACATTTCGTTACGCAAGCGCTTGCGTGTGCCGTTTATCGTTTGATTAAACGTTTCACCCCTCACGCAAATGCAAAATATGCCTGTTTCACAGGCTTTTTGCCGAGCTTGGCGCTCTGATGCCTTGATCGTATGGTCAAACAGCGTACCGTCCTGACGAAACATATCCATTTGAGTGCTTTTGGGGTGTTAATCGGCACGTTGAGCCTTCAAAACGCCATGATCTCTGCTATTGTCAAAGAATCTCATCTCCTCCTCGTCGCCTTTGTGCGATCTTCTGTGAGTATGCTCTGCGCCATCGCATGTTGATGATGGCGGGCCTGTAGTTCACGGAACGCTACCGCGATGGATAAAAGCCCCACCGATCAACCACCCGAACCGCAATCGCGGGCCGAAAAAATCGTCGAGTTCAAACGGCAGAAGACCCTGCTGAAGACCGGCGCACTGCAAGACGCGATCTTCAACAGCGCGTATTTTTCCAGCATCGCCACCGACGAAAAAGGCGTGATCCAGATCTTTAATGTCGGCGCCGAACGTATGCTCGGGTATGCCGCTGAAGACGTACTGAACCGCATCACCCCCGCCGATATTTCCGACCCCGCCGAACTGATTACCCGCGCCGCCGCCCTCAGCCTGGAGCTCGACACACCGATTACCCCAGGCTTTGAAGCCCTGGTGTTCAAGGCCTCGCGCGGCATCGAAGACATTTACGAACTGACCTATATTCGCAAGGATGGCAGCCGCCTGTCGGCCATGGTCTCGGTGACCGCGTTGCGCAACCGCCACGACACAATCATTGGCTACCTGCTGATCGGCACCGACAACACCGCGCGCAAGCAGGAAGAAGCCGAGCGCAAAGGGTTTGAACGCGCACTCGAAGAAAAGAACCTGGAGTTGGAGCACGCCAACCGCATGAAGTCCGAGTTCCTCGCCACCATGTCCCACGAGTTGCGTACGCCGCTGAACGCGGTGATTGGCTTCTCCGAGGCGTTGAAGGATGGCTTGGTCGGCGACATGAGCGAGGTGCAGCGCGAATACATCGGCGACATCTTCACCAGCGGCCAGCACTTGCTGTCGCTGATCAACGATATTCTCGACCTGTCCAAGGTTGAAGCCGGGATGATGGACCTGGAGCTGGAGGCCGTGGAGCTCGCCGGGTTGCTGGCCAACAGCTTGTTGATTGTGCGCGAAAAAGCCGCGCTGCAGCGTATCCAGTTGAAGCTCGACAGCGAGCGCGATTTCGGCACCCTCGAACTGGACCTGCGCAAGACCAAACAAATCATCTATAACCTGCTGGCCAATGCGGTGAAGTTCAGTGAACACGGGAGTAGCGTGACCCTGGCGGTGCGTGAAGTCAGCCGCGAACAGGTCGGCAAAACACCCGGCGACTGGCCCGCCCACGGCTTCGCGCTGAAGCCCAGCGCACACACGCAGTTTCTGGAGCTGAGTGTCAGCGACACCGGCATCGGCATCGCCGAAGACGACATGAGCAAGCTGTTCAAAGCGTTCAGCCAGATCGACAGCAGCCTGGCGCGTAAATTTGAAGGCACAGGCCTTGGCTTGGCAATGGTCAAGCAACTGACCGATCTACACGGCGGCAGCGTTGCAGTGGCCAGCCGCGCAGGTTTGGGCACTCGCTTTGTGGTGTGGCTGCCGCTGCACCGTGCACCGGAGGCTGTATGGCCGAAATCCTGATCGTCGAAGACAACCAGGCAAACATGCGCCTGGCGCGCCTGTTGCTGGAGAATGCGGGCCACACGGTGCTATGGGCCGCAGATGCCGAAACCGGCCTGACCCTGGCTCGCGAGCAACAACCGGCACTGATCCTGATGGATATTCAATTGCCCGGGATGGACGGCCTGGCCGCCACCCAACTGCTCAAGCAAGACCCGAACACCGCGCATATCCCGGTGATCGCCCTGACCGCCATGGCCATGAAGGAAGACCGCGAAAAGACCCGACTGGCCGGGTGCGATGCCTACATCATCAAGCCGCTGCGCTACAAAGAGTTGTATCAGGTCATTGATACCCTGCTGCAAAAGAATATCAGCCCCCTTATATGAGTCGTCTCCATGGCCAGCCCTCCCGCCACACTGTTGATCGTTGATGACGAACCACAGGTTCGCAAGCTGTTGGAAACCCTCCTGCAACACGAGGGCTACCTGACCCTGACGGCGAGCAGCGGCGAGGAGGCGCTGTTATTGGTGGCGCAAACGCCGCCTGACCTGATCCTGCTGGACATTATGATGCCGGGCATGGACGGCTACGAAGTCGCCAGCCAATTAAAGAACGACGAAGCCACCGCCAACATTCCGATCATTATGCTGTCGGCCCTCAGCGACCCGAGCGCGCGCGTCAGCGGGCTCGAAAGCGGCGCCGAGGAATTCATCAGCAAACCGGTGGAGCGCGTCGAGTTGTGGCTGCGGGTGCGCAACCTGCTGCGACTTAAAGCACGCGGCGATCAGTTTAAAAGCCATAGCCTGATGCTGGAGCAACAACTGCACCTAAAAACCGGCGAAATGGCCAGCATGAATGTGCATGACCTGGCCCGCCAGGAGCTGGAAGCGGATTTGCGAAAGGCGGTTGAACTGGGCAATTTCAGCGTGCATTACCAGCCCAAAATTGAACTGGCGGGCGGCCGCATATGCGCCCTCGAAGCATTGTTGCGTTGGGAGCGGCCGGGCTACGGCGCCGTGTCGCCGGCGATATTCGTGCCGATACTGGAGAGCCTCGGGTTGATCGTGAAGGTGGGGCGCTGGGTCATCGACAGCGTGTGCCAACAGATTGCCGAGTGGCAGAGCGGCGCGATCGGCGCAGTCGAAGTGTCGGTCAACGTCTCCGGCCATCAGTTGATCGAGGGCGACCTGATCGCCGATATTGCCTGCATCCTCGCGCGAACCGGGGTCGCGGCGCATTGGCTGGAGGTTGAACTGACCGAAAGCTCACTGATGGAAAACACCCAGCACACCATCGCCAGCCTGGAGCGACTGCGGGACATGGGCGTGAAGATTTCCATCGATGATTTCGGCACCGGCTATTCGAGCCTGGCGTATCTGCGGCGCTTTCCGATTGATACGTTGAAGGTCGACATCGCGTTTATCCGCGAGGTGACGACCAACCCGCAGGACGCGGCGATTACGCGCACCATCATTGAATTGGCGCACAGCCTGAACCTGCGCGTAGTGGCCGAGGGCGTGGAGACACAGGCGCAATTGGCGTTCTTGAAGGATGCGGGGTGCGACCAGATTCAGGGGTATCTGTTTAGCCGGCCATTGCCGCCAGCGACGCTGGAGCGATTGCTGCTGGAGCGACTGGTGGAGGATTGAACCCAACTGCTATCAACGGTGGGAGCGGCCTGTGGGAGAGGTCTGTGGGAGCGGGCTTGCTCGCGATGCAGGCACCTCGGTACATCAGGTACACCGAGTTGATGCTATCGCGAGCAAGCCCGCTCCCACAATAAAAGCCCTGCTATTAAAGACCGCGCTCAGCGCAGCCACAAACCGCAGTGATAGTCCTGTAACTCCGCAGGCGAGCCCAGGTTCAGCTCGGTCAGCGACACCTGCGTGGTCAACAACACCACGCTGCCGTCAACGCGCGAGGCCATCAGCAAACCGTACTGGCTCATAGCGTCACTGCGACTCTCAACATAGTCACGCAACAGCGCCAACGGGTCGACGCCCTCTGCCTGCGCCGCCGACAGCGTGCGGCCGCTATAGGTATGCCCCATTAGCTGAACAGGCAGCACCCGCCACTGCTCATCAAGCCCGTTACGCGGCTGATTAATGGCGGCGAACACTTCCGCGCGCAAACACGCAATGTGCACATGCAACTGATTCTGCGAGCGCCCATAACGCGAATTGATCGCCACCGCCACATACTGATCCGGCACCGGCCTTGCCAACCCGCTGGACAACACGTCGCGGTGGCGCCAAGCCTGAGCAACGTAATGCGGCAGCAACCCACGGCCAAGAGCCGGGTCTTCGATGCCGGTGATTTTGTCGGCAGCAATCAGCAAGACATGCAGTGGCCCCTGGCGGTCCTTGAGCAGTACGTAGCCGCGGTCCAGATCCACCGCCAGGCACGGGTCGGGTTTTTGCTGCTGTTGCTGATTGGGCACACACTGCCGGCTGACGATATGCCACAAGGCATCCGGGTTGCCGCGCCACGTCCAAAACCCGACTAAAACCGCGGCCAACAGCAACACACCAGCGATCTTGAACACGGTACTGCGCTTCATGCAAAAAACCTCAACGTACGGGGATGTCAGTTATTTTTGTCGCAGACATCCCTGTCGTGGGGTTAACGCCTGGCGGCGGCGCCCCCCTGCGGCCCGATCAGATTGTTTATCGCGCTCGCCAGAATACACTCGAAATATGTCAGTTCATCGCGCGGCAAGCGCTTGAACCAATCACATTGAACCTGCGCCCGGCCACAGTCCTCCAAGCTGGATAGATCACGGCCGCGGTGCATGTTCGATGACGTTTATTTTATGGTTGGCCGTATTGGGCGCCGTGTTACTGACACTCGCCCTCACCTCCTCCTATTTGCGCTGGATGCCGGTGACCACCTCGGCGGTGTGCCTGTTGCTGGGCGTGGCAATCGGGCCACTCGGGGTGGACCTGTTGCAGCTGGACATCAAAGGCTCCGCACGCTGGATGGAGCACCTTACCGAAGTGGCGGTGCTGTTTTCGCTGTTCGTCAGCGGGCTGAAACTGCGGCTGCCGCTCGCGCATCGCACGTGGCGCATCGCGTTTGGCATGGCCGGGCCGGTGATGCTGCTGACCATCCTCGGCGTGTGCCTGGCGCTGCATTATCTGTTCGAGTTGTCTTGGGGCGTGTCGCTGCTGGTCGGGGCGATTCTGGCGCCGACGGACCCGGTGTTGGCGGGGCTGGTTCAAGTCAACAATGCGCAGGACTACGACGCGCTGCGCTTTGGCTTGTCCGGTGAGGCCGGCTTGAACGACGGCACGGCGTTCCCCTTTGTGATTTTCGCGCTGTTGTTCATGCAGCACGGCGGGTTTGACGGTGACTGGTTCGGCGGTTGGGTGCTGAAGAATTTGCTGTGGGCCGTGCCGGCGGGCTTGTTGATCGGCTATTGGATGGGCCGCGGCATCGGGCGCGTGGCCTTGTGGATGCGCATCACCAACGCGGACAGCACCTTGTCGCCCAACGATTACCTGACCCTGGCGCTGATTGCCCTGGCGTATGTCGCGGCGGAGGCCGTGGGCGGTTATGGGTTTCTGTCGGTGTTCGCCGCAGGGTTGGGCTTGCGCCAAGCGGAGTTCCGGTCCACTGGCAACGCTGAAACGCCGTCGGAGCATTTGGCGCTGCCAGTGGTGGGCCATCTGGAAGTGCCGCCGGAGCGAGCACTGAAAGGTGATGTGAGTGAACTCGCGGACACGCAGATCGCCGCGGGTGTGATGATGGGCGACATGCTTTCGTTCGGCAGCCTGGTGGAGCGCTCGATGGAGGTGTTCCTGGTCACGCTGCTGGGGATTGTGCTGGTCAGCCACTGGGACTGGCGCGCGTTGCCGGTGGCCGCGCTGCTGTTTTGCGTGATACGACCGGTCAGCGTGCTGGCGATGCCTTGGCGCAGCCTGATCGACTGGCGACAACGTGGCTTGATGGGCTGGTTCGGGATTCGCGGCATCGGCAGCATTTACTACCTGTTCTACGCGCTCAACCACGGGCTGATCGGCACCAGCAGTGCGGTGGCGGTGAACCTTACGATTTCGGTGATCGCCTTGAGCATCGTCGTTCATGGCCTCAGTACCCAGCCGATGCTGGTGTGGTATGAACGACGTGCCCAGGTGAAAAATCAGTCCTGATTCTCGCTGTTGCCTACGTCTGCCGCTTCGTCCAGATCGTTGAGCGGCACTTCTGCATCATCCATCAACGAGCCCGGGTCTTCGTTGCCCGGATCGTTGAGTTCGTCGTCGAGTTCTTTGGACATGAGCGTCTCCTCTACCCGCCTTGGGTATCAATATCGGCATCGGTTTCAGGCTTGGCCTCAGGCTCGGGCTTGAAGTCTGGACTGTAGTCGTTTTCGCGGGCTTTGGGGTCGCTGGCGGGTGTTGGGTCTTTGGGCGCATCGGCGGCAGTGCCGGGCGCGGCTCACCGCCATCGATGGCCGGGTCATTGCGGTTGCTGACTTGCGGATCGTTGTTTGTGGTCATGGGTCACCTCTTCGCAGGCTCGGAAAACACCGCCTGCGTAACTATAAGGGTGCGCGTGAGGCCATGAAGTTCCAACGATTTATGAGCCGGGGTTGTCCACCTGGATATAGAACGCATAGGCGCCGAGCACCACCCAGAACACCATGAAGATCCACGGCGTGCGCACCGAGAACAACAGGGACTTGCGGTAACCCTTGTGCGAGGACTCTACCTCGGAAAACAGCGGCGACTCGTCATAGGCCATGCCCATCAACGGCTCGCTGCGCAGCAACTCGCTCTGCTTGAAGTGCCAATGGTCAATGATGTCATAGGCCGCACGGATGCCCGGCCAGGCATTCAGTGAGCTGAGCACCCCCAGTGCCGCGAGAAATACCGGCACCACCACGGTGAACAATTTGCCCCATTCCGGGTTGAGGTTGCCCATGCCCGAGACGAAGGCAATGACCAGAAACGACTGCGCGGTCAGGTAGGCGTCGGTGCGGTTGGCCAAAATGGTGGTTTCGTACTGGATTTCACGGCGATAGAAGTCGAGCCGGTCCTTGGGCGAACCGAAGATCTTGGCGTTGTGCTCGCTGTGGTCGTCCAAAGCCGACTCAGGCGTGCTGGGGGAAATAATTCTGGGCACAGCCGTGCTCCATGCAGGTACTGGACTCGTTAGAAGAACCGGCTGTGCAAGAAGTTCAAGTTGTTCGCGCACCCTTTTGGGTCATTTTGAACAATGACCCATTGTGGCGAGCGAGCTGTCAGGTAGAGCGGGCTCGCCACAATAGCCCGCTTGCCACCCAATCCGCGCGCCCAAGCGCGTTTCGGCACACGCATTGCTTAATCCATTCATCTGCCCGGTTACAGGAGCAATCGTTACCCGCCGACCCAGAGCCGACTCCATAAGAAAGTAAGGACCAGGCCCAGTGGCACGATCAGCCACGGGCTCATAAAAAAATGCGTTTTTTAAAGCGGCAGTGCCACCTGCGCAACCCTCGGCACTGACAAGGTACTGGAATGGCTCGATCTTTCTTTGATGAAATGAATGACGCAGATGGCGTTTGCCGTGCGCACTATCAGGATTTCTCCCGGTGGCTGGCGAATACGCCGCCGGAACTGCTGGCCCAGCGACGCCGCGAAGCCGATTTGCTGTTCCACCGCGCGGGGATCACTTTTACCCTCTACGGCGACGAGCAAGACACCGAACGCCTGATCCCCTTCGACATCATCCCGCGCAGTATTCCCGCCAGTGAATGGAGCGTGATCGAACGCGGCTGTATCCAGCGCGTCAACGCGCTGAACATGTTCCTCGCGGACATTTACCACGACCAGCGCATCATCAAGGCTGGCATCATTCCTGCCGATCAGGTGCTGGGCAACGAGGGTTACCAAAAGGCGATGGTCGGGCTGGACCTGCATCGCGGCATCTATTCGCATATTTCCGGGGTCGACCTGGTGCGCGATGGCGATGGCACCTATTACGTGCTCGAAGACAACCTGCGCACGCCCAGTGGCGTGAGCTACATGCTCGAAGACCGCAAGATGATGATGCGCCTGTTCCCGGAAGTGTTCGCCAAACAGCGCATCGCGCCGGTCGACCACTACCCCAACCTGCTGCTCAGCACCTTGAAAAGCGCCAGCCGCCTCGACAACCCGAATGTGGTGGTGCTGACGCCCGGACGCTTCAACAGCGCGTTCTTTGAGCATGCGTTTCTCGCCCGCGAAATGGGCGTGGAACTGGTCGAAGGCGCCGACCTGTTCGTGCACGAACTCAAGGTGTTCATGCGCACCACCGACGGCCCCAAGGCGGTGGACGTGATTTACCGGCGAATCGACGACGCGTTCCTCGACCCGCAGGCGTTCAACCCTGAATCGATGCTCGGCGTGCCGGGGCTGGTGGCCGCCTATTGCGCTGGCAATGTGGTGTTGGCGAATGCCATCGGCACCGGCGTGGCCGATGACAAATCGATCTACCCGTATGTGCCCGAAATGATCCGCTTCTACCTGGATGAAGAACCTGTGCTGCAAAACGTGCCGACCTTCCAATGCCGCAAGCCCGATGAACTGTCGCATGTACTCGCGCATTTGCCGGAACTGGTGGTCAAGGAAACTCAGGGCTCCGGCGGCTACGGCATGCTGGTGGGACCGGCTTCAAGCGCCGCCGAAATCGAGGACTTCCGCCAGCGCATCAAGGCACGCCCGCACGCGTATATCGCCCAACCGACCTTGTGCCTGTCCACCTGCCCTACGTTTGTCGAAAACGGCATCGCGCCACGGCATATCGACCTGCGGCCATTTGTGCTCTCGGGCAAGGAAACCCGTCTGGTGCCCGGCGGCCTGACCCGCGTGGCACTGAAGGAAGGCTCGTTGATCGTCAACTCGTCGCAAGGCGGCGGAACCAAGGACACCTGGGTGGTGGAGGGCTGAGTATGTTGAGTAGAACCGCCGCAGATCTGTACTGGATGTCGCGTTACCTTGAGCGGGCCGAAAACCTCGCGCGCATGCTCGAAGTCAGCTATTCGCTGTCGTTGATGCCGCAGGCCGGGCGCAGCGATGGCCTCGACGAATTGGCGATGTCGTTGCTCAGCAGCGGTACGCTGGACAACTACCTGGAGCGGCACCAGCAACTGGACGCCGAGCGCATGTTGCACTTCTTCGCCCTTGACGAAGAAAACCCCGCAAGCATTTACAACTGCCTGCGCGCCGCCCGAGGCAACGCGCACGCGGTACGCGGGCGAATCACCGCCGACATGTGGGAAAACCTCAACGCCACCTGGCTGGAAATGCGCAGCATCGCCGCCGGCGGCCTGGCGCGCCATGGCATCAGCCACTTCTGTGACTGGGTCAAGCAGCGCTCGCACCTGTTCCGCGGCGCTACCTCCGGCACCATCATGCGTAATGACGCTTACCGGTTTATTCGCCTGGGCACATTTGTTGAGCGGGCGGACAACACCTTGCGCCTGCTGGATGCGCGCTATGAGATGTTTGGCGAGGAGTCGGAAGAAGTCAGCGACCTGTCGGCGCGGGGGTATTACCAGTGGAGCGCCCTGCTCCGGGCGTTGTCGTCTTTTGAGGCGTATACCCAGTTGTACCCGAACGCGCTGAACGCCCGCTCGGTGTCGGAGTTGCTGCTGTTGCGCAGCGACGTGCCGCGTTCGTTGCATGCGTGCATTGAGGCGTTGAGTCATATCCTGGCAGACTTGCCGGGCAGTTATGGGCGCACGGCGCAGCGCCTCGCGGCCGAGTTTGAGGCGCGCCTGCGGTACACCGGGATTGATGAGATTCTTGAGGACGGGTTGCACAGCCGTTTGACTGACTTTATCGACACCGTGCGCGAGCTGGCACGGGCGATTCACAGCTCGTACCTGGAAGTGGTCTGAACCTGTGGGAGCGGGCTTGCTCGCGATGGCCTCAACTGGGTATGCCTGATGGTCCGAGGTGCCTGCATCGCGAGCAAGCCCGCTCCCACATTTTTGAATGCAGTCTGCTTGGGGATTGAAGCCACACTGGGATCAGTGTTCGATCACTTCACCGCGCAGCGCCGCCAGCCGCGCTATTAACCGATTCTGCACGGGCACTGCGATACCTTCGCTGTCCATCGCCTTGATCAAGTCCTCCACCAGCGCATTAAAATCACTGCGACTGACCTTCTGGCCCTTATGCACCTCAGCCATACCGTCTCCGGTATAGGTACATGGCCCGCCCGCCTCTACACAGAACTTCTCGATCAACTTGTTACGCAAACGCTGTATATCGACCCGGCGAAAGTGCTCAACAATG
>NZ_VUAZ01000059.1 GCF_009296165.1 Pseudomonas kitaguniensis | reverse complement strand
CTGCGGCTGCGAAACACGCTGCGGGTTTTGTGGGCGGGCAGTTCGTAGGGCACGGGGTTAGCGCTGTTACTCAGGCAACCACTGATCACCGGGCGGTCGGGGTCGCCCTCGAGGAATGAAACCAGAACCTCCATGCCGACCCGAGGAATGGTCACCGCCCCATGGCTGTCGCCCGCCCAACTGGAGGCGACACGCAGCCAACAACTGCTTTTGTCATCGGCCTGACCTTCTCGGTCCCAATAAAACTGTACCTTGACCCTTCCGTGTCGGTCACAGTGGATAGATTCGCCTTTGGGACCAGTCACCAATGCGGTCTGACAGCCGAATATCCGCGGCTTCCGGTAAGCCTGTTGCGAGCGATAGAACACGTCCCACGGCGTGGCCGTAAACGTGTTGCGATAACCCTGAACGAAGGCGTCTTTGTGCTCACGGGTGTCGCTCGCAAGGCTCTCCTCCAGAACAGCCGGTTGCAGGCCTTCGTGGCCAATCGAGGTGAGCAACCAAAGGTCATTCCAGTCATTTCGCGGGTGTTGCGACAGCGGTAAAAAATGCCCGCTGACCAGCGTGGGTTGATCACTTTTACCCTCGGCCTGACGGTAATCTGCGCGATGGCGTTCCAGAGCCCGCTGGCTCAACAACTGGCCGCGTGTGCGCTGAGTAAAACCACCGGGGTATTGGTAGTCTTCCAGGTCCGGCTGGCCGTCTTGGGCTGGCGGACGATAGCTCGCCTGGAGCGTGATGCGGGCCTTCTCGAAATTGTAATCACGTCGCGTTGTGCGGCTGGTACGCGCCGCAAAACGCAGGTTAAAACGCTTGATTACGGGTTCGTCAGCGACCAGCCCGGTGTCCTGCACGTAGGCTGTGGGGCTGCTCAGCTTGGGGAATATGGTTTGGTCGTCACCCAATACCAGTACGTGGCCGTTTGGCGAGTGCTGAAAGTGATAGTGAATACCCTCTTCCCAGCACAAACGGTGGATGTACAGCAGGTCTGACTCGTTGTACTGCACGCAGTAATCGCGAACCGGATAGGTCGAGCCCATGTGAAAGTGGTAGGCGTCACCCTGGATGCCATGCTCTTCAAGAATCAGCGCGATGATGTGCGGGACGCTGTGTTGTTGGAAAATGCGCTGGTTGGTGCGGTGCGCCAGATAGGCCAACTGCGGCACCAGCGTAAGGCTGTAATGGGTCAGGCGCTTGCCGGAGTCACCGTTGAGCTAACGCGGTAGATTTGCCCATGAACACCCG
>NZ_VUAZ01000058.1 GCF_009296165.1 Pseudomonas kitaguniensis | reverse complement strand
TTTCGGCGGTGACGCCGTCGCCCAAGCCAGTTATGACCTGGCGTGGCGTGCGCTTAAGCCGACCTACCTGTTCAACGGCTACGGCCCGACTGAAACGGTGGTCACGCCGTTGCTGTGGAAGGCGCGTAAAGGCGACCCTTGCGGCGCGGTGTACGCGCCCATCGGCACGCTGTTGGGCAACCGCAGCGGCTACGTATTGGACGCGCAATTGAATCTGCAACCCATCGGCGTGGCGGGTGAGTTGTACTTGGGCGGAGAGGGCGTGGCGCGGGGTTATCTGGAGCGTCCAGCCTTGACCGCCGAGCGTTTTGTGCCGGACCCGTTCGGTAAATCCGGTAGCCGCGTGTACCGCAGCGGCGACCTGACCCGAGGCCGCCCGGACGGCGTGGTCGACTATTTGGGCCGAGTCGACCATCAGGTGAAAATTCGTGGTTTCCGCATCGAGCTGGGTGAAATCGAAGCGCGCCTGCGTGAGCAGGACAGCGTCGGCGAAACGGTGGTGGTCGCCCAGGAAGGCCCGACCGGCAAACAGCTGGTCGCCTATGTGGTGCCGTTGGACCTGACGTTGCTCGACGATGCCGTGGCGCAATCGAACAGCCGTGAAGCACTGCGCCGCGCGCTGAAAACCCGCCTGCCGGACTACATGGTGCCCACGCACTTGATGTTCCTGGCGTGCATGCCGCTGACGCCGAATGGCAAGCTGGATCGTAAAGGCTTGCCGCTGCCGGACGTGAGCCTGATGCAGCAGGTCTACGTCGCACCGCAGAGTGAGCTGGAGCACAAGCTCGCGGCGATCTGGTCCGACGTGCTGCGCCTGCCGCGCGTGGGCGTGCATGACAACTTCTTCGAACTCGGCGGCGACTCGATCATTTCGATCCAGGTGGTCAGCCGTGCACGCCAGGTGGGTGTGCGGTTCACGCCCAAGGATCTGTTCCAGCACCAAACGGTGCAGAGCCTGGCGGCGGTCGCCCTGGAGGGCGAGGGCGCGCTGGTGCTTGATCAGTCAGCGCTGACCGGCGAGTTGCTGCTGCTGCCTGTGCAACACGCGTTTTTTGACGATGAAATTCCTCTGCGCGAGCACTGGAACCAATCCGTGGTGCTGCAACCGCACCAACGGCTGGAGGCGCCGCTGCTGGTGGCGGCGATGCAGGCTTTGATTGAGCATCACGACGCCCTGCGTACGCGCTTTGTTCACGCTGCAAACGTCTGGGCCGCGGCCTACCGAGGCCCGGAGCAGCACCAGGCCGAACACGTGCTGTGGCAAACCACGCTGACCACGCTGGAAGAACTTGAGGCGTTGGGCGAAGAGGCTCAACGCAGCCTCGACCTGAGCCAAGGCCCGCTGTTGCGTGCGGTATTGGTGGGCCTGGCCGATGGCTCACAACGCTTGCTGCTGGTGATCCATCACTTGGTGGTGGACGGGGTGTCCTGGCGCATCCTGCTGGAAGACTTGCAAAGCGCCTACCGCCAATTGGCTGAAGGCACCAACGTGGTACTGCCGGCCAAAACCAGCTCCACACGCGCTTGGGCCGAGCGGCTGCAGGCGTACGCCGGCAGCGCCGCGCTTGGCCAGGAGTTGCGCTGGTGGCAGACGCAGTTGCACGGCAGCCGCGCCGGTTTGCCGGGTGCCGACCCGCAGGCCAGCGTGAGTAACCGCGATGCGCTGAGCGTGACCACCCATTTGGACCAAGGGTTTACCCGACGCTTGCTGCAAGACGCGCCAAGTGCCTACCGGACCCAAATCAACGACCTGCTGCTGACGGCGCTGGCACGCGTGATGGTGCGCTGGACCGGTGACGCGTCGATGTTGATCCGCTTGGAAGGCCACGGCCGCGAAGACCTGTTCGATGAGATCGACCTGACCCGCACCGTCGGTTGGTTTACCAGCCTCTATCCGTTGCAACTGGTGCCAACCGATTCGCTGGCAGGCTCGCTCAAACAGATCAAGGAGCAACTGCGCGCAGTGCCCAACAAAGGCCTGGGTTTTGGGGCCTTGCGTTATCTGGGCAGCCACGAGGCGCAGCAGGCGTTGGCCGCGTTGCCAACCCCGCGCATTACGTTCAACTATTTGGGGCAGTTTGACGGCAGTTTTGAAGGCGGCGAACAGCAAGGCCTGTTCGCGCCATCCGGTGAGGCCGGCGGTGCCGAACAAAGCGACGATGCGCCGCTGGGCAATTGGCTGGAAATCAATGGCCAAGTCTACGCCGGTGAGCTGAAACTGAACTGGAGCTTCAGCCAGGCCATGTTCGCGCCCGCCACCGTGCAGCAACTGGCCGATGACTACGCCGTGGAGCTGAAGGCCTTGATCGAGCATTGCTGCGCGGCGCCCCATCAAGGTGTCACGCCGTCGGACTTCCCGCTGGCGCGCCTGTCTCAAAGCCAACTGGACGCGCTGCCACTGAGCGCCGCTGAAGTTGAAGACCTGTACCCGTTGTCGCCGATGCAGCAAGGCATGTTGTTCCAGTCGTTGTATGGCGAAGGCTCTGGCGACTACATCAACCAGATGCGCATTGATGTGGACGGTTTGGACGTGCCGCGATTCCGCCAGGCTTGGCAGGCGGCGGTCGACCGGCATGAAATTCTGCGCAGCGGTTTCCTCTGGCAGACCGATGTGCAGCAACCGCTGCAAGTGGTTTACAAGCAGCGCCGCATGCCGTTCGATGCACTCGATTGGCAGGGCCGCGCAGACTGCCTCGCGGCCCTCGACAGCCTGGCCGAGTCGGCGCGCGCCGAGGGTTTTGTGCTGGAACAGGCGCCGCTGCTGCGCCTGTCGGTAATACGCACCGGCGTGTCGAGTTATCACCTGATCTACACCAACCACCACATCCTGATGGACGGTTGGAGCGGTTCGCAGCTGTTTGGTGAAGTACTCCAACACTATGCCGGCGAGCCGCTGGCCGCGCCGACCGGGCGTTATCGCGATTACATCGGTTGGCTGCAAGCGCAGAACCAGGCCGTCAGCGAAACCTTCTGGAAAGAACAACTGGTCAACCTGCTGGCGCCAACGCGCCTGGCTCAAGACCTGTCGACCGACGAACCAGCGGCGCTGGCGGCCAACGGCGAACATCGGCTGAGCTTTGATGCCGCGCACACCGAGCGCCTCAAAGCGTTTGCGCAAAGCAACAAAGTCACCCTCAATACCCTGGTGCAAGCCGCCTGGTTACTGCTGCTGCACTATCACACCGGGCAGGCGACGGTCGCCTTCGGTGCCACCGTGGCCGGCCGCCCGGCCGAGCTGCGCGGCATCGAACAGCAGGTCGGGTTGTTTATCAACACGCTGCCCGTGGTGGCCACGCCGGATGCACAGCTTTCGGTCAGCCAGTGGCTGCAACAGGTTCAGGCGCAGAACGTGCGCTTGCGTGAGCAAGAGCATACGCCGCTGTTCGAGATTCAGCGCTGGGCCGGGTTGGGCGGCGAGGCGCTGTTCGACAGCATCCTGGTGTTCGAGAACTACCCGGTGTCCGAGGCATTGGAGCAGGGCGCGCCGTCGGGCCTGCGCTTTGGCGCTGTGCACAGCCTTGAGCAGACGCACTACCCGTTGACCGTGCTGTTGGGCATGGGCGAGAGCCTCGGGCTTGAATTCAACTACGACCGGCAGGCCTTTAGTGCCGCGCGTATTCAGGGTTTGGCTGAACACTTCGAGCAGTTGCTCAACGCCCTGATTATGGATGCCGATCAGCGCCTGGCCACGCTGCCTTCGGTGGCTCAGGCCCAGCGCGAAACGCTGCAGGCCTGGAATGCCACCGCGCAGACTTACCCGCTGGACCAAGGCGTGCATCAGTTGATTGAAGCGCAGGTCGCACGTACGCCGGAGGCTACGGCGCTGGTGTTTGCCGGGCAGCCACTGAGTTACGCCGAACTGAACCGTCGCGCTAACCGCCTGGCGCATCGTTTGATCGCGGCGGGTGTGGGGCCGGACGTGCTGGTGGGGCTGGCGGTGGAGCGCTCGATCGAGATGGTCGTCGGTCTGCTCGCAGTGCTCAAGGCCGGTGGCGCGTATGTGCCGCTGGACCCGGACTACCCGCGTGACCGACTCAGCTACATGCTGCAAGACAGCGGTGTGACATGGTTGCTGACGCAGGCGCATTTGCTCGAACAACTGCCGATCCCGCAGGGCGTTCAGAGCCTGGTGCTGGAAAGCGGGGCGGCGTGGCTTGATGGCTACAATGAGCACAACCCGGCTATCGCCATACAGGGCGAAAACCTCGCGTATGTGATCTACACCTCGGGTTCTACCGGGCAGCCCAAGGGCGCCGGTAATCGGCATTGCGCACTGACCAATCGACTGTGCTGGATGCAACAGGCGTATGGCCTGAATGCCAGCGATACGGTGCTGCAGAAGACGCCGTTCAGCTTTGACGTGTCGGTCTGGGAATTCTTCTGGCCGCTGATGACCGGCGCGCGCCTGGTGGTGGCAGCGCCTGGCGACCATCGTGACCCGGCCAGGCTGGTCAGCCTGATCAACGCCGAGCAGGTCACCACGCTGCACTTTGTGCCATCCATGCTGCAAGCCTTCTTGCAAGACCCGGAAGTTAACGCCTGCCATAGCCTGCAACGCATTGTGTGCAGCGGTGAAGCCTTGCCGGTGGATGCCCAGCAGCAGGTATTTGCCAAATTGCCGGCCACCCAGCTGTACAACTTGTATGGGCCGACGGAGGCCGCCATCGATGTAACGCACTGGACGTGCGTCGACGAAGGGCGTGATGCCGTGCCGATTGGCCGGCCCATCGCCAACTTGGGCTGCTACGTGCTGGACGGCAACCTGGAACGGCGCCGGTGGGCGTGTTGGGCGAGCTGTACGTGGGCGGCCTCGGTCTCGCGCGGGGCTACCACCGTCGGCCGGCGCTGACCGCCGAGCGTTTTGTGACTGACCCGTTTGGCAGCGGCGCACGCCTGTACCGCAGCGGCGACCTGGCGCGCTACCGTGATGACGGCGTGATCGAGTACGCCGGGCGCATCGACCATCAGGTCAAGCTGCGCGGGCTGCGCATCGAATTGGGTGAAATCGAAGCGCGCCTGCTGGAGCACGCGAATGTGCGTGAAGCGGCGGTGTTGGCCGTGGAGGGTGCGTATCTGGTGGGTTATGTGGTGTTGCATGCGTGCAGCGAAGACTGGAAAACCGCAGTCGGCGAACACTTGGCTGCGCAATTGCCGGACTACATGGTGCCCGCGCAGTGGGTGCTGCTGGAGCAGATGCCGTTGAGTCCGAATGGCAAGCTGGACCGCAAAGCGCTGCCCACCCCTGAAGCAAACGCAGCGCAGGCTTATCAGGCGCCGCAGAGTGAAATCGAACAGCACGTCGCTGCGATTTGGAGTGACGTACTCGGGGTGGAGCGGGTCGGGCTGAACGACAACTTCTTCGAGCTGGGCGGGCATTCTTTGCGTGTGCTGCTGCTCAAGGAGCGCATCCGGCAGGTCAGCGGGGTCAACCTGTCTGTCAGTCAGTTGATGCTCAACCCCACCGTGCGTGGGCAGGTCGCTTGCCTGCAGGGCAGTGCGCGCAGCGAGTTGATCGTCAAGCTCAACAGCCAGACCCAAGGCACGCCGCTGTTCATGTTCCACCCAAGCTTTGGCTCGGTGCATTGCTACACCGCCATTGCCCTGGCACTCCGCGAGCAGCGCCCGGTGTACGGCGTGATCTGCCGTGCGCTGGTGGAGGAGGGCGCGTCGGTGCCGGAGTGGCAAGCGATGGTCGACGACTACACCGCGCAATTGTTGAGCGCTAAGCCGCAAGGCGCCTATCGCCTGGCCGGCTGGTCGCTGGGTGGCAACTTGGCGATGGAAGTCGCCTATGCGCTGGAGCAAGCAGGGCGTGAGGTCGAATTTGTCGGCTGGATCGACGCCGCGCCACCGCAATGGCTCACGCCGTATTGGGACGCGGTGGTCATCGAGGAAGACCGTGAGGTGTCGGCCAATGAACGGCGCGCGGCATTGCTCGGGGTGATGTTCCCGGCGTTTGCCGAGCACATTGAAAGTGCCTGGCAGCAGTGCCAACGTGAGGCTAAGGACGAAGCCTTACAATGGCAAGCGTTCGTGGCATGGGCCGAACACACACTGGGTGAGGCGTTCACTGGCATCAAGGAAGAGTTGCTGCGTGGCAATGAAGCACAGATTTCCTGGGAAGTTGACCGGGCACTCAGTGAGCGTATGACGGCGGCGGATTTCAAGCCGATCAAGGCGCCGCTCAGTTGCTGGTGGGCTTCATTGAGCCGCGCCGGGCAGTTTAAAGCGCAGATTGAGCAGCACATGGTGGGTGTAATTGGCCAGGGGCGCATCGAGCGTTCGGTGATGATCGACACCGATCATGACGGGATCATCGACAGCGCCGAGTTCATCAATAGCTTGGTGGCAGCCATGGAGTAGGGCGCCGCTGCACAAAAAAACCGGATCATTGATCCGGTTTTTTTGTGCGTATTTTCTGGCCCACCAGGCATAAAAAGTTATTCAAACGCACTTTGGGAAGCTTCCTACATCATTTTTTTTGCCGGTTTGTTAGCTTGCCGCGAAATTTGAGCGCGTTCAGAGGGGGCTTCTGCAGCCAAACCAAGCCCCGGAAATACTGTATCGGCAGGGAGATGCCCCCGTATGAAACACGTTATTCGCCATTTAGTCGTCCTTGGTACTTGCTTGGCCCTGACGGTGGGCTGCTCTGCCAGCGAAAAGCCCAATACCTTCACGTTCACCGCCGACTTGCCTCCGGGTTTTGCCTATGTCGCCTCCGTGAGCTACGTGCCCGTTCCCGGCCAGTCCTGCGACCTAGGCAGACGTGACAACTTGAGAAAGCAGGTTAACCGCGAATGGTGGCGTGAATACAAGCCTGATGCGCAGATTGAAATACGCCGCACCCGCAAGAGCTGTGAGTTGGTTATTAACAGCATAGAGCTTGAGATTAACGCGGCCTACGGGAAAGACATCGGAGAATCCGGCGGTGACTCCGGGTTTATCGCCGTACGCGATCACCTCAACGCTGACGACAAGCGCACCTTCAGTGCTGCTGGCGAAAGCCAGTTTTCTGGGCAGTGCCAGTGGTTTTTTCGCACGATTGGTCCCAATCGTTACATAACCAAAATTCTCTACTGCAAAAGCACCGACGCCCAAGGCAATGTCACCAAAGGTCGTCCGTTTGCCGCATACACCCTCGATCAGCTACCGGGTAAAACCGTGAAGCTGAAGATCAAGCTGGCTGATGAGGAAGAACCTTACATGGGTGATACCTGGGTCCAGGTACCTGGAGGCTGGAAGCGTTGCATGGGCAAGGGATTTGAAGATCAACATGCGTTTTGTTATGGCAATTACACAGACTTCAGCAGTTTCAAAATGCCCGATGGCCGCAGTTGCACTATTTATCCCGGCTGTACCGAAAACAAAGAGGTAACCCCATGAGCCTCGCAGCCCTTAAAGACAATAACAAAGCGTTATTTGACGGCCTTGTTTGTGCCCCAACCCGCAAGTGCACGTTGACCGGGTTTATCAGGAAAACACTGTATCGGCAGGGAGATGCCCCCGTATGAAACCCGTCATGCGCCATTTAGTCCTGGGCAGTTGCCTGGCCCTGAGCGTGGGCTGCTCTGCCAGCGAAAAGTCCAACACCTTCACGTTCACCGCTGACTTGCCTCCGGGGTTTGCCTATGTCGCCTCCGTGAGCTACGTGCCCGTTCCCGGACAATCCTGCAACCTCGGTAGGCGTGACAACTTGAGAAAGCAGTTCAACCGCGAATGGCGTACTGAATACATGCCTGATGCGCAGATTGAAATACGCCGCATCCGTAAAGACTGTGAGTTGATTATTAACAGCATAGAGCTTGAGATCAATGCGACGTACTGGAAAGACATCGGTGATTTCGGCGGTGATTCCGGGTTTATCGCCGTACGGGATTATATTGATCCTCGCGATAAGAGCGCCTTCAACGCCGCTGGCGAAAGCCAGTTTTCCGGACAGTGCCAGTGGTTTTTTCGGACCTCTGGAGGCTTACGTCGCATTGTAAAAATACTCTACTGCAAAAGCACCGACGCACAAGGCAATGTCACTAAAGGTCGTCCGTTTGCCGCATACACCCTCGATCAGCTACCGGGTAAAACCGTGAAGCTGAACATCAAGCTGGCTGATGAGGAAGAACCTTACATGGGTGATACCTGGGTCCATGTACCTGGAGGCTGGAAGCGTTGTATGGGCAAGGGATTTGAAGATCAACATGCGTTTTGTTACGGCAATTACACAGACTTCAGCAGTTTCAAAATGCCGGACGGCCGCAGTTGCACTATTTATCCAGGCTGTACCGAAAACAAAGAGGTAACCCCATGAGCCTCCCAACCCTGGAAGACAGTGACAAAGCGTTCTTCAGCGGCCGTATTCATGCCTGCCCGGTACGCGGGCACTCGACCAGTTTCCAGTTAGTGGATGAACTGGGCGACGGCAAACCCTATGCCGGTTTGGCGTATGTGGTCATCGACTACGAGGATGTGGTTTACAACGGCAAACTGGATGCCAACGGCTTCGGCAAAGTGGAGAACCACTACAGTGGCCCTGTGGTGCTGAAACTAAATCAGCTCTATCAAGGAAGTAACGATCATTACAGTGAGCTAGTGAGCCGTAAGCACTACCCGCTACCCATCACTGAACTCCAAGTATGCGCCGAGAAAACCCGCTTTCTCAATAAATCTGGCGCCCGCACACATACCAATCCGGCCCAGAGCAACGCAAACACCTTCTACCAGGTTGAAGTGCGTGAGCTGGTTGACCACTGGGCGCACCTGCCACCCATAGTGGCGCGTCATTTTCCACCCAACCCTCATGTATTTTCGCTCTTCCGGCGGGAATCCGAGGTAAGAAACTTCAAGTTCAAACAGGGCGGCAATAGCACTGGTGCCACGCAGTACGATTTGGCCATGTCAGGGCCAGGGTTTACGCTGTCTTCACGCCCGCCAAGGGGCGTTGCCCTGATGCCGGACCAGCACACCGTGCTGGAGGTGCGCCCACTGCGCGCGCTACGGCCCATGCTTTCGCCGAGCAATGATTTTTGCGCGCTTAACCTCTACCAACTGGCGCTGATGTCGACACTGAGTTACAGCGACTTTGCGCAACACCCCAGCGCTCATCCGGTAGAAACCGACACCGTAAGTTTTCCGCTGCAGCCGAGTATTGGTAATTGGTTTGCTGACGCGCTCGCAAAGTTTGAAGAGCTTTGGCAGGTGGATGCGGCGCAGGCTGGCGGGAAAACCTATTACCCTTTGTACGAGGAAGTGCCGTACTCCAAGCGTCTGGAGGTCGTACCCTTTGACCCCGAACTGTATTGGGAAGTGAATAACCCTAACTTGGGTGAAAAACAGGAAAACCCGGCAAACATCCACTGTCTTGATGACAGCAAAGATGAGGAGGGTACTGACACTCAAGCCTTCATCACTCACCACGACGCGCTGATTCTGATCTCGATACGCGGCACCGCCAGCGTGGATGATGCGCTGCGCGATATGGACGCCAATCAAGTGCCCTTTGAGCAAGGGGCGGGCAAGGTGCATAACGGATTTTATGGTGCAGCCCAAGTGGCGTACCGTTTCGTGGCGCGTTATCTGGACAAGTTTTACAGCGGACAAAAGCTGGTCATTACCGGGCACAGTCTGGGCGGTGCAATTGCGCTGATAGTGTCTGAAATGCTGCGAAATCGACCGGGGTTCACTTATGACATTGTGCTCTACACCTACGGCGCCCCACGCGCCGGTGACAGCACCTTCGTAGAAGCAGCCAAGCCCCTGACCCACCACCGCATCGTCAACCAAAACGATCCGGTGCCCAGCGTGCCATCGACCTGGATGAACACGTCCACCCAGCGCCAGTACGCCGGACAAGGCGTCGTGACGGTAGTGAACCCTACGCTGGGCTTGTCGTGGTTTGCACTGGGCATGATTAACATGACCGGTGAACCCTTCACTCACCACGGTACGCTGCGCCACTTCATGCCGGTCTACTTTAGCGCCCGCCTCAAGTCCTCGCTGCTCTGGAAGCCGGGTTGCAGCACCATCAACGACCACGGCTGCGCTGTCGCGTTAAAGGCTATAGACGGCTTGCCGGATCGCGGTTCATTCCTGCGGCAAGTGATTGATAATGCCGACCACAAAATGGTGCATAGCTACATTCCAAACTGCTGGGCCAGCCTGCGTCGCTGGCAGCAAGCGCACCTGTCCAATCGTTCGTTGGTGACTGACGATGAGTTCTACCAAGTGGATGAGTCATTGAAGAATGCCAAGCGGCAAATTCTCGACCTTGAGATGCGGCATGCTGCAAGGCCTGAACGCTATAGAAGTGGTAGCGCCGGAATTATCGATGCGCTTCAGAAGGAAGCAGACAACATACTGGCAACACGCACGCGCCTGTGTTCCTTACGACGTGAGCGAGTCACCGAAGCCCACGTGTATGGTGTGTTCGCCGGCACCCGCGAACTGATAGAGAACGACTTGCCTCGCTGGAACGCGCACCCGCAGAACAGCACCGAAGAACAACTGGCAATGGCTCCTCCGTCGGCCGAAGACAATGAGCGGGCGATAGCCGCCATTACCGGAGCCTTTGTGCCTGGTGCGCCCTACACGCTCGATATTGATTCGTTCACCTAGCCCTATTGCACTCATTCCTGCTGAGCGTTGCACCAGTCGCGTGTTAAAGCCCGATGAAGGCGAGGCCTTCATCGGGCTTTAACTTGACCGCCGGGGCGATCACTGCATCAGGTCAGAAGTCCCAGCGGGTGCTGAACATTACGTTACGCGGCTCACCGTAGGCGGCCGAGTTATAGAAGCCCACGTTGGTGTAGTAGTTCGTGTCAAAGATGTTGTTGACGTTGACCGTCGCCGAGAGGTTCTTGGTGATCTGGTAGCGGGTCAACAGGTCCACCACCCAGTAGGATTTCTGGGTGATGTCCTGGTTTTTGTCGAGCGGCGAGTTATAGATCTCGTACCAGCCCTTGCTCTGCCAGCGCACGCCGCCACCGATGGTGAACTGGTCGAGGTTGCCCTTGAGCTTGTAGGTGGTGTTCAGGTTGACCTGATGCTCCGGCTCGAAGGTGGAGATTTTTTTGTTGTCTTCGTCGCGTACGATCTTGTGCGTGTAACCACCCTGCACTTGCCAGCCTGGGCTCAATTCCCCGGAGATTTCCGCTTCGTAGCCTTTGGTGACAGCCTTGGACCCCTTGAACGCATAGTTTTGCGGCGCCGGAGTTTGGTTGTTGTAGGCGTCGTCGGGTATAGCGCGATTGGTTTCATGCACCTCGAAATACGCAAGGCTGGTGTTCAGGCGGCCTTCAAAGAACTCGCCCTTGAGGCCGAACTCATAGTTTTGCCCTTCGTCCGGCTCCAGCAGCGTTTCGTTGCGGTCTTTGTAAGTACTTTCCTGCGGTTGGAAAATATCGGTATAGCTGGTGTACAGCGAGAAGTTGTCGTTAAGGTCGTAGATCACACCCGCATAAGGAATAAACCGGCCGGTTTCCTTGTATGACGGGTTGTTACCGGTGACGTGGTAGTTGGCGACACGGCCGCCGAGAATCACGTTGAGGTCATCCATCACGTTCAAACGCGTGGTCACGTAGTAGCCGGTCTGGCGAATGGTGTCGTCGTTGTACTGTTGGGCCGGGCCATAAATCGGCTTGCTGATAGCGCCGTTCCAGTTGTAGAAATCCACCTTGTTGCCATCTGGCCATTCCGGCGACCAATAACCCTTGCCCTGCCAGCGCGAGGTGCCGATCGAACCGCCCACCACCAGTTCATGGTCGCGGCCGAACAGGCTGAAAGGCCCGGTTGCATACAGGTCGGCCGAGGTGCTTTTGGTCTCGCCGGTGTACTTCTGCCCATTGATCTCTGCGGTGCCATCGGCTGCCGGCTGCACGAACTGGATAGAGCCGAGGTCGGCGTGGTAGCTGTTGATCTTGTGGTCGAGTTGGAACTTGGTGACCCAGCCGTCGCCCAGGTCATGCTCGAGCATGGCAAAGGCGGTGCGGGTGTTTTGCTCCCATGAACTCCAGCTGGTGCCGTTGTTGTAGGAGCGCGGCATCTTGTTGATGCTGCCGTCGTACTTCACCAACGGGAAGGCACCGGACCAACTGGAGCCTTTCGGTGTGTTGTCCTGGTAGTCGAAGCCGACGGTCAGCATGGTGTCGGGCGACAGGTCGAATTCGGTGATGCCGTAGTAGGTTTCCGTCTTGCGCGAGTAGTGGTCCATGAACGAGTTTTTGTCTTGATACGCAGCCACCGCGCGGCCGCGTACATTACCGCTGTCGGTCAACGGGCCGCTGACATCGACTTCGCTGCGGTAGTTGTCCCACGAGCCCGCGCCCAGTTGTACATGGCCCTTGAACGCCGAGGTTGGCTTTTTGCGAACCAGGTTGATGGTCGCGCCCAGCGAACCGGCACCGTTAAGCAGGCCGGTTGAGCCCTTGAGTACTTCGACACGGTCGTAGATGGCCATGTCACTCAGGGTGTTGCCGGCCGAATAGCCGACGTTGCGCACGGTGGACGGGATGCCATCGTACTGGAAGCTGTTGACCGAGAAACCCCGCGAATAGTAGTTGGTGCGGTCGGTGTCATAGGCCGATACGGTGATGCCCGGCGTGTTGCGCATCACGTCATCAACGTTATTGAGGCCGAAGTCTTCGATGTGCTGGCGGGTAATCACCGTGATCGATTGCGGGGTTTGCCGAGGCGTCAGGGTCAGGCGTGTGGCCGTGGCAACGGTGCCCGGCGTATAGGAGCCGGAATCTTCGGTAATGTTGCCCAATACGTTTCCAGTCACCTGAGTCGGGCTCAGTTCCACCCCGGAGAAAGCGCCGGCGGCGGTCACGGTCAGCGCGTTGCCGCTGAGGCTGTGGGTCGTTTCAGTGCCACCCAGCAAGGTATCAATGGCCTGCTGCGGCGCCATCTTGCCCTTGACCGCGCGGCTGTTCTTGCCCTGCACATCACCCGGCGCATACAGCACCTGCACGTTGGTCTGACGACCGAATTCCTGCAGCGCGCTCCCCAGCGACTGCGCGGGAATATCCAGCTCGATCTCCTGCGCCTGTGCATAGCCTGCCACCGGCAGCGACAGCGCCAGGACCAGACCGCTCGCAGACAGGTTGATGTTCAGGGCCCGGCGCATGGATAGCGCTTTGCTTAGAGGGCTGAGACCGAGTCTTGCTGGCATGGATGCTTTCTCTTCTATGTTAAGTGGGCTGCTATGGGTGTTTATTGAGTTTAGTTCTCATTACCACTAGTGAGACGTTCCTACCTGGCAAAACCGGAAAAGAAATTTCAGGCGGGCTCCATCTCGTGCACCACCTGGCCGGCACGCAGGCGCACCAACTGGTCGGCGATGTCGAAATAACGGTCGTCGTGGCTGATCACGATGATGGTTTTGCCCAGCCGCTTGAGGTCCGGCAACAGCTCGGTGTAGAAGATGCGGCGGAAGGCCGGGTCCTGGTCGGCGGCCCATTCGTCAAACACCAGCACCGGGCGTTCTTCGAGCCATGCATTGACCAATGCCAGGCGCTTGCGTTGGCCGGTGGACAAGTCGGTGGTGCTGAACACGCCGTCCTTCACGCTGACCTTGTGCGCGATTTCCAGGCGTTCCAGGTATTTGGCGGCGCTGTCCAGGGACTGGGTGGCGCTGCCCTGTACCAGGTCGTCGAACAGGTAATAGTCGGAAAAGATTGTGGTGAACAGTTGGCGGTAATCGTCGCGCTCAGGGTCGGTCACGGCCTCGCCGTTGAGACGAATTTCACCCGCCTGAGGCGTGTACAAGCCCAGCAGCAGCTTGATCAGGGTGGTTTTTCCGCTGCCGTTTTCGCCGACGATAAACACGATATCGCCTTGCTTGATGCTCAGGTTGATCGGCCCCAGGTGGAACGACTCGCTGCCTTCCACTGCCGGTGGGCTGTAGCTCACGCCACGCAGTTCGAGGCTGTTGACCAGCGGTGTTGGCGCTTCGCTGTCATCCATCAGCAGGTGCGGTTCGGGGGACGAGAAGCGCTGCGACAACTCGCTGATCCGGCCAAAGGCGATCTTGGCTTTACCCACCACCGGCAAATAGCCGAGCAAGTGTTCCAGCGGGCCTTTCATGTACAGCAGCACCAGCACGAAACCGGTGATCACGGTCGGGTCCGGGTTCGGCTTGTAGGCCTGCATCGCCAGCGCCAGGCCGATCACCACGAAGAACAGCATCGAGCCGAAGGTCTTGGCGAGGATGTAGATGTTGACCGAGCGCACCTGAATGTCGCTGATCAGGTCGGCGGTTTCCTGGATGCGGTGGGTGTTCATGCGAAAGCGCCGTGGCCGGTGCATGCGCAATTCCTTGGCGCCGGAAGCGATCGCGTTGTAGTAACGCTGCAGTTCATCTTCGTGGCTGCGCGCCTGGTCGAAGCCCTGGATGCCCTTGCCGCCAGCGATAAACTGCACGGCGCTGCCGATAATAATCGCCACCACCATCATCAAGAACATCGGCACCGACAGGTAGGCCAGGTAACCCAGGCAGCCGAGGGTGACCGTGGCGGCGATGGCCAGCGGCGTAAAGGCGAAGGAAAAATCGCTGATGGTGTCGACGTCATGCGTCAGCACCGGGATCAAGCGGTGCGAGCGGTAACGCTCAATTTGCCCGATGGGCGCCGACAGCACCTTTTCGCCAAGGTCTTTGCGCAAGGCAGCGATGATGCGTTGCCCGACGTAGTTGGTGCCGATGTCCGAAATGATCGAACTGAGCAGTGCCAGCACACACAGCGCCGCAAAGGTCAGCACCACGCCTTGGGTCATGCCGTTGGCCGAATGCAGGGCATTATTGATGGTGGCCAGCAGCAAGGTGATAGCCAGGCCTCCGACCATGCCCAATGCGACGGAGATCGTCACGAGGGTACGGAAGGGTCTGAGCAATGCGAGCAGACCATTAAAGGCGCCGCGCTTGGGGTCGGTCATAAATACTTCCCGGAGAGTGAAAAGAGGGGCTGGGCACACAGACCCTTACCCATGACAAACGAAGTGCTGCCGCGAGTATTTAGCGCGCTGTGCCCGACGGCAGTGGCGCGGCATAAATTGCCGAGGGTTTGGTTCGTTCTTGTGCTGTAGGCGCACGCGTATCGACGCAGCGCGCAGTTCATTCAGCGAGAGCGAAACAATGACGAAAAAGAACCTGGTGTATGTCTGGTCCCTGAGAAATGCCGCCGCCGACAAGGCCGGGCAGCCGGTGGCCTACAAGGACCACGAGCGCTACATGAAGTCGGTGCTGGAATTTCTGGTGGGGTCGCTGAACGAGACGCCGCTGGGCGACGCCTATAACCTGGTTGGCGTGGTGTACGACGATGATGAACAGAACCCGCGTGACCAGCAGTTGGTGGCCGACTACGGCTTTGCCTGCAGGCCCGGCCGCCAGTGGCTGTACCCGGCGGATTTGCAGGTGCAGGGCCAGCGGGTCAATGACCTGTTGCTGAGTGTGCCGTCGACCTACCGTCGCCTGCCGCGCGGCAGCGCTGCGCATATCGCCGGCAAGCAGGATTTTGAGCGGCGCCTGCACGATACGTTGGTGGAGTTGAAGGCCGACATCGTGGTGCTGGATGGTTTGCTGGTGATTCTGGATGAGCTGGTGCGGCCAGGGGCGCCGTTTGCGCGGAGGATCATGAACATTCACCCGGGCATTACCCGGATCGAGTCGCCTTATGAGCGCCGCGGGGCATATGCCACCTGGAATGCGCTGTATGGCGCGCGTGGGCAAACGGTGGTGGATTGGGCGACCAAGGCGACGACGCCGTCGGAGCCGGTGTATTTGACCGGTGCATCGTTCCACTATGTGGATAACGGTATCGACTCTGGCGAAGTGTTCCACGATGTGCTCAACACCGAGATTTCGCCGCAAGACACGATTCTTGAACTGCGCTGGAACAACTTCAATAACAGCCTGTTTCCCGCGTTGCATGAAGGGCTGGAATTGCTGGCTCGCAAGCACTAAAACAAGCAGGGTCAATTGTCGGGCGGGCTTGCTTGCGAAGGCGCGCATCAGTCGAGGCATAGGGTGACTGACACAGCGCATTCGCGAGCAAGCCCGCTCCCACAGTTTGGACGGTGCCGGTCTTAGAGATCGCGCACTACACGAAAGCCGATCCAGTCCCCGCGGGTCTGCGGGTAGATATTATTGCGGTTGCCCGAACGCGAAAACACCGGCGCCTCGCCCCAATCATTGCCGCGAATCTGATAACTCTCACACTTGGGCTCCATCCAGGCGCTGCCGTCAGTCGGCGCGCCGATGTAGTTTGGATGCTCACAATCAGCTACCCGCTCATACACATTGCCATGCATGTCGTACAGGCCAAACGCGTTCGGCGCGTAACTGCCCACCGGCGAGGAATAACTGTAGCCATCCGCCGGCCCATAAGTATTGGCATGCTCGGCGATGCTGTAACCCTTGCCCGCATCAAACGGGAACGGGAACGGCCCACTGGTCCCGGCGCGCGCCGCGTACTCACGCTGGGCTTCGCTGACCATCTGATAGTGCTGGCCGGTCTTTTTCGACAGCCACGCCACGTACTGCTTGATGTCGTCCATGTCCATGCACACCGCAGGCTGACGCGGCCCTTGCGGGTAGCGCGGCTTGCTGGCGATGCATTCGCGGCCGGGGCGGGTGTCGCCATCGGCGATCTTCACGCCGGTCTGGCGGATATAGCTGTCCCATTCGCCCGCAGTGATCTGAAAGCGGCTCATCGCAAACGCCTTGGCGAAGGTCACCGCATGCATCGGGCCTTCGTCGGGTTCGCGGCCGACTTCGTCTTCCGGGGTGCCCATGGTGAAGGTGCCGGCGGGCAGCACCACCATTTCCGGGCAGTCCTTGCAGTCCTTGAAAACTTTGCCCGGTTGTGGCACGGCGGCCTGTGCAAACTGTGGCAGCAGTGCACCGCACAGCGCGGTCAGCGCCAGGGCTGTCAAGGGTTTGAGTCGGGATGGTTTCATGTGGGCATCTCGTTCAAAGAAAAAAGGGCGTGTCACAACTGCGCCGTCAACAAGGTCATGAAGCGCTGGATCTCATCCGGGCTGTTAAGCAGGCCGGGCGAGGTGCGGATCACCGGGCCGACATCGCGGTCCACCGCGTCGATCACCACGCGGTTTTTCATCATGTGGGCCACCACCGCTTCGCTGTCCCGGCCGTTGACCCGAAAGAAGCTGAAACCGGCCGACAGGTCGGGGCTGCGCGGTGTCACCAGCTCAACCTGCGGGTGCGCCAGCAACTGCTCTTTCAGCTCGGTGTTCAGCGAATGAATACGGGCCTGCACCTGCGCCTTGCCGACTTGCAGGTGCAACTTGAACGCCTCATCCGCCGCCCAGCGATGCTCGAACGCGTGGTAGCCGCCAGGGGTCATGGTGGTGGCGAAATTGGTGTCCTCGGAAAACGTCGGCACCATCGGCGTCACGTATTTGTTCTCGGCGTCACGCGCGCACACCAGGCCGGTGCCGCGCGGGCCGAACATCCATTTATGCGTGCCGGCAATAAAGAAGTCGCAGTGCATGGCCGGAAAATCGAGGTTTTCCACGCCGAAGCCGTGCACGCCATCCACCACATACAGGATGCGGTCGTTGTCATCGCGGTTGCGGTTCTGTTCTTCTACCAGCTTGCCGATCTCGCCAATGGGCAGCTTCACGCCACTGCCGGACTGCACCCACGTCATGCCCAGCACGCGGGTAGTGGGGCGGATATTGCGCTTGATGTTGCCGAGGATTTCGTCGGCAGAGACACGGCTAGCCTGTTCGAACAAGCTGATCCGGCGCACCTGGGTGCCTTGCTTGAGCACGCGAAAATCCAGCACGTTTTGGGTCGCATAGTGCTCATGCACCGTGGTGAGGATTTCCTGATCAGGCCGCAGCTTGATCCCGCCATAAATCATCGCCAAACCTTCGGAGGTGCTGCCGGTGAGGGCGATTTGCGGCGGCTGCGCGTTTAAATAGCGACCGGCCCACTCACGCACCTGGCCTTCACGTTTCCAGGTTTCCTCAAGGCCCCAGTCCATCGCCAGCCCAGGGTTGCGGTCGATCTGCTGGCGATAGCGCTCAATCGCCTCGCGCACCGGCTTGGGGTGCGAAGCCACCAGAAAGTTGGAGAAGTGCAGGTAGTCCGGGTCCTGGTTGAACAGTTGCTTGAAACCCGTCAATGGGTCGTTCGTCGCGGGCGCAGGTTTAGCGGCCATGGTCTGCGGCACGAGGGCTGCGCCCAACGGCAGGCTGGCGGCGAATACCCCTGCCTGTTTGAGAAATGTACGGCGGTCGGTCATCAACGGGCTTCCAGCGAGTCAGCGGTTAGCCAATGGCTTGGCGGCTTTTTGTACCTGGTCCCACACCCGCAGGAAGTTGCCGCCCCACAGCTTGGCGATGTCTGCTTCGGAGTAGCCACGCTGGATCAGCTCGGCGGTGACGTTGCGCACCTCGCCGACGTTCTCCCAACCCTGAATGCCGCCGCCGTCGTTGAAGTCCGACGAGATGCCGACGTGATCGATACCGATCTTGCGCACGGTGTAGTCGATGGCATCACCCCAATCCTTGAGGCTGGCCTTGGGCTCTTCTTCAAGAATGCCGTACAGCCCCTGTGCGTACTCGCCGAATTTTTGCTCCGGCCAGGCGGCAATGATCGCGTCGCCGGGCATCAAGGCCATGGCCAGGTTCGGCAGCGGCGGCAAATCAAAACGCGCACGCAGCACGTTGAGTTTGTCTTGGGTGGGCTGGCTCAGCGGGCGCAAATAGGCCGGGAAGGCCACCACCTGCACCACGCCGCCGCTGTTCTTGATCAGTTGCAATTCTTTGTCGCTGAGGTTGCGCGGGATGTCCACCGAGGCGCGCGGCGCCGAGTGCGACGCGACCATTGGCGTGCGGCTCAACTGCGCGACTTGCTCCAGCGCCTTGGTCGACATTTGCGAAACGTCGATGATCACCCCGAGGTCATTCAGGCGCTGCACCGCTTGCTGGCCGATGGGCGACAGGCCTTCGAGGGCATCGGTCGAATCATTGAAAAACGGCAAGGGGCGCGACGAGTCCGACCAGGCGTTGTTGCCGATGTAACTGAAACCGAACATGCGCATGCCGCGCGCGGTCCACAGGTCGAGCTGGTCCAGGTCGTTGCCCAGCGGGTAGGCATTGAGCATGCTGATAAATATCGCAAACTTGCCCTCGCCGTGCAGGCGCCTGAAGTCGTCTGGGGTGTAGGCGATGCCCACTTGGTTGGGGAAGTCGCGCACCATGCCGGAGATGATCGTGTAGCGCACCTCTTGCTCATGGCGGGCCTCTTCGACAAAGCCGTCGGTGGGCTTGTGCGGCGCGTTGGCGCCGTTCCAGATTTCCGGCCAGCCGAAAATCGTCAGGGCTGCCCCCGACAAGCGCCCGCGTGCCGCCTTGGCCAAGTCGAACTGGCCGCTGCCATCTTTATCGGCCTCGTTGCCAGCCGTACCGAAGTCCATGGGCACGGTGATATGGCTGTCGAATGACAGCAAGCGGTCCTGCATTTCGTTGGCCTGCTTGATCACCTCCAGCGGGTAGCCGGCATTGCCGCGAAACCAATGGTCCCAGACCAGCCAGCCAGCCCCGGCGCCGATGGCCAATGCCAATGGCAGGCCGATGAACAGCGCCTTTTTCGAACGTGGTTTTGTCATTGCCATCTCAGTCAGTTGAGGCTTTTGCTCTGAGGAAGAACGAGCGATGGGCGGCGAAATTTAGGTGCGGCATCAGGCACAGCAGGCACGCCGGTAAATTTATCGGCGGCGCCAACGTTCTAGCTCTGATCAAGGCGTTTCCTAAGGTAAATAATGACCATCTCTCGACGTGGGTTCATCGCAGGCCTGGCGCTGACAGGCGCTGCCGTGCCGGCGGCTTTTTATGCCCATCGCGAGCTGACGCGTGAACAAGAGTTCCCGGTCACTCCGGGCGAAGCCACGGTGGATCTGGCCGACACCACCGGCCAGCACCTGGCGAACACCCTGCGTGGCGTGTGGAGCCTGCGCCTGTTAGGCCGCGATGCCGGCCTTAAAGGCTTGCCGCTGCAAGGCCTGGAGCTGCTGCTCGACATCGCCCCGCGTGGCCGTGGCCTGCGCGGTTATCTGGACACCGCCGCCAACCTGCGCGCCGACGGTGAGCCGCGCTACCGCGTACTCGGCGACCTGCTGACGGGCGAGGGCGCGTTGCTCTACTGGCGCCTGATCGACCGCGATGCGCCCGGCGGCGCACCGGCGTATGAATTCAAAATGAGCCTCGACGAAGTCTGGGCCGACTTCGGCAATGCCGGCAGCGGCACCCTCAGCGGGCAGATTTTCGACCTCGACCGACCCTTGGCCCTGACCGAGCTCGACAACCGCGTTGTCGCCCACAAGCACGTGTTTCCCGAAGCGCGTGAGCGTATCGGCCTCAATCCGACGCTGCTGGCCTGGCTGATCGCCCCCGAACACCGGCTGTTTCATCAGCTCTGGCATGCCACGCGTGACCAATGGCACAAGCTCTCTGAAGAAAAACGCGAGGCCCTGCGCGGCATCGGCTGGCAGCCCGGGCCGCGCGGCCAGGAGCGGGATGCCCGGGGCAAGCATAAAGACCGCAACGGTTCGGGTATCGACTTCTTTTTTATGCACCGGCACATGCTCGGCACAGCGCGTTCGATGCAAGACTTGCCGTCGTGGCCGCAATTTCCCCAACCGCAGCCGGCGCTGGAGCGCGACCGTCAGGGTTTTGTGCGTTACTTCGATAACCATGACGGCTTTGCGCTGCCGCCCGCGTGGTCGGCGCCGGAGGATGGCGACTACACCCAGTGGGTCAGCGACATCAAGGCGGCCGAGACCTACCACAGCAACTTTCAAGTATGGGAGTCGCAATACCGCGACCCGCGCTACTTGGCCAAATTAACCTTGGGCCAGTTAGGCTCGGAAATGGAGCTGGGCCTGCACGACTGGCTGCACATGCGCTGGGCCTCGGTGCCGCGTGACCCTTCCAACGGCGCCCCGGTGCCCTTCGCCCGTGACCCGGCGGACTTTGCCGCGCGTTGGTATGCCGCGCAAAACGACTTCCTCGGCGACCCGTTTTCATCGCACGTAAACCCGGTGTTCTGGCACTTTCACGGCTGGATCGATGACCGCATCGAGGACTGGTTTCGTGCCCACGAGCGCTTTAATCCGGGCGCGGTCAGCCGGCTGCAGCTCAACGGCGTGGCCTGGTTTGCGCCGGGGCGATGGGTGGAAGTGGGCGACCCGTGGCTGGGGCCGGACACGCATGGCTGCAGCACCACGCCGGGGTTGCAGATCGGGCGGTCGATGGAGATGGACCCGGAGACCATGAAGCTCGCGCTGCGGATTACATTCGCAGCCGAGGACGAGGGTTTGCAGGCGTTGTTCAAGCGGGTGCCGAAGCGGCCGTGGTACGCGCGGCACTTGAAGCTCAAGTGATACCCGGCACGTTCGGCCAAAGGTCGGCGACCAGAAACAGGCGTTCGGCTTCCTGCCAATCCTCGCCGTTCTGCACCAGGCGTACCAACAACTGCGCGGGCGCCATCGGTTCCAGCGCCGCCAGCCACGCTTGCATCTGCGCCTCGCTCCACAGCTCACTTGGCGCGTAATGTGCCGGTGCCAACCACGCAGGTCGGGGCAGCGGCTGCCAGCGGCCCGGCGCGCTGCCCGCCGCGAATGCTGGCCAATCACGCTGATGCAACCAGCGCCCGCGCAAATGCTGCGGGTGCGCGCCGTGTGGGGCGGCAGCCTCGCCGGGCCACGGGTACAGCAAGTACCCGCCGAGCCACAAGTGCGCATCGAACTGCTGAATATCCAGTGCCGCCAAGGCTTCGCGGCTTTCCGCGCGCGCCGACATCGGCAATTGGTGTTGGGTGAGGTGCGCCAGTTTGCGGTCCAGCCGGTCATTGCAGCCGGGGCCGAGCCATTGCGCGGTGTCTTGGCCATCGCCGTGCTGCGGGCCGAGGTAGAGTTTGATCGCGAGCTCCACATGGTGCACGCCATCGCGATCACGCAGCAGCATGTCCAGCTCGCCCAAGGTATGCCCGGCGCGACGGATCGGCAGGTTGGCGGCCAGCAACTCCACGCCTGGCGCATGCTGCACGGCGAATTGCCACAGCCGCTCGTAATACACGCCCAGGCGTCGGCTGCGCGACAGGCTCAGCCATTGCTGCAAGGCGCGGCTGTCCTGGTCGAGTGCGCGTAACCACTGTTCCAGAACATGCGGTGCCTGCACCCAGTCGCTGCCGGCCAGCGGATGGCGCTGCGGCCAAGGTGTTTGCGCGAGCATCGGCGGGGCGAGTATCACCCACGCCAAATCACGCACCTCGGGGTGACGCAGTTGGCGGGGCAGGGCATGCAAATCGGCGAACACGGTCATGCCTGCGAGCATAGCGGTTTAACCGCTGCGTGGGTGGCTGAGAACCATTGTCATCCAGCCCCTGCGGCGACAAAGGGTTTTGCCTGGGGCGGCCTTTCGCCCATAATCGCTGTTTTTGGCCAGACCCCATTTCCGCAGGAGCCCCATGGAGCACTTTCGCAATATCGGCATTATCGGTCGCCTGGGCAGTACCCAGGTGCTGGACACCGTTCGCCGACTGAAAAAGTTTCTGCTCGAGCGCCACCTGCACGTGATCCTCGAAGACACGATTGCCGAGATCCTGCCGGGCCATGGCCTGCAAACCTCGTCGCGCAAGATGCTCGGCGAGGTCTGCGACATGGTCATTGTGGTCGGCGGCGACGGCAGCCTGCTCGGCGCGGCCAGGGCCTTGGCGCGGCATAACGTGCCGGTGCTCGGGATCAACCGCGGCAGCCTGGGGTTTTTGACCGATATACGCCCGGATGAGCTGGAAGTCGAAGTGGCCAAAGTGCTTGATGGTCATTATCTGGTGGAAAACCGCTTCCTGCTGCAAGCCGAAGTGCGCCGCCATGGCGAAGCGATCGGCCAGGGCGATGCCCTGAATGACGTGGTGCTGCACCCCGGCAAGTCCACGCGGATGATCGAGTTCGAGCTGTATATCGACGGCCAGTTTGTGTGCAGCCAAAAGGCCGACGGCCTGATCGTCGCCACGCCGACCGGCTCCACCGCGTACGCGCTGTCGGCGGGCGGGCCGATCATGCACCCCAAGCTGGATGCCATTGTGATCGTGCCGATGTACCCCCATATGTTGTCGAGCAGGCCCATCGTGGTCGACGGCAACAGTGAGCTGAAAATCGTGGTGTCCAAAGACATGCAGATCTACCCGCAAGTCTCCTGTGACGGGCAGAACCATTTCACCTGCGCGCCCGGTGACACCATCACCGTGAGTAAAAAGGCGCAGAAACTGCGGCTGATTCACCCGCTTGACCACAATTACTACGAAGTGTGCCGGACCAAGTTGGGCTGGGGCAGCCGCTTGGGGGGTGGAGGCGACTGATGCTCGATCCCGCGCGTAGCTACGACCTGATTGGTGACGTGCACGGTTGCGCTCATACGCTTGAGCATTTACTCGAGCAATTGGGCTACCACAAGCAGGGCGGCACCTGGCGGCACCCGTCGCGCATGGCGGTGTTCCTCGGCGATATTATCGACCGTGGCCCACGCATTCGCGAGGCGTTGCATATTGTTCACGACATGGCTGAGGCCGGTCAGGCGCTGTGCATCATGGGGAACCACGAGTTCAATGCACTGGGCTGGAGCACGCCGGCGCCGCCCGGCAGTGGCAAGCAATTTGTGCGCGAGCACAACCCCCGCCATGCGCGGTTGATCCAAGAAACCCTGAGCCAATTCGAACAGCACCCGGCTGACTGGCAAGCCTTCCTCGGCTGGTTCTACGACATGCCGCTGTTTGTCGACGCCGGGCGCTTTCGTGTGGTGCACGCCTGCTGGGACGACGGCTTTATTGCGCCACTGCGCGCGACCTTCGCGGATGGCTGCATCGATCAGCACTTCGTGCAGGCCGCCGCCGTGCCTGGCAGCTTTGCCTGCAATGCGTTCGACCGGCTGCTGCGCGGCACCGACATGCGCCTGCCGGACGGCTTGACGCTGACCGGTGGCGATGGCCTGACGCGCTCGTTCTTTCGCACCAAGTTCTGGGAAGACGACCCGAAAACCTACGGCGACATTGTCTTCCAGCCCGACGCATTGCCGGAGCCGGTGGCGCGCACGCCGCTGTCGTCGACGGAAAAAAATTCGCTGCTGCGCTATGGCGTCGACGAGCCGTTGTTGTTCGTCGGCCATTACTGGCGCAGCGGCAAACCGGCGCCGATCCGCAACAACCTGGCGTGCCTGGATTACAGCGCGGTGCTGTACGGCAAGCTGGTGGCTTACCGGCTTGACCAGGAAACGCAACTGGATCCGCGTAAATTTGTATGGGTCGACGTCGAGCGACCCGAGGTCATTGCACCCGAGGTTATAAAATGAGCACCGTGGCCGTATTGCGCTTGCCCCTGAGCGTCGACCTGGCGGGTTTCGTCAAGCTGCTGCAACGCATGCAAGTGCCGCATCGCGTCAGCGAAGAGGCTGGCGAGCAAGTGTTATGGGTGCCCGACACCATTAGCGACGACGTGCGCGTGTTGTACCAGCGCTTTCCCGCCGGAGACCCGGACCAGCAACTGGATATTCCCGAACAAGCGGCGGTCACACGGCCGAGTTTTGTTCAGCAAGTGCGGCATAGCCCGGTGACTGCGCTGGTGCTGCTGGCGAGCATCATCGTCGGCGCGGTGACGTTACTCGGTGAAAACCTGCAAGCCATCGCTTGGCTGACGTTCCTGCCGTTCCGGGTGATGGGCGAATACATTCAGTTTACGCCGTTCGCCGACATGTTGGCGTCGGGGCAGTGGTGGCGGTTGGTCACGCCGATGCTGATCCATTTCGGCATCCTGCACCTGGCCATGAACGGCATGTGGTACTGGGAGCTTGGCCGGCGCATTGAAGCGCGTCAGGGCAGTGTCAACTTGCTGGGCCTGACGTTGTTATTCAGCCTGGTCTCCAATTACGCTCAATATGCCTACGGCGGTCCCGGTCTTTTCGGCGGCTTGTCCGGCGTGTTGTATGGCCTGCTCGGGCATTGCTGGATCTTTCAATTATTGTCGCCCAACCCCGCCTATCGCTTGCCCCGTGGGGTGTTGGTGATGATGCTGGTGTGGCTGGTGCTGTGCCTGTCGGGGCTGGTCTCGATGATCGGTTTCGGCGAAATCGCCAACGCGGCCCATGTCGGCGGGTTGGTTATCGGTTGCCTCACAGGCTTGCTGGGCGGGCTGTATAACCGTCGCAAAGCGGCTATTTGATAAGGAAGAGTCTTATGTCCTCTTTTGTTGAAATGATCGAAAACATCACCCCGGACATCTACGAGAGCCTCAAGCTCGCCGTCGAAATCGGCAAGTGGTCGGATGGCCGCAAGCTCACCGCCGAGCAGCGCGAATTATCCTTGCAAGCGATGATCGCCTGGGAACTGCAGAACCTGCCGGAAGAGCAGCGCACCGGCTACATGGGCCCGCAGGAATGCGCGTCCAAATCGGCGCCGGTGCCGAACATTCTGTTCAAGTCGGACGCGATCCATTGATTGAAATTGGTCGCGGTGCAGTCAGCAAAATGTCGGCGCAACTGGGTCAGCCGACTGTTCAATATGCGTTTCGTCTGGGCGACACCGAGGTGCCGGTCAACCCGTTGATCGGCACCCACGTGCGCCTGGAGTTTTTGGGTGCGATTCACTGCAGCCACTGCGGGCGCAAGACCAAAACCAGTTTCAGCCAGGGTTATTGCTACCCGTGCATGACCAAGCTGGCCCAGTGTGACCTGTGCATCATGAGCCCCGAGCGTTGCCATTACGACGCCGGCACCTGCCGTGATCCGGGCTGGGGCGAGCAGTTTTGCATGACTGACCATGTGGTCTATTTGGCCAACTCGTCGGGGGTTAAGGTTGGCATTACTCGTGCTACTCAGTTGCCGACGCGCTGGCTTGATCAAGGCGCGAGCCAGGCGCTGCCGATCATGCGCGTTGCTACTCGTCAGCAATCCGGGTTCGTCGAAGACCTGTTCCGCAGCCAAGTGGCCGACAAGACCAACTGGCGCGCACTGCTTAAGGGCGATGCGCAGTCGGTCGACCTCAAACAGGTGCGCGATGAACTGTTCGCGTCCTGCGCCGAAGGCTTGCTGAGTTTGCAGGAACGCTTTGGCCTGCAGGCCATCCAAACAATTGCCGACATCGATCCGATCGAAATTCGCTACCCGGTAGAGCAATATCCCACAAAGATAGTCAGCTTCAACCTGGACAAGAACCCGATTGCCGAAGGCACGCTGCTGGGGATCAAGGGCCAATACCTGATCTTCGACACCGGCGTAATCAACATTCGCAAGTACACGGCCTACCAGCTCGCCGTGCATCAGTAGAAGGACGAAGACATGCGTACCGAACAGCCGAAGATGATTTACCTGAAGGACTATCAGGCGCCGGACTACCTGATCGAAGAAACGCACCTGACCTTCGAGCTGTTCGAGGACCACAGCCTGGTTCACGCGCAGTTGGTGATGCGCCGCAACCCGGAGCGCGGCGCCGGTTTGCCGCCGCTGGTGCTGGACGGCCAGCAGCTTGAGCTGCTCAGCGTGAACCTAGCCGATCACGAACTGACGGCCGACGACTATCAGTTGACCGACAGCCACCTGACCGTGCACCCGACAAGCGCGACGTTCACCCTCGATACCACGGTTAAAATCCACCCGGAAACCAACACCGCACTGGAAGGCCTGTACAAATCCAGCGGCATGTTTTGCACCCAGTGCGAGGCCGAAGGTTTTCGCAAGATTACCTACTACCTTGACCGCCCGGACGTGATGAGTACGTTCACCACCACCGTGATCGCCGAGCAACACCGCTACCCGGTGTTGCTGTCCAACGGCAACCCGATTGCCAGCGGCCCCGGTGAAGACGGTCGCCACTGGGCGACGTGGGAGGACCCGTTCAAAAAGCCTGCTTACCTGTTTGCGCTGGTGGCCGGTGATTTGTGGTGTGTTGAAGACACGTTCACCACCATGACCCAGCGTGAAGTGGCGCTGCGCATCTATGTCGAGCCAGAGAATATCGACAAGTGCCAGCACGCGATGAACAGCCTGAAAAAATCCATGCGCTGGGACGAAGAAACCTACGGCCGCGAGTATGACCTCGACATCTTCATGATCGTCGCGGTGAACGACTTCAACATGGGCGCGATGGAAAACAAGGGCCTGAATATCTTCAACTCCAGCGCCGTGCTGGCCCGCGCCGAAACCGCCACCGACGCCGCGCACCAGCGGGTTGAGGCGATTGTCGCGCACGAATACTTCCACAACTGGTCGGGCAACCGCGTGACCTGCCGCGACTGGTTCCAACTGTCGCTGAAAGAAGGCTTCACGGTGTTCCGTGACGCGGGCTTCTCTGCCGACATGAACTCCGCCACGGTCAAGCGCATCCAGGACGTGGCCTACCTGCGTACTCACCAGTTCGCCGAAGACGCAGGGCCGATGGCTCACGCTGTGCGCCCGGACAGCTTCATCGAAATTTCCAACTTCTACACCCTGACCGTGTATGAAAAGGGCTCCGAAGTGGTCGGCATGCTTCACACCTTGCTCGGCGCCGAAGGCTTCCGCAAAGGCAGCGACCTGTACTTTGAGCGCCATGACGGCCAGGCCGTGACGTGCGACGATTTCATCAAGGCCATGGAAGATGCGAACGGCGCCGACCTGACGCAGTTCAAACGCTGGTACAGCCAGGCCGGTACGCCGCGCCTGGCCGTCAGCGAGTCTTACGACGCCGCCGCCAAAACCTACAGCCTGACCTTCCGCCAGAGCTGCCCGGAAACCCCGGACAAGGTCGAAAAACTGCCTTTCGTGATTCCGGTGGCATTGGGCTTGCTGGACGCTGCGGGCGCTGGCATCGCCTTGCGTCTGGCCGGTGAAGCGGCCGCTGGCGACACCTCGCGAGTGATCTCGGTGACCGACGCCGAGCAGACCTTCACCTTTGTTGATGTCGCCGAACAGCCGTTGCCTTCGCTGTTGCGTGGCTTCTCGGCGCCGGTGAAGCTGAGCTTTCCGTACAACCGCGATCAACTGATGTTCCTGATGCAGCACGACAGCGACGGCTTCAACCGTTGGGACGCCGGCCAGCAATTGTCGGTGCAGGTGTTGCAGGAACTGATCGGCCAGCATCAGCAAGGCCAGGCGTTGAAGCTTGACCAGCGACTGATCACGGCATTGCGCAGCGTGCTCCGCGATCAAAACCTGGACCAGGCGATGGTCGCCGAAATGCTCTCGTTGCCGGGTGAAGCCTACCTCACCGAAATCAGCGAAGTGGCGGATGTTGACGCGATCCACGCTGCTCGTGAGTTTGCGCGCAAGCAACTGGCAGACAACCTGCACGAAGAGCTGTGGTTGCGCTACCAGGCCAATCGCGACCTGTCCAAGCAAACCCCTTACGTGGCAGCGGCTGAGCATTTTGCCCGTCGCGCGTTGCAGAACATCGCGCTGTCGTACCTGATGCTCAGCGGCAAACCCGAAGTGCTGGCAGCCACACTGGAGCAGTTCGACACCAGCGACAACATGACCGAGCGTCTGACCGCGTTGGCGGTGCTGGTCAATTCGCCGTTCGAGGCGGAAAAGGCCCAGGCGTTGGCGGTGTTTGCCGAAAACTTCAAGGATAACCCGTTGGTCATGGACCAATGGTTCAGCGTACAGGCCGGCAGCACCTTGCCAGGCGGGCTGGAACGGGTCAAAGCGCTGATGCAGCACCCTGCATTCACGATCAAAAACCCGAACAAGGTGCGTGCATTGGTCGGCGCGTTTGCCGGGCAGAATCTGATCAACTTCCATGCCGCCGATGGCTCGGGCTATCGCTTCCTGGCGGACCTGGTGATCCAGCTCAATGGCTTCAACCCACAGATCGCGTCGCGCCAGTTGGCGCCGCTGACCCGCTGGCGTAAATACGACAGCGCGCGGCAGGCGTTGATGAAGGCCGAACTGGAGCGCATTCGTGCGTCCGGCGAGCTGTCGAGCGATGTGTTTGAGGTGGTCAGCAAGAGCCTTGCGTAAGTTAAATGTTTGAGAAAAACGGCCTGAACAGGCCGTTTTTTTTTTGCCTCCTCACGGCATCGCGATGAAGACGCAAACCACCACGCTGATTGGATGGATGACGTCCCACGCCGCTCTGTGTGGGTTCAGATCATCGAATCAATATCAAACGGG
>NZ_VUAZ01000057.1 GCF_009296165.1 Pseudomonas kitaguniensis | reverse complement strand
AACGCAATTCGTCACTCATCCCCGTTTCCCTTTGCCTGATTATGGTTGTGCCTGAGTGGCCGCAAGTTTACACACAGAGTGTGGTTAAAACAGAGAGGGGTTAACGGGGATTAATCAGCGCGAATAGCCAAGCCACTCTCTCAAGCAGAATGCAGTCAACTGTGGGGCGCGGGCTTGCTCGCGATAGCGGTGTGTCAGTTGAACAATACTTATCTGACCCGACGCTATCGCGAGCAAGCCCGCTCCCACAAGAGAGGTTTGGTGTGTGGGGGAGCTGGTTTCGGTCAGGGCTTGCCAGGATGCGGCTCCGGGTAGTGCGCCATCACTTCCAGTGGTTTGGCATACGGCCCGTCCCACAATTGCTGATGCAGTTCGCCGATGCGCTTGGCCATCGCGTCGTCGTGCATCACCACTTCCAGGTTGCGTGAGTTATCCAGGTAACCGCCGAGCCAATTACTGGTGCCGACCCAGGCCACGTGCCCGTCGATCTCCATGGTTTTGCTGTGGATCACCCGCGCATACGGGATAAAACCTTGCCTGGCTTCGGGCAGCGTGACGATTTTGACCTCTACGTTGGGCAGCACGGCCAGGCTTTTGAGGTAAGGCAGTTCCAGCGCGTCGGTGTTCCAGTTGGACACCATCAGCTTGATCGACACCCCACGCGCTGCGGCCGCGCGCACGGCGTTGTCGATTACCGCGTAGTACGGGCGGGTTTTGTCCGGCCCGTAGGACAGCGGTGCGTAATCAAGCAATTGCACGCGCACCTCTTTTTTCGCTTCGCTCAGCAAGCGTGGCAGTTCCAGTTGTGAATCGCCCACGCCGGGCGGGTTGTAGCGCTGCGGGCTGGCGACCAAGTAGTTGCCGGTGCGCGCAGGCTCTTTGCCGGCCGCCGGTAAAGGCACGGGGGTGTGTTCGGCGAGCGCCTGTTGCGCTTGCCAGTCTTGATCGAAGATCGACTGGACCTGGCTCACCACCGTCTTGTCAGTGATCAGCAGACCGGTTTCGTGGATGTGTTCCAGCGAACGCCAGTCGAAATTCTGGCTGCCGATAAACGCCTGGTTGGCGTCCACTACCATGTATTTGGCGTGGATAATCCCGCCACTCAGTTGCGCGTACGCCAGCACACGGAAGGTCAAGTTGGGGATCGCGCGCAAGCGTTGCAGGGTGGCGGCGTCCGACAGCTTGATGCCTTTTTCTTCGAGCAAAAAGCGAATCTTCACGCCGCGTTTGCCGGCGGCTTCGAGGTGCTCGATGACCTTGTCCATCACCGAACCTGGCTGGTCGGCGGCGTAGAACTGGCCGATATCGATGCTGCTTTTGGCGCTGTCAAACAACGCGGTCCATACCGGCCCCGGTTGGCGCAAATCGGCGGTGCCCAGCGCGGTGTCCACCGGCACGGTGTGCACCAGTTCAAACCCCGCAATTGAAAAGTCCGCCTGGGCCAGCGGACTGAGCAGCAAGCCGGCAAGGCCTGCGATACGCAACTTCATCGAAAGGGGCATGGGCGTCTCATCGGGCAAAAAATGGCGGGCGCAGGCAGCGCGCAGGGGAGGGTCAAGCCGTGCGGCTGTGCAACACGGTCGGCACCAGGTGCGGTACTTCACCCTGTACACGTGCGCCGGTGGCGGCGCGAATCAGCAGGATTTTCAGCTGGTCGTTGATGCGCTCCAGGCTGTCCTGGAAGAAGTTGTGGAACACCACGCAGAACAACGCGATGGCGATACCCAAACCGGTCGCGAACAAGGCCGTGCCGATACCACCGGAGATCTGGCCCGGGTCGGACACGCCGGCACTGGCCAACGCCTTGAAGGTGTCGATGATGCCCAGAATGGTGCCCAGCAGGCCGAGCAATGGCGCGGCAGTGGTGATGGTTTCGATGATCCACAGGCTGCGCGACAACGGCGCGCGGGTCTTCAGGTACTGGGTTTCGATTTCGTCGTCCAGGTCCTTGCGTGAACCCTGCGACGCTTTCTGTGCCAGCACCGGCAGCACCATGTTCAGCGGCAGGCTGTCACGGCGCGTCAGGCTTTGCGGCAAGTCGCGCTCGCTGTGCACATTGGCGCCGAGCACGTCGGTCAAGGCCCGCGCTTGACGGCGTACGTAGGCGAAGTAAATACCGCGTTCGATGCTGATAAAGATCGCAATCGCCATCGCGGCGTACATCACATAAAAGGTGATGTCGTGAAGCAGGTTCATGTCCATGGTCTATTACCTCGCAGTTAGAAATTCGCTTCCAGGGAAACGGTTACGGTGCGGTCCAGGCCAACGATGTACGCCGGGTCGCCATCGCGAAAGCCGCTGTAGCTGGCCGCGTTGGTCTTGGTGGTGTACACGCCGTCGAGGTACTTCTTGTCGAACAGGTTGTCGACGTTCAGGCGCAGGGTCGCGTCCTTGACCACTTTCTTGTCCACCGGCAGGTAGATACCGGCGCCAAGGTTGAAAACGGTGCGGCCGGAAATGGCCTCGTCGTTGGTCAGGTCGCCGAACAGCTTGCTGGTGTATTTGCCGCCGAAGGTGCCGTAGAAGCGCCCGTCGTCATACCCGATGTTGGCCGCCAGCATGTTCTTCGGCACGTTGGCGAACTGCTTGCCGCTGGTTGGCAATACGATGGCTTGGCCCGCGTTGAACACGGTCAGGTCATCCTGTTGCTCAGCTTTGGTGTAGGTGTAAGAGGTGTAGTAGTTGAAGTGGTTGGGCAGCAGGCCGCTCCATTCCAGTTCCAGGCCGCTGTTGTTGACCGAGCCTGCGTTGATGTCGGCGAAGTCGCCGTTGATGTCGCGCGACGACACTTGACGATCCTTGAACTGCATGTAGAACAAGGTGGCCGCCAAGGTCATGTCTTCATCGGTATAGCGCCAGCCCAACTCGTGGTTCCAGCTGGTTTCCGGCTTGGCATCGATGGAGCCGGCGCCTTTGTCGTACAGCACGTAGTTTTGCGGAATGCGCATGTTGCGCGACAGGCTGTAGAACAACTGGTCACGTTCATCCAGTTGGTACTTGAGGCCCGCGTTGGGCAGCAGCTTGTTGTAGGACTGGTTACGTTTTTCCGGCTGCTCGGTGAGGCTGCCGTTATTGGTGCCGTCACGCTTGACGTTCATGTAGGCCAGGCCTGCCACCAGGGTCCAGTCCGGGTTGATGTACCAGGTGTCCTGCGCCCAGACTTTTTGCGCCGGAGTGACGGTGAAGCGATCGCGGCCCTGCACGGTGTTGCCGTTGGCGTCGACCACCGAGTCGCCGTCGGGCCAGGTGTCGCTCGGCTTGCCGTTGTTCTTCAAAGCAATGAACGGTTGGGTCTGGCTTTGGCGCGCACGCTCATACCAGTAGCCGAACTGCAGGCTGTGATCGCCCAAGTCCCAGTTCAATTTGGTGGTGATGCCCGGGCGCCACGTCTGGGTGCGCGAGGGGCGGTAGTAGACGCCGGTGGTCGAGGAACCGTCGGCGTTGTATTGGGCGGCGGTGGGCAGGTTGCCCAGGTCGAACACTCCGCCCTGGTTCGAGCCACGGTTCAGCGCGTAGCTTGAGGCCCCCACGCCGCTGCCGTTGCCCCAGTAGTAATACGGGATGACCGACAGGGCCAGGTTGTCGGCCAGTTTGAATTGGGTGTTGAGCACGCCGGTAAAGGTTTGAAATGGGTTCTGCGCCAAGGCGTAGTAGTTATTGACCTTGCCGTTGCTGCCCACCGCCGGTGTGGCCGGGTAGGGGTCGTACTTGCGACCGAACTGCTGAAACTGGTCCTTGGTCAACTGGCTGTAACTGTTGTTGTCTTGCTCGTGGTACTTGAGGATCAGGTTGGCAGTGTTGCCGTTGCCGGCATCGAAGAAGCTGTTCCATTCCACCTTGTCTGCGCGTACCGCACCCGAACCGCGCCACATATCGCCTTCGGTATGCGACACCGACAGCCAGTTGCTCAGGCCGTTGACTTCGCCGGTGTTGAGCCGTGCAAAGGTCTTGCGGGTGGCATTGCTGCCGACGATCTGTTTGACGAACGCCCCGGTTTCCTTGGTCGGGCGAGTGGTCACGATGCCGATGTTGCCACCGCTTGAGCCGATGTGCGGGCCGTCGGCTTCGGACGCGCCCTGGGTGACGAATATCTGGTCGATGTTTTCCGGGTCGCCAAGCAGGTTGGAGTACAGCGCATAGTTACCGGAGTCGTTGATCGGCATGCCGTCGATCGACATGCCCACCTGGTCGGAATTGAGCCCGCGCATGGTGAAGCGAAAGCCCGAAAGCCCGGTGTTGTCTTCGCTGGAGATGTTCAGGCCCGGCGTATATTTGAGCTTGTCGATCGCGTTGCCGGTGCCGGTCTGTTTATCCAGCGCTTCCTTGGTCACCGTGGAGCGGCCCTTGATGCTTTCTTCCTGCACCATATAGCCGCCACCCGCTGTGGCCTTGCCCTGAACGCCAATCGTACCGACATCACTTTCGCTGGTGTCTGCCATGGCCATGCCGTGGCCCATGCTCGCGGCAACGAGTGCCAGATGAATCCTTGTGAACCTCATCACTGTCGTCCTGGTGTGGGGTGCTATTGCACGCTGTAGTTGAAGGTGGCGGTGAAGCGCTGCTCGTTGCGCCCCCCGAAGGCTTGCTCGGGGAACGGCTTGACTTGCTTGATGCGACGCAGGCTGTTGGTGGCGGCTCGATTGAGCAGCATGCTTGAGGCCGGCGTTTGAATGCCGCTGTCGAGCACGCGGCCTTGCCGGTCCACCCTCATCCAGACCACCACCTCGCCGCTCGGCCGTTCAAGCGATGCCTGGCGCCCGGTGGGGTATTGCTTGTAAGTGTCCAGCTCGTTGCGCAAACCTTTGAGGTAGCCGCCTTCCAGCGCCTGGCCATCGACCTTGGGTGGCGCGGGAGGGGCGGGCGGCGCTGGGGTTGGGGCGACGGCGGCCTGTACCGGTTTGGCTGCCACTTGCGGTGTTGGTGTCGGCGCCGGTGCGGTTGTCGGCTTGGCGGCCACTGCTGGCTTGGGTTTGGGCACCGGCTTGGGCTCGGGCTTTGGCACCGGCTTTGGTGGAGGCGGCGGTGGCGGTGGCGGGGCGGGCTCGGCCTCTTCATCCTCGATTACCGGCGGTGGCGGCTCCTGTTCCACTACCACCGGTTGCGGCACTACTTCCGGCTCAGGCTCGACCAGTGCCAACTCGACCGCCGACTCGTCGTACACCGGCTCAACCTTCAACGTCTGTGACTGGATGCCCATTGCAATCAGCACCAGGGCGATCAGGGCCGGGACACTGCCGAGCAGCTGACGCGCACGAAACAGTACATACATGATCAGGACTTACGCGTGGCGATGGAGACGGAGGTAAAGCCACCCAGGCGCAGGGTGTCCATGACTTCCACCAGGCGCGAGACTTCCACACCCTTGTCACTGTTGACGATGATCGTCGACTTGGTATCAGGCTTTTCAGCCGCCTTCAGTGCCGGCACCAGGGCATCCACCGTGAGGTCCTTGCCGTCCAGTTGCAACTGGCCTTCGAGGCCCAGAGTCAGGATGAATTTGTTCTGCGGCTTGAGCTGTTGCGAGCTGCTGGCGCTGGGTAATTGCGTCTTCATGCCGAGTGCGGGAATCACGTTCAAACTCACCAGTACGAAAAACACCAGGAGGAACATCATCACGTCGATCATCGGGATCAGTTCGATGTGCGCCTTGCGTTTCTTGGGTTCGTCCCAGGTTCTCATTCCGTTACCCCATCATTGAATTAGGGGCGATACGCTATCAGCCGAAAATGACCGATTGGTTAACTTTAATTTACGTTTTGAAGGCTCTGGAACGCGTCTTTCAGGTGATTATTCTTGCAGTTTTATGACGTAATGTAATTGACACGAACGGCGTACATTGTTGAGAAATTTATCTTCAGAGCCGCTTCTTATGCCGACTGAACTGCCTCAGTTACTCACACCACGACTGCTGTTGCGCGCGCTGGAAATGCACCAGGCCGAGGTGCTTTGCGTACTCGGCAACGGGCCGAACATTGCTGACAACACCGCCAATATTCCCTCGCCTTACACCCTGGAAGTCGCGCAGAGCTTTATTAGCGCAAGCGCAGAAAAATACCGCGCGGGCGATTTGCTGAGCCTGGGTATGCACGTGCGAGCAACCGGCGAATTAATCGGTATCGTCAGCCTGCGTCTTAACGCGCGTCATCACTATGGGCACTTGGGAGGTTGGGTGGCGGCGCACGTTCGTGACCAGGGCTACGCGGCTGAGGCGGCGAGTGCGGTGATGGATTTTGGCTTTGCCGAACTGGGCTTGCAACGTGTCGGCAGCCAGTGTTTTGGGCGCAACAAAGAGTCGGCGCGGGTCATGCAGAAAATCGGCTTGAAGTACGAGGGGTGCCTGCGCGAGGCGTTTCTCAAAAATGGCGTGTATGAGGATTTGTTGAGCTTCGCCACGGTACGCGATGATTGGGAGCGCGCGTTGTGAGTGGGGCAGTCGACCCTGGACGACGTCGAGTCCTTGCGGGGCTGGCAGTGGCGACGGCGTTTTCGATTCTCAGCCCGTTTGCACGCAGCGCCGGGGTGGATTACCCGTTTACGCTTGGGGTGGCGTCCGGCGACCCGCTGCCGGATGGGTTTGTGATCTGGACGCGCCTGGCGCCACTGTTCAACGCAGCAGATGGGCGTGGTGGCTTGAGCCGCGCAGTGCCGGTGCGTTGGCGCGTGGCCAGCGATGCGGCGATGACGCGCATCGTCAAGCAAGGTGAAGTGACGGCGACTGAGCGTTTCGCGCATTCGGTGCATGTGGAGGTCGCGGGGCTGGAGGCGGGCAGGCCTTACTGGTATCAGTTCGAAGGGCTCGGCGCGCAGAGCCCGGTGGGCCGTGCAATCACAGCGCCGCTGCAGCATGCGCTGGCGGCAGCGCATTTTGGGTTTGTGTCGTGCTCGCACTGGGAGCGTGGTTACTTCAGCGCCTATCGCCACTTGGCGGCGGAGCAACCCGACCTGGTGTTTTTCCTTGGCGACTACATCTATGAAAACTCCTACGCGGCGGACTCGGGCAAGATCATTCGTGCGCATGGCAGCGGCAACGCGGTGAGCTTGAGCGACTATCGCAACCGCTATGCCCTGTACAAAACCGACCCGGACCTGCAAGCCCTGCACGCGGCGGCACCCAGCGTTGCGACGTGGGACGACCACGAGGTGCAGAACGACTACGCCAACCAATGGTCCGAGGACCCGAAAATCCCGGTGGCGCAATTTCTTCAGCGGCGCGCGGCGGCGTACCAGGCGTTTTACGAACATATGCCACTGCGCGCGAGCAGTGTGCCGAAGGGGCCGGATATGCGCATTTATCGGCGCCTCGACTACGGCCGACTCGCGCGTTTTCATGTGCTGGATGGCCGGCAGTACCGTTCCGAACAACCGTGTATCCAGGCTAACGGCAGTCGGCAGGGGCATATCGCAGACGCCAGTTGCGCAGACTTGCTCGACCCGCGTCGCAGCATGCTGGGCTGGCAGCAGGAAGCGTGGCTGGACCGAGGGTTTGCCGAGTCGACGGCGCAATGGAACGTGATCGCTCAGGATTTGCTCGTGGCGCCGTTGATTCATCGTGATCTGACTAGCCAACACATTGGGCATTGGACCGATGGTTGGGACGGCTACATGGCAAACCGCTCACGGATGCTGGCGTCCATCGAACGTCATCGGCCGAAGAACCCGGTGTTTTGGGGCGGCGATATTCATTCATTCTGGACCACCGACCTGCATGCGGATGCCAACAACCCTCAGTCGCGGGTTGTTGGCACCGAGTTTGTCGGCAGTTCAGTGACCTCCGATGGGCCGCCCTTTGAGGCGTTCTCGCAGATACTGCCGCTCAACCCGCACGTGAAGTTTTTCGACAGCCGCCAGCGTGGCTATGTGTCGGTGGCGTTGGAGGCGCAGAAGATGCTGACGAATTTTCGCGTGATCACCGACCCGCGTGACCCGCTGGCGACGGTGTCGACGCTCAAGTCATTTGTGGTGGAGTCGGGGAAGGCGGGGGCGATAGCGGTTTAATGTGTGGCCAGCCGGTGTGCATGGCTGCTGGGCTGGCATGGCGAACGGGCTTGTGTGGCGAGCCGCTCGCCACGCTGGCCCGCCTCTGCAATCAGTGCTTGCTCTGGTCTTGCGGCATGGCCAGCAGTTGCTTTTCCTGGTTCCAGTCGAACGGTTCGTCGTTCAGTTCGGCTTCATAGCGGCGTTCTTCCAGGGCCTGGTACAGGTCCAGTTCTTCGTCGGGCATAAAATGCAGGCAATCGCCGCCAAAGAACCACAGCAGGTCGCGCGGAACCAGGTGGGCGATTTGCGGGTAGCGCAGGATGACCTGGCTCATCAGGTCCTGGCCCAAATACTGGCTTTCGATCGGGTCGATCGGCAGCAGGGCGCGCAATTCGTCGAAACGCTCCAGAAACAGAACGTGGCTTTCCTCAGGCACCTGTTCGGCTTCGCCGACGGCAACCAGGATGCTGCGCAGATGGTCGAGCAAGACGAGATGATCGGCAACGACGTTGGACACGAGATAAGTCCTCTAAAGCAAAAACGGGCGCGAGAGTATATAGCTCAAGCGCCCGTAATTATATGGCCCAGCAGATCAGCGGACTTTACCCTCAGCCTGGGTCAGTTCTTCCTTGCTGAAATCATCCACGTCGATCACCTTGCGTCGCGCCGCTTCGGCGTCACGCAGGGTTTGCGCTTCGGCCGGTTGCAGCACGCCGGCCTTCAGCGCCGCGTCGATAGCGTGTTCGCCGGCAGCCGGTTTGACCTGACCGCTTTTGAGCGCGCCGTGCAGCGTTTTCTGCAACGCATGGCTCGCACCCAGCAGGTCGTAGGCATGTTGCAGCGCGCCCACCGGATCGTCCGCCGATTGCGGGCGATAGCAGCCAGCCAGCAGCTCCTCCAGGGTCGGGTCGCCTTTGGCGCGACCGATCACCGCGGCCACTTCGGCATCCAGCGCATCGGACGGCCCGGTATGGCGACGGCCGAACGGGAACACGATCACCCGCAGCAGGCAACCCAGTACCTTGTTCGGGAAGTTGCTGAGCAGCTCATCGAGGGCACGCTCCGACTCGCCGAGACTTTCTTCCATGGCCCACGCGAACAGCGGTTGCAGGTGGTCCGGTGAATCTAGGTCGTGATAACGCTTGAGCGCCGCCGACGCCAGGTACATGTGGCTCAGCACATCACCGAGGCGCGCCGACAGGCGTTCGCGACGTTTCAACTCGCCACCCAACAACATCATGCTCAGGTCGGCGAGCAAGGCGAACGCAGCCGCCTGACGGTTCAGTGCACGGAAATAGCCTTGGCTCAAGCGGTTGCCCGGTGCTTTTTCGAAGTGGCCAATGCCCAGGTTAAGCACCAGCGTGCTGGCGGCATTGCTCACGGCAAAACCGATATGTTGCATCAGCAGGCCGTCGAATTCCTTCAGCGCTTGATCATGGTCTTCACGGCCGGCCAGCGCCATTTCCTTGAGCACGAACGGGTGGCAGCGAATCGCGCCTTGACCAAAGATCATCAGGTTGCGCGACAGAATGTTCGCGCCTTCCACGGTGATAAAAATCGGCGCGCCTTGCCAGCTACGGCCCAGGTAGTTGTTCGGGCCCATGATGATGCCCTTGCCGCCGTGCACGTCCATGGCGTGGCTGATGCACTCGCGGCCGCGCTCGGTGAGGTGGTACTTGAGGATCGCCGACAGCACCGAAGGTTTTTCCCCCAGGTCGACGGCATTCGCGGTGAGCATGCGCGCGCTGTCCATCAGCCAGGCGTTGCCGCCGATGCGCGCCAGGGCTTCCTGAATACCTTCAAAGGCCGACAACGGCACGTTGAACTGCTCGCGCACCTGAGCGTACTGGCCCGTCACCAAACTGGTGTATTTGGCCGCGCCGGTGCCCACGGCAGGCAGCGAGATAGAGCGGCCGACCGACAGGCAGTTCATCAACATCATCCAGCCCTTGCCGAGCATTTCCTGGCCACCGATGAGGAATTCCAGGGGGATGAACACGTCTCTGCCTGAGTTGGGGCCGTTCATGAACGCAGCGCCCAAGGGCAGGTGGCGGCGGCCGATTTCCACACCGGGGGTGTCGGTCGGGATCAGCGCCAGGCTGATACCCAAATCTTCTTCTTCGCCGAGCAAGTGGTCCGGGTCATACGCCTTGAACGCCAGCCCCAACAGGGTCGCAACCGGGCCAAGGGTGATGTAGCGCTTTTCCCAATTCAGGCGCAGGCCGAGGGTTTCCTTGCCTTCCCACTCGCCTTTGCAGATCACGCCGGTGTCGGGCATGGCGCCAGCGTCGGAACCGGCCAGCGGGCCAGTCAGCGCAAAGCACGGAATATCATCGCCACGCGCCAGGCGCGGCAGGTAGTGATTGCGTTGTTCGTCGGTGCCGTAATGCAGCAGCAACTCGGCGGGGCCCAGGGAGTTGGGGACCATCACGGTGGAAGCAAGGTCGCCGCTGCGGGTGGCGAGTTTCATCGCGATCTGCGAGTGGGCATAGGCCGAGAAGCCTTTGCCGCCGAATTCCTTGGGAATAATCAGCGCAAAGAAACCGTGGGTCTTGATGTGCTCCCACGCGGCGGGCGGCAGGTCCATGGCCTGGCCGATTTCCCAGTCGCTGACCATCGCACAGAGTTCTTCAGTAGGGCCGTCGATAAACGCCTGTTCTTCTTCGGTCAGTTGCACCTTGGGGTAAGCCAGCAACTTGTCCCAGTCAGGGCGACCGCTGAACAGTTCGCCGTCCCACCACACGGTGCCCGCGTCAATTGCGTCGCGCTCGGTTTGTGACATCGGCGGCAGGACTTTCTGAAACCAGCTGAACAGCGGTTTGGTGAAGTATTCGCGGCGCAGGTCCGGCAGCAGTAACGGTGCGGCCACCACGGCGATCAACACCCAGAAGATCAGCAGCAGCCAACCCGGTGCGTGGCTCCAGGCACCCATCGCCAGCAGGTAAACAGCCACCACGCCCAGGGCGGGCAGGGGCGCGATACGGCGGTGTGCCAAGTAGGCAATGCCTACCACCAGCACCAGTATCCACAACAACAGCATATTCAATCCTCCGTGAAACCAGGGCGAAACCACCATGGAGCTTAGTCGGCATGCGAACAAGCGTGGTGGTCAGGGTGTAACCAGTTGTACTGGAGCGCGCAGCGGTGGCTGATCGCCATATGGAAGAACTGTCGTTATCTCCAAGGCAAATCTGTCGTTAAGCTTCAGGCCTGAGTCCCCGCCGCCTCATCGATAGTGACCACCCTGCGGTGGTGGAGTTCGCCGAAAAACATCGCGGTTCCAGTGCGCCTTCACGTGACCAGGCAGTCAGTATTTTTGAGCGTCGCAATGCCGGATCAACTGAGCGACAAGCACACCGATTCAAGCCGCGCGCAAACCGGCGTATGCTGCGTCGTTCATCAAGCCATGTTCATTAACGATAAGGCACGGTCATGCTGAAAATCTGGGGTCGTAAAAACTCATCTAACGTCAGGAAAGCCCTGTGGTGCGCCGAAGAACTCGGCCTCGACTACACGGCGATTGATGCAGGCGGAGCGTTTGGTGTGGTCGACACACCGCACTACCGCGTGATGAACCCCAATGGCCGCGTGCCCGTGATCGAAGATGGCGACTTTGTGTTGTGGGAGTCCAATACCATCGTGCGCTACCTCTGCGCCAAGCACGCGTCGAGCTGGTACCCGAGCGATCTGCAAGCGCGGGCGAATGCCGAAAAGTGGATGGACTGGACCACCTCAACCCTCGCCGAACCGTTCAAGGCGGTGTTCTGGGGTATTTTGCGCACCCCCGCGGAAAAGCAGAATTGGGACGCCATCAATGCCGGGCGCCAGGCCTGTATCGATGCCTTGAGCACCGTGGATAAAGCCCTGGCCGAGCAACCTTATCTGTCGGGCAGCGAGATCGGCATGGGCGACATTCCCTTGGGCAGCTTTATCTACGCCTGGTTTGAAATGCCTATCGAAAGGCCCGCAATGCCCCATCTGGAAGCCTGGTATCAACGCCTGCAACAACGCCCGGCCTACCGCAAAGCGGTGATGACCGCGTTGACTTAATACCGACTATTAATACGCGTGACTGTACTTGTGCGGCGCGGCCAAGCACCATGCTTGTCATGCGCCGCCGTTGAACTACGTGCGCTGCGCCCTCGTCTACTCTTTTCATTCCCTTCTTTGGTGCGTATTCCGATATGAGTTCCGCTCTGTCCATCCGGCAGTTAACCAAAACCTACGGCAACGGTTTCCAGGCCCTGAGTGGTATCGATCTGGATGTTGCCGAAGGTGACTTCTTCGCCTTGCTCGGCCCTAACGGTGCAGGCAAATCCACCACCATCGGCATCCTTTCCACGCTGGTCAACAAGACCAGCGGCACGGTCAATATCTTCGGTCATGACCTGGATAAATCCCCGGCGGCGCTGAAGCGTTCGATCGGCGTGGTGCCGCAGGAATTTAACTTCAACCAGTTCGAAAAGACCTTCGACATTGTGGTAACCCAAGCCGGTTACTACGGCATCCCGGCGAAAATCGCCAATGAGCGCGCCGAGCAGTACCTGACCCAATTGGGCCTGTGGGACAAGCGCGACGTGCCTTCGCGTTCGTTGTCGGGTGGCATGAAGCGCCGCCTGATGATCGCCCGCGCGCTGGTGCATGAACCGCGCCTGTTGATTCTCGATGAGCCCACCGCCGGCGTAGACATTGAACTGCGCCGCTCGATGTGGACCTTTCTCACCGAGCTGAACGAGAAGGGCATCACCATCATCCTCACCACCCATTACCTGGAAGAGGCTGAGCAGTTGTGCCGCAACATCGGCATCATCGACCACGGCACCATTGTCGAGAACACCAGCATGCGTAACCTGCTGGGCCAGTTGCACGTAGAAACCTTTTTGCTCGACCTGAAAAACAACCTGTCGGTGCCGCCGCAGTTGCTCGGCTACCCGAGCCGCCTGCTCGACAGCCACACGCTGGAAGTTCAGGTGGACAAAGCCATGGGCATCACCGCGTTGTTCAGCCAGTTGGCAACCCAGAACATTGAAGTGCTGAGCCTGCGTAACAAAACCAATCGCCTTGAGGAGTTGTTCGTGTCACTCGTGGAGAAAAATCTGGCGAAGGTGGCGGTATGAATTCCGAACTGCAACCCAACCTTGTCGCGCTGCAAACCATCGTCTATCGCGAAGTGAAACGCTTTACCCGGATCTGGCCGCAAACGTTGCTGCCGCCGGCGATCACCATGGTGTTGTACTTTGTGATCTTCGGTAACTTGATCGGTCGCCAAATCGGCGACATGGGTGGTTTCACCTATATGGAGTACATCGTGCCGGGCCTGATCATGATGTCGGTGATCACCAACTCCTACGGCAACGTGGTCTCCAGCTTCTTCGGCAGCAAATTTCAGCGTTCGATTGAAGAGCTGATGGTGTCGCCGGTATCGCCACACACGATATTGATCGGCTACACATTGGGCGGTGTGCTGCGTGGCTTGATGGTCGGCGTGATTGTGACCTTGCTGTCGCTGTTCTTCACCCACCTGCAAGTGCATCACCTTGGGGTCACGATTCTGGTGGTGGTACTGACCGCGACGATCTTTTCGTTGCTGGGTTTTATCAACGCCGTGTTTGCGCGCAACTTCGATGATATTTCGATCATCCCGACGTTTGTGCTGACGCCGCTGACGTACTTGGGCGGGGTGTTTTACTCGATCACCTTGTTGCCGCCGTTCTGGCAGACCGTGTCGTTGGCCAACCCGGTGTTGCACATGGTGAACGCGTTCCGCTACGGTATTTTGGGTGTGTCGGATATCAAGATCAGCGTGGCTATCACGTTCATGCTCGTGGCCACCGTGGTGCTGTATGTGGGATGCGCGCGGTTGCTGGTGAGTGGGCGCGGGATGCGCACTTAATCAGTCGTGTGTGCTGATGTGAAAAACGGCCTCTTTATGAGGCGTTTTTTTTTGGGGTACATATCCGTTACCCAAATAACGAATACGCACCTTCAGCCCCCAAGCGCCAACTCAATCAGCACGTCCAGCTCCTCAACCTTCAGTGGCACCGTCGAAAACAAAATACGAAACACCGTCGGCGCCGCGAGCAGATTGATCAAGTGGTCCACGCTCGGCGGTGGCGGCGTAGCGTGCGGGTAACGATCAACAATCGTCTGTAACTGCCCACTCAAAATGCTCACGCAATAGCCGGGCGTCTGGCTGCGTTGCACATCGCGCATCATGTTGCGACCCGGCTCCGAATTCATCTCATCCAGATACTGCTCCGCCCAGGCGCGCAAATCACCGTGCAAGCTGCCGGTGTTGGCCGGCTCACTGTCCGGGCGCAAACGTTGCAGGGCCACATCGGCGAGCAGGGCGGAAAGGTCGCCCCAGCGCCGGTAGATGGTCGACGGTGTGACGCCTGCGCGCGCAGCAATCATCGGCACGGTGACGCTGGAACGCTCGCAGGCTTCCAGTAATTCGCGCGTCGCGCTGTGGACTGATTCTTGAACCCGGGCACTACGGCCCCCCGGGCGGAGGCCTTCTTTAATCGCCATGCCTAAAACCTTAACACAAAGAATTTGCTTTAAGCGCTCGCCGGTAGCACACTGCGTAAAAGCAAAATATTAGCTTTAGTGGAGTGTGTGCATGTCTAGCGTAGCGTCTCAACGTTCCAATCTGGCATTTCTGGTGATCACGGTGTTGACCTTCCTCGCCGCGTCCAGTGCGCCGACGCCGCTGTATCAGGTGTATCAGGACCACCTGCAGTTTTCGGCGGCGATGCTGACGGTGATCTTTGGCGTGTATGCCGTGAGCTTGCTGGCCGCGCTGTTGACCGTGGGTTCGCTGTCGGATTACGTGGGGCGCAAGCCGGTGATTTTCGCCGCTTTGCTCCTGAATATGCTGGCGATGTTGCTGTTTATCAATGCCGACAGCAGCGCCTGCCTGATTGCCGCGCGCGCCCTGCAAGGTTTCGCGACAGGCATGGCCACGGCGGTGCTGAGTGCGACCTTGCTCGACACCGACCGCCTGCGCGGCCCGATGCTCAATAGCCTGGCGCCGTTGTTGGGCATGGCCAGTGGCGGCCTTGGCAGCGGATTGCTGGTGGAATTCGCGCCAAGGCGACTCAATTGATCTACTTGACGATGCTCGGGTTGATGCTGCTGCAAATGCTCTATATGTTTCGCCTGCCGGAAACCGTCAGCCGTATACCGGGTGCCTTGAAGTCGCTGGCGCCGACCCTGCATGTGCCCGCGCAAGCACGGCGTGCATTGTGGTTGGCGATGCCGTTGAATGTAGCGGTGTGGGCGCTGGGCGGGTTTTTTTCATCGCTGGCGCCTTCGCTGGTGCGGGCGGCCACCGGTTCGACCTCGCACCTGATCGGCGGCGGGCTGGTAGCGGTCGTGACCTTGAGTGGCGCGGTGATGATCTACAGCCTCCGCGACCGCCCGGCAGACAAGGTTATGCGCCTGTCGGCCGTCCTGTTGGCCGCAGGCGTGGCGTTGTTGTTGGTTGCCGTACAAAGTGCCAGCCTGTGGCTGTTCTTTGTCGCCAGTGTGATCGCCGGTTTGGGTTTCGGCGGCGGCTTCATGGGCAGTATTCGCAGCATCGTGGGGCTGGCGTTGCCGCATGAGCGGGCAGGTTTGATGTCGGCGTTTTATGTGTTCAGCTACTTGGCGTTCTGCTTGCCGGCGCTGCTGGCCGGGAACCTCAGCCGGGTGTTTGGCCTTATTGTCACGACCGATGCTTTTGGCGCCGTGCTGATCGTGCTGGCGCTCGCAGCCCTGGCCGGTTTACTGCGGCAAGGTTCGACGCGGAGCAGGGCGGCGGTGTAGCCACTGTTTGTATATTGGTAAAGTAGATAACAGTTAGAGATATTACCCGTTATATAGATATTCGATCGGGTTCTATGATGCTCCCAACCTCATGCGAGGAAGAGGATCGTCATCATGACCTGTATCAACAGCATCAGTTACAAACCCTTCAGTCACCTGACCCGTCCGCGGGAAGTGATTCGCCAGTTCACCCCCAACTGGTTTGCCGCGACCATGGGCACCGGCGTGCTGGCGCTGGCCCTGGCGCAGTTGCCGAACCGTCTGCCCGGTGTGCACGCCATTGCCGAAGGGTTGTGGCTGCTCGCCCTCGGCCTGTTTGTGTTGTTCAGTGTGCTGTATGCCGCGCGTTGGGTGATGTTCTTCGACGAGGCGCGACGCATTTTCGGCCATTCCACGGTGTCGATGTTTTTCGGCACGATCCCCATGGGTCTGGCGACAATTCTTAACGGCTTGCTGGTGTTTGGTCTGCCGCGTTGGGGCAGTGATGTGCTGCCGTTGGCTGAAGTTTTATGGTGGCTGGATGTGGCGATGGCCATGGCTTGCGGTGTGCTGATACCGTTCATGATGTTCACCCGCCAGGCGCACAGCATCGACCAGATGACCGCCGTGTGGTTGCTGCCGGTGGTCGCCGCTGAAGTCGCCGCTGCCAGCGGTGGCCTGCTCGCGCCACACCTGGCCGACGCCCATTCGCAACTGGTCATGCTGGTGACCAGCTACGTGCTGTGGGCGTTTTCGCTGCCGGTGGCGTTCAGCATCCTGACCATTCTGATGCTGCGCATGGCCTTGCATAAACTGCCGCACGCCAACATGGCCGCGTCGAGCTGGCTGGCCTTGGGGCCTATCGGCACCGGCGCGCTGGGCATGTTGCTGCTGGGTGGCGACGCACCGGCAATCTTTGCCGCCAACGGCTTGCCCGGCGTGGGTGAAATTGCCAATGGCCTGGGGCTGGTGGTGGGCATCGCCCTGTGGGGCTTCGGCTTGTGGTGGATGCTGATCGCGGTATTGATCACCCTGCGTTACCTGCGCGGCGGTATTCCGTTTAACTTGGGCTGGTGGGGTTTTACCTTCCCTTTGGGGGTTTACGCGTTGGCCACGTTAAAGCTCGCGAGCGTGTTGCACCTGAGTTTCTTCAGCCTGTTGGGCAGTGGGCTGGTGGTGGTGTTGGCGCTGATGTGGCTGATCGTTGCTACGCGCACCGTGCAGGGTGCGTACAAAGGCGAGCTTTTTGTATCGCCTTGTATTGCAGGACTAGGGAATAAGTAAGCGGGATTAGGTAAAGTCGCGGCTGACTTTCTATAACAGCCTAAAGGCAATAACAGTCTCGGGCCACCCAGGAACACGGACGATGAGCCACCCCTCGCAATTTACCTTGCTGCGTACACGGCGCTTCCTGCCGTTTTTCATCACCCAATTGCTCGGCGCCTTCAACGACAACATCTTCAAACAATCGCTGATCCTCGCGATTCTGTACAAGCTCACCATCGACGGCGATCGCTCGATCTGGGTCAACCTGTGCGCCTTGCTGTTTATCCTGCCGTTCTTTCTGTTCTCGGCGCTGGCCGGGCAATTCGGCGAGAAATTCAACAAGGACGCGTTGATCCGCGCGATCAAGGTCGGTGAGATCGTGATCATGAGCGTGGGCGCCGCAGGCTTCCTGTTCAATCATCTGGAATTGATGCTGCTGGCGTTGTTCGCCATGGGCACTCACTCGGCGCTGTTCGGCCCGGTGAAATACTCGATCATGCCGCAGGCGCTGCACGACGATGAGCTGGTGGGCGGCAACGGCCTGGTCGAGATGGGCACGTTTTTGGCGATTCTGGCCGGCACCATTGGCGCCGGCATCATGATGTCGACCACCGATTACGCGCCGGTGGTGGCGGTTGCGATTGTCGGCGTGGCGGTGTTGGGTTATGTGGCCAGCCGCAGTATTCCACGCGCGGCGGCGTCGACGCCGCAACTGCGTATCAACTGGAATATTTTCAGCGAATCCTGGGCCACTTTGCGCATGGGCCTTGGGCAGACGCCCGCCGTGTCGCGCTCGATTGTCGGCAACTCGTGGTTCTGGTTCGTTGGCGCGATCTACCTCACGCAGATCCCGGCGTACGCCAAGGAGTGGTTGTACGGCGACGAAACCGTGGTGACGCTGATCCTCACGGTGTTCTCGGTGGGCATCGCGCTGGGCTCGATGCTGTGCGAAAAGCTCTCCGGTCGCAAAGTGGAAATCGGCCTGGTGCCGTTCGGCTCGTTTGGCCTGACCGTGTTTGGCCTGTTGCTGTGGTGGCACTCCGGCGGCTTCCCACAGAATGTGCAGGCTAACGACTGGCTCGCGGTACTCGGCTACGGCGAGGCCTGGTGGGTGTTATTCGATATTCTTGGTTTGGGCGTGTTTGGCGGCTTCTACATTGTGCCGCTGTACGCGCTGATCCAGTCGCGCACCGCCGAGAACGAGCGTGCCCGCGTGATCGCCGCCAACAACATTCTCAACGCGCTGTTCATGGTGGTGTCGGCCATCGTGACGATCTTGCTGCTGAGCGTGGCCAAGCTGTCGATTCCCGAGCTGTTCCTGGTGGTGTCGCTGCTCAACATCGCGGTGAATACCTACATCTTCAAGATCGTCCCCGAGTTCAGCATGCGCTTCATGATCTGGCTGCTCAGCCATTCCATGTACCGCGTGGAGCATCGCAATTTGGCGCTGATTCCGGATGACGGCGCGGCGTTGCTGGTGTGCAACCACGTGTCGTTTGTGGATGCGCTGTTGATTGGCGGCGCGGTGCGGCGGCCGATTCGTTTTGTCACGTATTACAAAATCTACAATTTGCCGGTGCTCAACTTTATCTTCCGCACGGCTGGCGCGGTTCCGATTGCCGGGCGTCACGAAGATATTCAGATCTACGAAAAGGCCTTCACGCGAATCGCCCAGTACCTGAAAGACGGCGAGTTGGTGTGCATCTTCCCGGAAGGCAAGTTGACCACGAATGGCGAGATGAATGAGTTTCGCGCTGGCGTGACGCGCATTCTGGAAGAAACGCCGGTGCCGGTGATTCCGCTGGCGTTGCAAGGGTTGTGGGGCAGTTTTTTCAGCCGCGATCCGAACAAGGGCGTGTTTCGTCGTATCTGGTCTCACGTCACGTTGGTGGCGGGTGAACCGGTTGGGCCAGAGGCAGCGACGCCTGCGCACTTGCAGGAAAGGGTAGGGGCCTTGCGCGGGAGTGTCAGGTAGTTTTTTGCAGGCTGGCAGGGCCTCATCGGGAGCAAGCCCCCTCCCACTTTTGATGTGTGAATACATTCAAAATGTGGGAGGGGGCTTGCTCCCGATGACGGCAGTGGCCTAGGCGCTGATCTTGAGCCCGATAAGCCCGCAAATAATCAACGCCACACTCGCCAACCGAAACAACGCCATGGATTCGCCAAACAGGATAATCCCGGCGATCACGGTGCCCACGGCACCCACGCCGGTCCAGATGGCATAGGCGGTGCCCAGCGGCAGTTCCTTCATGGCCAGCCCCAACAGGCCGAGGCTGATGGCCATTGCGGCAATTGTCAGGGCGGTGGGCAGTGGTTTGCTGAAACCGTCGCTGTACTTCAAGCCAACGGCCCAGCCGACTTCAAACAACCCGGCAAAAAACAGAATGATCCAGGACATGATGACCTCCTATCGATAGGTGGGGTCGTCCCCTGAATAAACGGTTTAGAGCATCGCGGGGTCGTCCCCGCGACGCTCGGTAGAGTGCCGACTATTGATCAAACGATCAAGTTTCAGGCGTGTTCTGCAAAACGCGGCGGTCTTGTTTTTCGCTCATGCGGCGGAAATAAGTCGACAGCAAGGCGCCGGAAATATTGTGCCAAACGCTGAACAGCGCACTCGGCACCGCCGCTAACGGCGAAAAGTGCGCGCTGGCCAACGCGGCGCCCAGCCCGGAGTTCTGCATGCCAACTTCCAGCGCCAGCGACTTGCGCTGCGCCAATGGCAGCTTGAACACGCGGCCGGTGAAGTAGCCCAGCAGGTAGCCGAAGCTGTTGTGCAGTATCACCACGGCCATGATCAGCAGGCCAGACTCGGCAATCTTCGCCTGGCTGGCGGCAACCACCGCCGCAACGATAATCACGATGCTCACCACCGATACCAGCGGTAGCACGTCCACGGCATGGCGCACCCGCGCGCCGAGCACGCGTTGCGCCGCCACGCCGAGCACGATCGGCAGCAGCACCACTTGCAGGATCGACCAGAACAGGTCCAGGAACGACACCGGCAGCCAGGCCGACGCGAGCAGCCAAATCAATGCCGGCGTCAGCAGCGGGGCGAGCAAAGTAGTCACGGCGGCGATGGCCACCGACAGCGCGAGGTCGCCACGCGCGAGCCAGGTCATCACGTTGGAGGAAGTGCCGCTTGGGCAGCAGCCGACCAGGATCACGCCGACGGCAATTTCCGGCGGCAGGTGGAAGGCTTGGCAGAGCAGCCAGGCCACGCCCGGCATGATCACAAAATGCGCGACCACGCCGAGGGCCACGCGCCAGGGGTGGCGGGCGACCTCGGCGAAGTCTTCAAGTTTGAGGGTCAGCCCCATGCCGAACATCACCAAACCCAGCAGTGGCACGATGGCGCTTTTGAGGCCACTGAACCAGCCGGGTTCGAGGAAGGCCAGCACCGCGAAAATCAACACCCAGTAGGCGAAGGTATTGCCGACGAAGCGGCTCAGGGCGGCGAGTGCGCGCATGGGGATGTCCTTGTTATTGGTTAAGTTGCAAACCCAATCAACGGTGGGAGCAAGCTGCTCCCACCTGTTGAGCGTCACATGGCTTAGATGCCTTGCGGGGTTTCTTCGCCGCCCAGTGCTTCGATCAATGCCGGCAGGAACTCGCCGAACGTCAGCATCATCAGGGTAAAGCTCGCGTCCAGTTGGCCCAGCGCTTCTTCACCGCCGTCCTGTTCCGCCTGGTCTTGCAGCAGGTCTTCGAACTTCAGGCGCTTGACGGTCATTTTGTCGTCGAGCATGAAGGACAGCTTGTCCTGCCAGGCCAGCGACAATTGCGTCACGACTTTGCCGGTGGTCAGGTGCAGCTGGATTTCTTCGCCGGTCAGGTCCTGGCGTTTGCAGCGCACGATGCCGCCATCTTCGTGGGTGTCGCGCAGTTCGCACTCGTCGAGGACGAAAAAGTCATCGGCGGGTTTCTGGGTGGTGACCCAGTCGGTCATGATTGCGGTAGGTGCGGTTTTCACCGTGAGTGGGCGTACCGGCAGGGTGCCGATCACTTCACGCAGCGTCGACAGCAGGTCTTCGGCGCGCTTTGGGCTTGCCGAGTTGACCAGGATCAAGCCTTGTTTCGGCGCAATGGCGGCGAAGGTCGAGGAACGACGAATAAACGCGCGCGGCAGGAAGGCCTGGATGATTTCATCCTTGATCTGGTCACGCTCCTTCTTATAGACCTTGCGCATTTGCTCGGCCTCGATCTCTTCGATTTTCTCTTTCAGTGCGTCTCGCACCACGCTGCCCGGCAGAATGCGTTCTTCCTTGCGCGCGGCGATCAGCAGGAAGTCACCGCTGACGTGAACCAGGGGAGCGTCTTCACCTTTACCAAAAGGCGCGACAAAACCGTAAGTGGTCAACTCCTGGCTGGCACAAGGGCGCGCCAGTTTGGTGGCCATTGCCGCTTCCAACGCCTCGGCATCAACAGGCAGATCTTGGGTCAGGCGATAGATAAGCAGGTTCTTGAACCACATGGGGTGAGTCTCTCCTTTATACAAAGGGGGGCATTATTCTCTTGATAACGCCTGAGGCCAACCCTGCCTAAGCCATTGGAAGGGCTGAAAAAAAAGATTTAAGAAAGTGCTTGCCAGAGCTTGGGTCGCTCCGTAGAATGCGCGCCACACCGAAACGAAGGGTGATTAGCTCAGCTGGGAGAGCATCTGCCTTACAAGCAGAGGGTCGGCGGTTCGATCCCGTCATCACCCACCATTCGCTTCATGTGTTACGCGCAGCGGTAGTTCAGTCGGTTAGAATACCGGCCTGTCACGCCGGGGGTCGCGGGTTCGAGTCCCGTCCGCTGCGCCATATTCGGTCACCTGGAACGCTGAACGCCAGGTGACCACAGAAAGCCCGCTTAACCGCGGGCTTTTTTTTGTCCGAAATACGGCAAAAACTCGTGTTTTAATTTTTTTTGAATAAATTTCATTTAAATCAAGACATTACGATTTTTTGGTGTATGATGCGCCCACACCGAAACGAAGGGTGATTAGCTCAGCTGGGAGAGCATCTGCCTTACAAGCAGAGGGTCGGCGGTTCGATCCCGTCATCACCCACCATTCGCTTCATGTGTTACGCGCAGCGGTAGTTCAGTCGGTTAGAATACCGGCCTGTCACGCCGGGGGTCGCGGGTTCGAGTCCCGTCCGCTGCGCCATATTTGGTCACCTGGAACACTGAACGCCAGGTAACCTGAAAAAGCCCGCTCATTGAGCGGGCTTTTTTTCGTCTGCGATTTATCGATTGGGTTTTTTCCTGCGCGGCTGGCGCGTCGCAAGGTGTTCGAAGCAAAAGGACGCGGTGCCGAACACAGCGATAATGGTCAGTACGATCATGCCCAGGGTTGAGCTTTCCACGGTGGCTGCCTATACGGGTGATGGGGTAGGCCATCACCGTAGAGCCAGGCCCAGCGCGGCTCAATAGGCCCTACGCAATCCTTACTGCGCCGAGCCAATGCTTACGCACTCTTTACGGCGTATTGCGGCTGTGGCGGTAATCGCTGATGGCTTCATACACGGCTTTACGCAACCGGTTGATGCCGCCGATGGGGCGGTGTTCTTCGACCCCGAACCAGGGGTTGAACGACTGGTTGTCGCACGCGAGGTTCAAGGCCGGTGTGTCGAAGTCCTGCGCAGGGATTTTCACCGTGGCCACGGTTTCATACGGCGCGTCGCTCTCTTTCCACTCGATGCTGGTGTCTTCGATCGGCATGAATTTCTGTGGGTTCTGCCGCTGTATCTGCAGCACGAAACACGCCGGCACGCGGTCCGTCGACAGTTGCTGATTCAAAGCGCTGCGCAGAAAATTCGGCAAGTCCCGGTTCTGTTTGGGCAGTTGGTATTGCGGGCAGCTTTGCGGGTCAGGCGCGACGCGGAACTTGGCGTTGGCTGCGCCGAACTTGTACGGCGAAACCGAAAAGTAAGTGGCCTGCGTCGGGCTGGCTGGCGCCGGTGCCAGGGTCGCCAGGGCGATAAACAAGTGGCGCACCTGCCAACTGCGCGGGTCGGCCCTGGGGAAGAACGCCAGCACTTTACTGCCGTCGGCTTGAGCGCCGATGTTCTGCGCATACTCCGCCACATCGCTGACAAAAAAGTTCGCGTGACTGAACATCACGAAGTCCTGTTCCGTGCGCGTTTGCTGGTCGGCCATCAATTGTTTGCCGGGTACATCGAGCAGCTTCAGCGCCATGCCGCGCGCATCGCGGATGCTGTCGAATTGCGGGTAGGCGTTACCGTTGGACAGGCGTATCAACGCTTGCCAGGTCTTGCCAGGCTCGGCGAATACACCCTGGCGCAGCGCCGGGTCGAGGTTCGTCAGCACGCTGACTTCGGCCTTCACACAGCCATGTGCTTTGGCGTGGGCATCACGCAAATAGCGCGTGCCTTCGCGGTGCTGGTCGACGATACGCACCGCCGTTTGGATGATGCCCTGGGTCATGGCGGCTTCACCCGGCGGGACCTGCTCGTTGGCCGACACCGGGCCGCTGTGCTGCCAGGCAAACCAGGCCGTGGCGAGCAGCCAACCAAGCAACCCCAGGCCCACCAGCCACAGCAAGGTCTTGCCGAGAAACGCGCCGAGGCGCAGCCACAGACGAGCGAGCATTGAACCGTCCTTGTGTTGAGATCGGATAATCATGGCAACTGTTGCTCCAGCGGGCCGCCCAGCACTTTGAGGTATTCCAGCAACGCCCAGCGTTCCTGCGGCAGCAAGCCACGGCCGATCACGCCATTGCCACGCGGGCCGCACGAAATTCGTGGCCGCTGTTGTGGTTGCCGGTCAGGGTGGTGTCGAACAGGAACGCATTTTTGAACGCCTTGGTCTGGAAGCCCAAGTGCTGCGGGTCGTAGTCGAAGGTGCCTTTATAGAAGGTGACGCTGCGTTCGTCCTGGGGCGAGAGCAGTTGATAAATCGTCGGCACCGAGCCGTTGTGCAGGAACGGTGGGGTGGCCCACACGCCCGCCAGTGGTCGCGCCTTGTACGCGCGCAATTCGCGCACGCCAATGGGCAGGCCGTAGCCGTTCAGGCGCGGGCGTTCGGCCGGGGTTACACCGGCGGCGCGGTAAGCGTGGTCTTCGACGAAGGCGGTGACGTAGGCCAGACCCTGCGCCACCGAGAGTGCGCGCAGGTCCAGCGGTGCGGTCGGTGCCGGGTGCAGGTTGACGTTCAGCTCGGCCAATTGCGCCGGGTCCCATTGCAGGGCGCTGAGGTCATAGCGCTGATCGGCAATGTTGTTGGCGGCGCTGGGGTCGGTGCCGATGTACGCCACGGGCAGCATCTTCAGTTGCTGCACCGGGCGACCGTTGACCTGGCTGACGGGCGGCACATGGCAACCGGCGCAGTGCTCGGCAAACAGCGCGCGGCCTTGTGCGGCAAGGGGCTTGTCGACGGCGCCGAACAAGTCTTGCGGCCACGTGGGCGGCTTCAGGCGTTGCAGGGTTTCTTCGATCAGGTTGAGGTCGCGTACGCGCACGCTGGACGGGTAGCGTGCGTCGCCCTGAAGCGGCTGACCGGCGCTGTCGAAGAAGTCCAGTGTGGCGCCGACGCCGAGCGCTTCACCGATATTGCGGGCCATGGGTTGTTCGGCCGAGCCGTTCCATTGCACCCAGTCGAAGGTCCAGATGTCCCACAGTTGCGGGTAGTCCACTGGCGCATTGGCCACGCGATAATTTTCAGGCGAAATGGCGTCACCAAAGCTGGCGTTGGCGATGCGGCCAAACGCATCGGTGCGGCCCGGGCCTTCTTCGGTGGGGTAGAGGCCGCGGTGAGTGTCGTTCCAGGCGACTTTGAGGAACATGTTCAGTGACTGTTTGAAGTCCTCGCGCAACTGGCTGTGCTCAGCCTCGTAACGATCACCCAGCACCTTGCGGGCAAACCGTTCGAACTTCCATGGGCTGTAATAAGTACTGAACAGGCTGGCCACCAGGGCCTGGCCGAAGCTGCCGCCGCGCAACGTGGGCACGCTAGAGGGCAATACGTGCTGGGCCGAGCCGCCGTCGATGCGCAAGGCCTGGCCGTTGAGATGCAGCTCGCCGGTGTGGCAGGCGGCGCAGGTGATGTCCAGGTATTCAACCTTGCTGCCGGCATTAGCGTGGCGGGCGAAACCCACCGGCAGGTTGCCGGGGTTTTGCGCGGTGGGCGTTTGTTTGGGGTCGACCAGGAACCCGAAGCGTGCCAAGTACTCGGGCGCGGCAAAACGTTGTTGCGAAAACGGCAGTTCCAGGGCGGTGAACCAGTCGTAATGCAGGCCCTTGACCTGGGTGCCCTGGGGCGTGAAATAGTAGGTCTGGCGATCAGCCGCACTCCATTGGTCCTGGTAGTGCACCTGCTCTACAGGCAGGTAGTCCGGCAGTTTGGGGTTGACGATGTAGTAGAGCACCACGGCTACTGCCAGGCCCAGTGCGGCGAATATCAGGATCAAGATACGGGAAAAAATGCGCAAGATAACTATCCTTGTGTAGGCCTTGTGTAGGCCTTGTGCTGGCCTTGCCTTGGGCGTGTCGAGGCGTAGCGTTGTTATGCCACTGCGCCGCGAGTGCGGCAAGTGGCCATTAGTTCGGTTGCAAGTGGCCTCGCGATCCGTCGCGCAGGGCCGTGAACAATGAAAATGCTTTTAAACACGTGAACTTATCAGAAGTTTCCTGCTCAGATGCCGGTAGCCATTGGTCGTGGCCGCCTGATAAGCTCGCGACTTTATTCGAATGCCCTATTGGCGCATGAACAAGGAAATAGCATGAAACAGCATCGGTTGGCGGCGGCGGTGGCCCTGGTTAGCCTGGTACTTGCGGGTTGTGATTCGCAGACCAGCGTAGAGCTGAAAACCCCGGCGCAGAAAGCTTCCTACGGAATCGGCCTGAACATGGGCAAAAGCCTTGCTCAGGAAGGTATGGATGACCTGGACTCCAAAGCGGTAGCCCAAGGTATCGAAGATGCCGTCGGCAAGAAAGAACAGAAGCTGAAAGACGACGAACTGGTTGAAGCGTTTGCCGCACTGCAGAAACGTGCTGAAGAACGCATGACCAAAATGAGTGAAGAGTCGGCAACCGCCGGCAAAAAATTCCTCGAAGACAACGCCAAGAAAGACGGCGTAGTCACCACTGCTTCCGGTCTGCAGTACAAGATCGTGAAGAAGGCCGACGGCGCTCAGCCCAAGCCGACCGACGTGGTGACGGTTCACTACACCGGCAAACTCACCAACGGCACCACCTTTGACAGCTCCGTGGATCGCGGTAGCCCGATTGACCTGCCGGTCAGCGGCGTGATTCCGGGTTGGGTTGAAGGCCTGCAACTGATGCACGTTGGCGAGAAGGTCGAGTTGTACATCCCGTCCGACCTGGCTTACGGCGCACAGAGCCCGAGCCCGGCTATTCCAGCCAACTCGGTGCTGGTGTTCGACCTGGAACTGCTCGGCATCAAGGACCCGGCCAAGGCTGAAGCCCCTGACGCACCTGCTGCTCCAGCCGCCAAGCAGTAATCGGCGACTGAACCTGCAACGCCCCGTTTCGACGGGGCGTTGTTGTTTCTGGCGTCTGCATAATCCATCTGTCGATGGTTTACTCGCTAAAACGTTTCAGCCACCGCACTAAAGCCCCGGCAAATCCAAACGAACGTCCGTATTCTGAAACAGTCTGATATAAGACCTGAGCATGGCTAGCCGCACAGCGGTGCCAAGTCAATGATTTCTTGGGTTTTTTTGATGTGCACAAAAAACGCCCGATCTGACTGCAAGCCTTGTAACCCGTGGCTTTCAGACAATAAAACAGGCTCTGTTCACAAGGTTATCCACAATTTGTGTGGATAACCTTTTCTGTCGCCTGGAACTGGAGTGACGAATGAAACCACCCTTCAATTTCACCCGTTTCTTGCCGATGGCCGCCCGCTTGCTTGGCCGTGGGCGTCTGCCGACGTTGCTGTTTGCCGTCGCCGCCAAAGGCTCGAGCCAAGGCAATCGCTTGGGCAAGCTCAAGGATGACCTCAAGTTGCTTCAATCCCTGTGCCTGGCCTACTGGCGTGGCGAATACCGCGCGATCAGCCCCAAGGCGTTGCTCTCGGTGGTGGCGGGGCTGATGTACTTCCTCAGCCCGATTGACGCGATTCCGGATTTTATCCCGGTGTTCGGCATGCTCGATGACATTGCCGTGCTGGCGTGGGTCATGAAGACCCTGGAAGGTGAGCTGAGCGCGTTTCGTGCCTGGCGCGACGCCCAGCGCCCGGAAAGGCTCGCCGTGGTTGAGCGCCTTCCTGCGACGCCTGCGCTGCTGGAGCAGGAAAACCCGCAAAAAAAAGCCTGACGAGGCTATCGTCCTGCGACCTTTATGCCGGTTAGGATTACACTCCTAAGGAAAGGGCTTACTTAGTGAGTGGTGTAATCCTACGGGGCATTCATGGATATTCAGATAATTTCACGCGATGGCGAACCCGAGTACGCGGTGTTGCCATGGGATCAGTACCAGGCGCTACTAAAAGCTGCCGGTCAGCAACAACCTGCATCAAAGCCATCCACCACTGCCCAGGGCACTCCCGATCAGGTTTTGCGCCCGCTCGCAGACCTGCGCGGCCTGCGTGAAGCCAAGGGCCTGGCTATAGAAACACTGGCCCGCACCGTGGGTATCAGCCCTTCGTATCTGGGTTTGATTGAAAGTGGTGAACGCCAGCCGGATGCCGCCATTCGCCGCAGCCTGGCATGGGAATTGGGCGTTGCAGGTTGGAGGGATGAATCTTGAGCCTACGTATCAGCCGTCAACACTGGGATGGGTTGCTCAACGAACTGGATCAGGCGCGTCGCCAGCGCCATTTGCTGACCTACCGCGCGCTGCTGGAGCGTCTGCAATTTCCTACGCCGGCGATGCAAACCCTCGCTGCCGCGCTTGAACACCTGGCCGCGCTGGACGCCAAAGCCGAGCAGCCGCTGCGCAGCTCGCTGGTCATCAGCCAAGGCGCGAGCCGCCTGCCGCGCACCGGTTTCTTTGAATGTGTGGAGCGGCTGGGACGTTTCAGCGGGCCGTCCGATGGCGTGGCCGCAGCGTCCTGGCACGCCTCAGAGGTGGTACGGGTGTTCGAATACGAATACCCGGAGTCGGCCGAGGCCTAAAGCGTCTGCGGCAGCATGGCCAAGCTGTCGATCACGTGGATGCTGTAGCCAGCCACGTTCTTGGCATGGTGCTTGGCCTGCGATGCCAGCTCTGCTAACTGGCTGGCATCGAGTTGTCCACAGGCCTGTGGATATAAATGCACCACGCCGATCGACAGTGACAGCAACGCGAATTCCTGACGCACGCCCTGGCGGTTCAACGCGACAAAGCAGCCGGCGTCGAGGTGTTCAGCGCGGTAAAAGCGCCGGCATTGGGTGTGAAAGTCATCCAGCAGTTGGTTGAGCCGTTTGCGCCAATCCTGCGGGCCGAGCACCAGCAAAAAATCATCGCCACCGATATGCCCGACAAAGTCACGGCTGGGGTCGACCCGATCGTTAAGGCACTGTGCGAGGCACAGCAACACTTCATCCCCGCGCCCGTAGCCGTATATATCGTTAAACGGTTTGAAACTGTCTATATCCACGTAGCAGATCACCGACTCGCGTTGTTGCTGCAGCAGGCGCGTCAGGCATTGCTGAATCGGCACGTTGCCCGGAAGCAAGGTCAGCGGGTTGGCGTAACGCGCCTGCTGGATCTTCAGTTCGGTGATCAGCTTGAGCACGTCAATTACCCGGCCCAAGCCCAGGTAGTCACCGTTGAGCGTGATGATGAAGTCCTCTTCAATCCGTTGCCGCGCGCGGCTGGTCAACAGGCGGCTGACTTGTTGCAGGGATTGGCTCAACTCCACCGCCAGAAAATCAGCACTCATCAGGCGGCTGATGGGTTTGCGCGCGAACAGGTCGGTGCCGAACGGTTTGAGCAGCACATCCGATAACGAATGTCGGTGCACAATGCCGATCGGGTGGCCGCGTTTATCCAGGACTGCCAGCGAATTCAGGTTGGCTTGGCGCCGGAACGCTTCGAGCACTTGGGCGGTGGCGGTGTCCTGATCGACGGCCGGTTGTTCGTTGAGCAGCGCGCTGAGGTCAGTACCCTCGTCACTGAGCGCGAGGTTGGCGGTGTCGGGCTTGGGCAGCATCTGGCGCGCTTCCTGCGGCGGATGTTCCTGCGGACGACACAGCAAGTAACCCTGAACCAGGTCGACGCCCATCTCCGTCAAGACCGCCAATTCTTCGGGCAGCTCGATGCCTTCGGCAATCACTTGAGCGCGCGACGCCCGGGCAATCTGCAGGATGGAACCGACAAATTCGCGCTTGAGCGCATCCTGATGGATGCCGTCGATAAAATGCCGATCAATTTTCACGTAATCCGGGCGCAGCTCCGACCATAAACGCAGGCTGGAATAGCCGGCGCCCAAGTCATCCAGGGCAATCGCGAAGCCCATGTCGCGGTAATGATGCAAAGCGGTTTGCAGTAAGTCGAAATCGTCGGTGGGTGTTTGCTCGGTGAGTTCGATCACCACTTGGCTGGGCGCAATACCGAAGTCGCGCAGCAGTTGCAGGGTGCGCCCCGGTTGGTGCGCCGTCTCCATCAGTGACTCCGGCGAGATATTCAGGAACAGCTTGCCGGGTAATTTCTGTGCGCTGAAACGTCGACAGGCACTTTCGCGGCAGGCCATTTCCAGTTCGCTCAGGCGCCCGGCATGGCTGGCCACCGAGAACAACGCGACGGGGGAGTGCAGCGGGCTGTTGGACGGGCCACGGCTGAGGGCTTCGTAGCCGAGGATACTGCGGTCAGAAAGGCAGATGATCGGTTGGAACAGGCTGTACAAACTGCCTTGAGCCAAGATAGAGCCCAATGCATTCAGCTGTTCGGTCATGGTCATGGCGATCTCGATCGAAAAAAAAGGATCGCAGGCCTCAAGCCTGCGATCCTTTATTTCACGACAGAATGATGTCTATATGATGACACTCCGAGGAGCGATCACATTAAATCGCCATCATTTACTGCTTGGCCACCTGTTTACTGATTTTCAGGTAGTCCAGCAGTATCCGGCCAGTCTCGGCCAGGTAGGCGTCGTCTTCCGGCTTGGTTTTTTCCGCCTCGGTCGGCAGCGCATCTTCATCTTCTTTCTTCAGCTCTTTGAGCGGGTCTTCACCCTTGGCCTTGCGGCGGGTGTTTTCCAGCACCAGTTGCTGATTCTCGATGTCGGTGTGCTGTGCACGACGGTCCGCTTCGTTGAGGCTGACGGTTTTTTCTTCCATCAGCTTCTTGGCCAAGGCCAGTTTGTCGCGGATGAACACGAACTCGGCGTCCTTGGCGGAACGTGCGTCGTGGTCAGCTTTCAACTGCGTGATGAACGGCTTGAACGGGTCCGACGCCGGTTTGATCGCAGGGCGGATGGTGTCCCACGGCATGGCTTCGGGCAGGGCGCTTTCGCCGATTTCCTTGGTGTCGATGATCGACGGGAAGTCAACGTCCGGCAGCACGCCTTGATGCTGGGTGCTCTGCCCGGACACCCGGTAGAACTTGGCCAGCGTCAGTTTGAGCTCGCCATGGTTCAGCGGCTGAATGGTCTGCACGGTGCCTTTGCCGAAGGTCTGCCCGCCAATGATCAGCGCGCGGTGGTAGTCCTGCATGGCGCCGGCAAAAATCTCCGAGGCGGAGGCCGAAAGACGGTTGACCAACAACGCCATCGGGCCTTTGTAGAAGGCACCCGGGTTCTCGTCTTCGAGCACGTCGACACGGCCGTCAGCGTTGCGTACCAACACGGTCGGGCCTTTGTCGATAAACAGGCTGGTCAGCTCGGTGGCTTCCTGCAGGGAACCGCCGCCGTTGTTGCGCAGGTCGATGACCACGCCGTCGACTTTTTCCTTCTGCAGCTCAGTCAGGATTTTTTTAACGTCGCGGGTGGTGCTCTTGTAGTCCGGGTCGCCGGCACGGAATGCCTTGAAGTCCAGGTAGAACGCGGGAATTTCAATCACGCCCAGCTTGTAGTCCTTGCCATCCTGCTTGAGGTTGAGGACTTTCTTCTGCACGGCCTGGTCTTCGAGCTTCACCGCTTCACGGGTGATCGACACGATTTTGCTGGTCTGGTCGTTCGGTGCATTGGTGTGCGGAATCACTTCCAGGCGCACCACGCTGCCTTTCGGCCCACGGATCAGCTTGACCACTTCGTCGAGGCGCCAGCCGACCACATCGACCATCTCTTTGTCGGCCTGGGCCACGCCGATGATCTTGTCAGCCGGGGCAACCTGCTTGGTCTTGTCCGCCGGACCTGCCGGCACCAGACGCACGATTTTGACCTGGTCATTGTCGCTTTGCAGGACGGCACCGATGCCTTCCAGCGACAGACTCATGTTGATATCAAAATTTTCCGCGTTATCTGGCGACAGATAATTGGTGTGCGGGTCGTAGGACATCGCGAAGGTGTTGATGTACGCCTGGAAGATGTCTTCGGCACGGGTCTGGTCCAGACGTGCCAACTGATTCTTGTAGCGCTTGGTCAACAGCTCTTGAATCGCCTTGGGCTCTTTGCCGGCGATCTTCAATCGCAGCACTTCGTCCTTGACGCGTTTGCGCCACAGGTCATCAAGCGCGGCGGTGCTGGTCAGCCAAGGCGCGTCCTTGCGATCCACCAGAAGGGTTTCTTTCTGGGTGAAGTCGAGTTTGTCGACGCCTTTGTTCAGCTCAACCAAGGCGAAATCCAGACGCGCTTTCACGCGGTCCAGGTAGCGCTTGTAGATAGTGAAGGCGGGCTGCAGGTCGCCGCTTTTGAGGAAGTCGTCGAACTGGGTCCTCCACTTGTCGAACTCAGCGATGTCGCTGGCCAGAAAGTAGCTGCGCGACGGGTCCAGCAGCTTGAGGTAGCTGTCATAGATGATCACCGAGCGAGCGTCGTCCAGCGGCGGCTTGCTGTAGTGATGGCGCTTGAGCAACTCGACGACGTTAAGGCTCGCAATCACCTCATCGCGATCAGGCTGAAGGTTATCCCAGCTGTTGGCTGCGAACGTATTGGTCGACATCGACGCGAAGCCGAGACCAATGAAAAGAGCGAGGGCGGTACTGGGGAATAGATGCTTCATGCTGATTCGACGCGGGGGCAATTGATAACGCATATTAGGCCGTCTTTGAAGTCGCCGGTTCCATATGGGCCGGTCGCATAATGCAAAAAGCCCGATGCTACAGCGACGGGCTCAGTCCAGAGTCACTATGGAGGCACTGTGAAAGCATTGCAAGGCGTGGAAGGTCATGTGGCGTGGTTAGAAGCGCCCAGTCCTACCTGCGATGTAGGCCAAGTTCGCATTCATGTGGCGGCAGCGGGCCTTTGGCGTGTGGGAGGGGGCTTGCTCCCGATGGCAGAGTGTCGGATGAAATAGTCTTCACAGATCACCGCCATCGAGAGCAAGCCCCCTCCACATTTGCTTGGGTTTGCAGTTCAAAAGTGAGCTGTCAGGTCCACTGATGGATTGGCCAGCCGGCCTTCTCGGCGTGTTCGCGCAGCACCGGGTCCGGGTTCACTGCCTGCGGGTGATCGACCTTCAGCAGCAGCGGCAAATCATTGCGCGAGTCCGAGTAGAAGTACGCGCCGTCCAGCGTTTCGCCGGTTTGCTCCAACCATGCCAGCAACCGCGTTATCTTGCCTTCACGGTAACTCAGTACGCCCACGGTACGGCCGCTGTATACGCCATGGCTGACGTCCAGATCAATGCCCAGCACTTCATCAATACCGATGCGCGCCGCAATGGGTTTGACCAAGTGCGTGCCCGAAGCGGAAATCACCAAAACCCGGTCGCCATTGGCGCGGTGGCGGGCGATGGTCTTGGTGGCTTCGCTGTAGATCAGCGGCTCGATGATGTCCTCAACCCATGGCTCCACAAGGTGATCGATTTCTTCCGCCGTGCGGCCGATCATCGGCTCCAGGCTGAAGTCCATGAAATCTTCCATCAACAGCTTGCCTTGGCTGTAGGCGTCCATCAGCTCAACGTTCTTGCGCATGAACGACTCAGGGTCGACCCAGCCCAGGCGGCCCATTTGCTCGCTCCACAGGGTGGCGCAGTCGCCGTGGATCAGGGTGTCGTCCAGATCAAAAATTACCAATGCCATCCGTCATGCTCTCTCAATAAATCTTGCGTCAGGCTACTTCACACAACGCACTGGGGTCGATAGAAAGTGCCAGGCGCTGACCATCGGGGTGCAAATCGGCGGCCGAGCGGTTGAGCACATCGACCACCAGCTCTACGCCGCGTGCTTCGACGCGATAACGAATGACGTTACCCAACAGGCTATGGCTGCGCACCAATGCGTCGAGTTCGCCGCTGCGGCTCAATTCGATGGCTTCCGGGCGAATTGCGATGCGCCCGCTGATCGGCCGTTGCAGCAACCGGCTGGCCTTGGCGGCATCGAGCAGGTTGTAGTTGCCGATAAACCCGGCGGCGAATACGTCCACTGGCGCGGTGTAGAGGGTCTCGGCATCGCCGCTCTGCACGATCTTGCCCTGGTTCATCAGGAAGATTCGGTCCGACATGGTCAGCGCTTCCTCCTGGTCGTGGGTCACAAAAATCGTGGTCAGCCCCAGCTCGCGCTGGATCTGGCGGATTTGTTCGCGCAGGTGTTTGCGAATGCGTGCGTCCAGCGCCGACAGCGGCTCATCCAGCAGCAGCAGGCGCGGGCGCGTCACCAGGGAACGTGCGAGCGCCACGCGCTGGCATTGGCCGCCGGACAACTGGTGTGGGTAGCGGCTCGCGAATTCTTTGAGTTCCACCAGTTGCAGCACTTCCTGCACACGTGTGTGGCTGTCGTCGGCATTGACCTTTTGCATACGCAGGCCAAACGCGACGTTCTGCTCCACGGTCATGTTGGGAAACAGCGCATAGCTTTGGAAGACCATGCCGATGTGGCGTTTTTGCGGGCTCAGCGGGACGATGTCCTGGCCCTCCAGCAGAATTTTGCCGCTGTCTACCGGCGTCAGCCCGGCGATGCAACGCAGCAAGGTCGACTTGCCGCAACCGGATGGGCCGAGCAGGGTGACGAATTCGCCTTTGGCGACCTCGCAGTTGATGTCACTGAACACCGGTGTGCCGGTGTAGCCTTTTTGCAGGTGTTGGACGCTGACGAAGCTCATTGGCTTTTATCCTTGTTCAAGATGTTGGCGGCCCAGGTCAGCACCAGCACAAAGAAGAAATAGGAAATCACGATGGCGCTGGTGAAGTGGCCGCTGGTGTTGCGCATATTGTTCAAGTACACCTGCAGGGTTTCGTAGCGGGTGCCCACGAGGATGTTGGCGAACACGAACTCACCGAACAAAAACGAGAACGACAACAGCAGCGCGACCATCAAGCCTTTGCGCAGGTTCGGCAGCACCACCAGGATCGCCGCCTGCCAGGTGCTGGCGCCGAGCAGTTGCGAGGCGTCCATCAGGTCGCGCAGGTTGATCGCTTGCAGGTTGTTGGTGATCGCGCGGTACATGAACGGCAGCGCCACAGTGAAGTAGCAGCCGATCAGAATCCACGGCGTGCCGACCATCGCCAGCGGCCCGGAGCCATAGAGTTGCAGCAAGCCCACCGACGACACCACCGGCGGTATGGCGAAGGGCAGCAAGATGAGGATGTTCATCAGCGCATCGAGCTTGGGGAAGTGGTAATGCACCACGAACAGCAGCGGCAGAATCAGCACCACCGACAGCGCCAGCGCGCCTACGCACACCAGCAGTGACTGACCGAAGGCCATCAAAAAGCGTGGGTCACTCCACAGTTGCACATACCATTTCAGGGTAAAACCGGCCGGCAGAATGGTCGCCGACCAACTGCTCGCGATGGAGTAGACAAAGGTGCCCGCCAGCGGCAGAACCAGGATCGCAAACAACACATACACCACTACCCGATGGTAGAGGGCGGCGGGGCTGGCTTCAGCGCGAGACATGGTAGCTCCTCTTGAGCAGCAGTTGATGCACCACGGTGACCACCGTCATCAGCGCCACCAGCACCACGGCCAGGGCACTTGCCATGTTCGGGTCCAGCGAGATGTCGCCGGAGACCATCGCCGCGATGCGAATCGGCAGTACGTTGAAGTTGCCGGTCGTCAGCGCGTACACCGTGGCATAGGCGCCGAGGGCATTGGCCAGCAAGATGACGAAGGTGCCGAGCAGGGCCGGGGTCAGCACCGGCAGGCCGATATGCCGCCAGAACTGCCAGCCATTGGCGCCGAGCAGTGAGGCCGATTCACGCCAGTCTTCACGCAGCGCGTCAAAGGCCGGGTAGAGCAGCAGCACGCCCAGTGGAATCTGAAAGTAGGTGTACAGAATGATCAACCCGGTTTTGGAGTACAGGTTGAAATCCTGAATGATCCCGGCCTGCTTGAGCATGATCGTGATGCTGCCATTGAAGCCCAGCAAAATGATGAACGCGAAGGCCAGGGGCACGCCGGCAAAGTTACTGGTCATGTTGGCGAACGCGGTCACGAAGTTACGCAGCGGCCCATCTACACGGCGCAGCGAATAGCTGCCAAGCACCGAGATGATGATCCCGAACACGCTGGAGTAGAAGCTGATTTCCAGGCTGTACTGGATGGCTTGCAGGTAGAACTTCGAGCTGAAGATTTTAGTGAAGTTGGCGAGGCCCCAGCCGAACTCTTCCGATTCCAGGCTGTTGACCAACACCCACCCCAACGGGGCAATTTCAAACACGATAAAAAACAGCGCAAATGGCACCAGGCACAACAGCGCCAGCCATTTGCTTCGGGTCATTGCGCTCACTTCAACAGCTCCCGGCAGACAGGTTTGTCGTGGGGCACACCGAGCAGTTCGCAGACGGTGCCGCACAGTTCGGTTTGCTTGGGCAGTGCAGTCGGGTCGAAGTTGAACGCCGAGCCCACCACGAACAGCGGCACTTCGCGTTCTTCCGGCAGCAGGCCGTTGTGCGAGCGGTCATTGTTCATGCCATGGTCGGCGGTCACCAGCACCTGGTAGCCGGCATCCAGCCAGCCTTGCAAGTAGTCGGCAAGGATGATGTCGGCCGAGCGTGCGCTGTTGCGGTATTGCGCGGTGTCGAGGCCATGTTTGTGGCCGGCGTCATCAATGTTCATCGGGTGCACCAGCAAAAAGTTCGGCGCGTGTTGGCGGCGCAGGCTTTCGGCGTCGGCGAACAGGTGGGAGTCCGGGTAGTGGTCACTCCAATAGAAATACCCGTGCTGGATCGCCAGCGCCTTGTCGTCGGTATACCGGTCACGCGCGGCGATAAACGGCGTACGGTTGTACAGCTCGCTGATCCAGTGGTAAGCCGCCGCCGCAGTGCCAAGGCCTGCGTCGGTGGCGTAATGAAAGATGCTGCGCTGGTTGGACAGGCGCGAGACATGGTTGTGGACGATGCCGCTGTCGATCGGTGGCACGCCGGTGAGGATGCATTCATACAGCGGGCGGGATAAGGCCGGTAGCTCACATTCCAGTTTGTAAAGCGCTGCGCGTCCTGCGCCGATATAGGCCTGAAGGTGCCCCATTGCATGTCGGGCAACTTCGTAGTTCAGGCCGTCGAGCACCACCAGGATGACGTTGTGCTTCATAGGGGCTGGAGCTCCGCAACGAATGGTTAGCTGGATCAAGTGTGGGAGCAGGTGTTTGCGTGATCAGGCTTATGTGGGAGCGGGCTTTCGCTTACACACACACACAAGCCTGTTCCCACAAAGCCCGCTGCTACACCGACCGGCTTACTGCATATTGATGATGACTTCTTCCTGCCACTTCTGCGGCAGTGCCTTGGAGGTTTTTTCCCAAGCGTCGGCATCCTTGATCGGCATGGCTTTTTTGTACTGCTCGTTCGGCAACAGGTTGGCCTGTACGTCCGCAGGCAAGGTCAGGTGCTCGGCACGAATTGGACGGGCGTTACCGCGCGCAAAGTTGATTTGGCCAGCGTCGCTGAAGCTGTATTCACGCGTCAGTTTGGCGGCGTTCGGGTGCTTGGCGTATTTGTTGATGATGGTGGTGTAGCCGGAAATTACCGAGCCGTCCGATGGGATCAGCACTACATAGTCATCCGGGTTGGCCATTTTGGCTTTGTAGCTCAAGCCGTTGAAGTCCCAGACCACGCCCACTTCGACTTCGCCTTTTTCCATGGTGGCGATGGTCGGGTTGGCCAGTGACAGGCGACCTTGCTTGGCGATTTCGGCAAACATCAGCAGCGCAGGCTGGATGTTTTTCTCGTCGCCACCGCTGGCCAGGGCGGCCGCGAGTACGCCGTTGGCGGCTTGCGCGGCGGTGCCGACGTCACCGATGGAGACCTTGTATTTGCCGGTCTTCAGGTCAGCCCAGCTTTTTGGTGCTTCGGAGCCGTGCAGCAGTTTTTTGTTGACGATGAACGCGATAGTGCCGGTGTAGGCCAGTGCCCAGTTGCCGTCTTTATCTTTCGCCCAATCCGGTACTTGCGCCCAGGTGGTGGGTTTGTACGGCTGAGCCACGCCCTGTTTCACCGCAATCGGGCCGAAGGCTGCGCCGACGTCACCGATATCGGCGCTGGCGTTGTCTTTCTCTGCCGCAAACTTGGCGAGTTCCTGCGCCGAGCTCATGTCGGTGTCGGTGTGCTTGAGGCCGTAGATTTTGGTCAGGTCGTCCCACGTGCCTTTCCAGTTGGCCCAGTCATCGGGCATGCCGATGCTGTTGACGGCGCCTTCCGCTCGCGCGGCGGCTTCGAGCGTTTTTAGATCGGTATCAGCGGCCATGGCGGCGGTGCACATGGCAAGGGTCGAGCCTAACAGTGATGCCAGGAAAAGCTGTTTCATCCGAAGCTCCTTTGGGCGTGTTCAACGCTGCGTTTTTATCGACGTTTGCGGTGGTGTTGGTCTAGGTCAGCAATACCTGAGCCAATCTAGGCGCGATGGATGACAGTTTCATGTCGATGTCGTTTTTCAAACGCCTGTGTCGCTCAGTTCAGACTCAGCGTAGACCATGCTCAAGTGCCCGCCTGCCCTGGACTTGGCCGATGTATTGCAGGGTGTGCGCAGAGTACGCCGCAAGGCAGGGCAGGGGCTGTCATCTGTCGGTCATCTGTACTGCCTAGGCTGGCAGGCAACAGCAAAAGCCTGAATAACGAGTGGTTTACGCACCGGTAAGGTGCTGGTCTAGTCCAGATAGGGAATGTTGATGCGCGATGAGGCAATCAAGGCCGTGACCTCTATTGGCCTGGCGCTGCAAGAGCAGATCGACCACGGTCTGTTGCCGCCTGCGGGTAAATTGCCCGCCGAACGCAAGCTCAGCGAGTTGTTTGGTACCACTCGCATCACCGTGCGGGAAGCCTTGTTACAGCTTGAGGCCCAAGGCCAGATTTATCGCGAAGAGCGCCGTGGCTGGTTTGTCTCGCCGCCCCGGCTGGCCTACAACCTGTTACAGCGCAGCCACTTCCACGCGATGGTCAGCGACCAGGGGCGGGTGGCGTCGACCGAGGTGATCTCGGCGCGGCTGCAGCCGGCGTCGGCGGCGGTGTGTGCATGGTTGCAGTTGCCGGCGTTGTCGAGCGTGATTCAGATTTGCCGCTGTCGGCGGATTGATGGGCGCTTGGTGCTGTATGTGGAGCATTACCTGAACCCGCAGTATTTTCCGGGGATTCTGGCGTGCGACCTGACCCAGTCGATGACCGAGCTTTACGCACGCAAGTACGACTTGCACTACGGCCGTGTGCGTTTCGAGATTGTGCCGACGTCATTGCCGGTGGAAGCCGCCGCCGCCTTGCGCGTGTCGGTGGGCAGCCCGGGCTTGCGCATCGCCCGGGTTAATTATGACCAGCATCAGCGGTTGATCGACTGCGACCTGGAGTTCTGGCGGCATGATGCAATTCATGTCGGGGTGGACGTGGTTTAAGCCCTTGGCAAACGGCCTTGCTATGGCAAGCGGGCTGTTGTGGCGAGCGGGCTTGCTCGCGTTGGGCTGCGAAGCGGCCCCAAAACCAGCCAATGCGTTTTGTCTGGATAAACGCGGTGTCTGGATTAGGGCCGCTTCGCGCCCCAGCGCGAGCAAGCCCGCTCGCCACAGTAAGCCTGCACAACATGGCAACCCCGCTTCCACATCGCCTAGGGGCTGAGGGTGTTGATCACGTGGTCGACATTGGTTTCAAGCTCCGTCACCGGGTCCGCGCCGTCGACGTTCAATACCAATAGCTGTGCACCGCCCGCCGTTACTGCAGCTTTAACCGCGTCACTTGGCTGCCGGTGATGCAGCACAAGCACTACCTCGCTGTCCTTCAGGTTGGCGCTCAATTGCTGCAACGCCTCAGGCGTCCAATCAGCATCTGGCCGTGCATCGGTACTGACCACTTCCAGGTTCAAACTGCTGACCAAATACGCGAAGTGATCGCTCAGGCTGATCACGCTGAGGTTGTCCGCCTTGGCCAGCCGCGCTTCGCTGTCGGCGCTGAGTTTAAGCAAGCGCTGTTTGAGGGCGGCAAGGTTGGCGTCGATGGTCGGTTTGGCGGCAGGGGCGAGGCGGCTGAGGTCGGCGGCCATCACATCAGCCATGCGCCCCATATTGTTGCTCGACTGCCATGGCTGGCTGTTCAGGCCATCGGCACTGCCCGGTTGCACGGCGATACCCGGCAAACCGCCGTCCACCGGGCGCGCGGCGTCGACTTCGACGATGCGCACATTGCTGCGCCGTGCGACGGGGTACAGCGGGTCATCCGGCCACAGGGAGCGCAGGCCGATGGCGGCGTCGGCGTCCTGCGCCAGCGTGTGCAGAGCCGGGGCGCCACGGCCGGTAAAATAAGACACCTGGCGCGAGCCCGGCAGGTTCGCCGGGGCGGCGCGCTCAAGCTTCACGTCGGTGCCCTTTAGCAGCACCTCGGCCAGGCCGTAAGTGATCGGTAGCGAGGCCAGAACCTTCACCGGTTTTATCGATTTGGCTTTGGTCAGCGCGGCATTGCCAAGGCCGTGATGGGCGGTGAAGTCCCTGGGCTGGAAGCCATCCACCGCGGCCAGCGCCGAGGTACTGATCAAGCAAGCGATGGCCAAGGCCAGTGGGCGAAACACAGGGCGCATTATCCAAGATTCCCTTTGAGGCTGGGTACGGTGCCGCGCGCGATGGCGGCGAAAGCGAAGGCGATACCGGCCACCAGAATGATCGCGGCGCCGGACGGGATGGGCAGGTCGAAGATGATCGGCAGCAGAATGCCGCACAGCGTGCTCAGCGTGGCGATTACCACCGAGACCCAGAAAAAACCTTTGAGCGACTGGCTCAGCAGGCGCGCCGCAGCGGCAGGAATCACCAGCAGCGCGCCGACCAGAATCGCGCCGATCACCTTGACCGCCGCCACGGTGATCAACGTCACCAGAATCACAAACAGATAATCCAGGGTCTTCACCGCTACACCGCGAACGGCGGCCAGTTGCGGATTAAAGCTTGCCAGCATGATGCGGTTGTACAGCGGCAATGCCAGCGCCATCACCAGCGAACCAACGATGGCCAGCACCAGTAAATCGTTGCCGTTGACGGTCAGCACCGAACCGAACAACACATTCTCCAGAATGTGCACGTTGATCTTGCCCGCCAGAATCAGCAGCAGGCTCGCACCCAACGCCAGCGACACCGAGAGGAATACGCCGATGAGGGTGTCCGGCGCCAGGCCCGTGCGGTTGCGCAGATAATTGAGCAGGATGCCGAACAACAGGCAGTAGCCGAACAACGCGCCGTACGGTCCGGTGTACGGTTCACCGAGCAGAATGCCCACGGCCACGCCGGTCAGCGCGGCATGCCCGACCGCCTCGGAGAAAAACGCAAAGCGCTTGACCACCACCAGCGTGCCCAAGCCGCCCAGCACCGGGCCGATCAGCAAGCCCGCGAGCAAGGCGTTGACCACAAATCCATAGGCCAGCGCTTCCGGCAAATAGCCGGAAGAAGCCCAGCCCTGAACCATCAAACGAAACGCTTCATAACTCATTGCGCCGGGCTCCTGGGGTGAGTAGAGAACAGGGTCAGCAGGCGGTCCGGGGTCAGCGCCTGTTTTGGCGAGGCGTCGAACAGCACGCGGCGGTTCAGGCCGGTGACGCGATCTGCGAGGCGGCCAACCGCTTCCAGGTCGTGTTCGATCCACAGCACGGTGATCCCGGCCAGGCGCCAGTCACTCAACAGACGCTCAAACACCTGGATACCGGCTTCATCGAGGGCCGACATCGGTTCATCCAGCACCAGCAGTTTTGGCGCGGGGATCAGGCCTTGCGCCAGCAGCACGCGCTGGCGCTCGCCGCCCGATAACGCACCCATGCGGCGCTTGCGTTTTCCCTGCATGCCAACCCGTTCCAGCGCTTCGCCAATAGCGCCTGCGGTGTGTTTGGACAGGCCCAGAAATGCCGGGCGTCGCTGACACATGGCCGCCATGAAATCGTCGACGGTCATCGGCAAGCCGCGGTCGAATTCCAACGCCTGCGGCACATAACCGACGGTGCCGGGTGCAGTCGGCCAGTGCAGGCGCAATTGACCCTGGTGCGGGGTTTGCCCCAGCAGCGTTTTTATCAGCGAACTTTTGCCTCCTCCGTTCGGGCCTACCAGCGCGTGGATGCTGCCCGGTTGCACTTGAAAACTCACTGCATCCAGAATCACCGTGCGACCCAGGGTCAGCGACACGTTATCGAACTCAATCGTCGGGCCAGTGCTGGCCACCGTCAGTTGTTGCGCCGCCGTCATGCGCCCGACTCCTGAATCGCCCGCACCACCGTGTTGAGGTTGCCGGTCATTTCCACTTCGTACTTCTCAGCCGTGTATTCGCCGTAGGAAATGTGCGACAGCGGGTACAGCTTGACCCCGGATTCACGCTGGATCGTCTCGACGTAAGTGGAGGGGAAATCCATCTCCGAGAAGATCACCTTCACATCCAGCGCACGCAGTTCATCGATGGTCTTTTTCAACTGGCTGGGGCTTGGCTCGATACCGTGGGCCGGTTCAACCACGGCGGTGACTTCCAGGCCAAATTCGCGCAGCAGGTAGTCGTAGGCCGCGTGCACCGTGGCCACGCGCAAATCCGGGTTGGGCGCGCTGGTCAGCTTGGCCAGCGCGTCGGCACGCATCTGGCGCAGGCGTTTGCCGTAAGCGCGAGCGTTTTGCGTATAGGCCTTGGCGTTGTCCGGGTCCAGCTTGCCGAGTTCGCGAGCGATGTTATTGACTTGGGCAATCGATGCGCTGATCGACAGAAACGTGTGCGGGTTGACCACCTTGCCGGCGCCGCGTGCAGCATTCCCGGTCGCGGCCAGCAGTGGCACGTTAGCGTTGGCCTCGATCACCGCAATGTCCGGGCGCTCGCTGGTGGCGATCATGCGGTCGGCGAAATCGTCATGGCCAACGCCGTTGAGCACAATCACGTCCAGCGTGCCGATGCGCTTGATGTCTTCGGCACGTGGTTCGTAGGCGTGGGGGTTGAAGCCGGCCGGGATCAATGGAACCACTTCGGCCTTGTCACCGACGATATTGGCCACGTAGCTGTAATAAGGGTGCAGGGTGATGCCGATGCGCAGGCGTTTTGCGGCCTCGGCATTCGCCAGGGGCGCGAACATCAGGCTGAACAGGCTGAGCAGTAACAGGCGCAACAGGGGAGATGAAATAGACATGGGCACTCGGGCTTCTCGTTCAGTGACGCTGCTGGCGGGTGACGCCGGCATCGAATTGCGCGATGACCTGCTGCCAGCCAGCAGCGATCAGCGCCGGGTCAGTCAGGTCGGAGGGGGCCGCCGGGTTGGCTTGGCGGTTGAGCCAGATGTCCGGCTCGGCGCCGCGCACGCGCATCAGCAGCGAGCCGCTGGTGCCGGGCGCTTGGCTCAGGCCGAGGTAGGCCGCAGGCTCAAGCAACTGCCAGCGATGGTTGCCACGGCTGACCGAACTGGCGTCTTGGGCAAACGGTGCGAAACCCTCTTCGGCCAGTTGCTCAGGCGGCGGCAGGGCGCTTTGCTCCTGTTGCAACAGCTGGATTTCATCCAGCGTCACCCGCAGATCGGCGTAGATACCTTGCTCGGCGGCGCTCAGGTCGCGGCGCGCGTCCAACTGGTGGCTGGGCACGGCGACAACGGTTTGGGTTTCAGCGTGCAGCGCCACCACCGTGCCTGACACCGCGAGGATGATCAGGCATAACAACAGCACATAGAGGGTTTCGTGGCCGGCACCGGCGGGGCGTACAACCTGGGTGGTACTCATTGAGAAGGGATGTCCGCTTGGTCGATTTCAACGACATGACCGGGGCCTGCGTCAAACAGCACATAGAACTCGGCTGATGGTTTCTTGAAGGTCAGGGTCGAGTCCTGCCCGAGTTTGCCCGGCAGCAGGATGGTTTCGTCGTAGCCGATTACGTCCAGCGTCACCCCCGGCGCACCACTGCCGTCGGAGAAACCGCCGGTGCACTGGATCTGTTCGCCGGCGATTTCCTTGCATTCGCACATCGGGTTGTGGGCCAGCGCCGGGGTACTGAAACCGGCTGTGAGCAACAGCGCGGCGCAGACACGCGCGCGGGTCAGGCGCATTAACGTCATGGTTTGACTCCTTGCTTGTTCAACCAGTCAACGGTGGCGGGCGAGGCTTGGCTCAGCGGAATGGAACCCTGGTGCATGGTGCCGTCCCAGCCTTCCATGGTCACCCACAGTTCGGCATCCGCTGGCGTGCGTTCAGGCACCGGCAGCAACGCGCCCATGCGGTAGGGCGTACCAAAAAAGATCACCCCGGCGGCGCGCAGGCTGCGCGGTTTGCCGATACGCAAGTAGGTCGCCTTGACCTCCCCGGCGCAGGCGCTACACAGGGCCGCGTTGAAAAATTTCATCGGGCCGGCCGGGTCCGGGCGCGGGCCTTCGATGCGAAACTCGGCGAGGGTCAGGCTCCATGGCCCAACCTTCACCTCTCCAGCGACCCGCTCGCCGATGCCGGTGTCGCCGCGAAACAGCGCAGCGTCGGCAAAGTATTTGGGCATAAAACCCAGCGGCACCAGCAACAGCAGTACATTGATATGGAACCGCCATTTCAGCCAAAAGGCCCGCAGCGGCGACGGTGAGGGTGCAGCGGCGACCTTGCTCATCAGTTACCCTCCGTGGTTTCAGCGTGCATTGCAGGCATGGCTGCGGGTTGGCGCTGCATCTTATTGCTGCGCTTGAATGCATTAAGGGTGGCCAGCGCGGTGCGCTTGGTCCAGATCAGCAGGCCGCTCAACACCATCATGCTCAGCAGCAGGCCGAAAAATGCCCAGATCAGCTTGATCCACAGCCCACCAAAGTCGCCGGTGTGCAGCGGGCGCATGGATTCGGTGACGAACTCCAGCGTCGAACGGTCGGAGAGCAAATGCGACACAGCGATTTCGCCGCTATAGGGGTTGAGTTGCGCCGTCTGGAACATCAACGGGTACCAGCCGCGCCCGCCAATCTGCAGGTGGCTGTAGGCATTGAGGGGCAGGAACACAAAGCTGGCATCCAGCCCCGGGATGCGCTGGGTGGCAATTTTGATCGCTTCGTCCAGCGGGATCATCGGCGCAGGCACGCCGGGTGCAGACATTGGCACTTTCTCGCGCGCGATCACCGGCACCACAGGTTCGCTGGAGATGGAAATCTGGTTATCGCCGAGGATCGCCTGGATCAGGAACCAGGTGCCGGTGATCGAAATGACCGCGATAAACCAGATCGACCAGATACCGCTCAGGCGGTGGAAGTCGCCCCAGAAGATTCGCGCGCCGTGGCGGATACGCAGGGTTGGCCGCAGAAAACCCTTCCAGAAACGCTTGTACACCACCAGCCCGGTCACCAGCGACGCCAGCAGCGGCAAGCCAAGCGCCGAGACCAGATACCAGCCCCAACTGAAGCCATTGGTGAACGGCACCAACCACCAACCGTGCAGCGCGCGGGTAAATTGTTTGAAGTTGAAGGACGGGCTGATGCCCTGGATCGCGCCGGTGTAGGGGTTGACGTAGACCTCCACGGAACGCCCGTCCGGGTAGCTGAGGTCGACACTCAACGCGAAGTGCGTTTCATCCGGGCGCACAATCGACTGCACGATGACCTGGGGTTCGGCGCCTTTGATGGCAGCGATTACCTGGTCATAGCTGAGCAACTCGGCGTTATCCGACGGCTTGCTCGCGCGTATATCCGGGTTGGCCAGCCACACGATTTCCTGGCTGACCACCGCCAGCGTGCCGGTGACGCAGACGATCAGCACAAAAAACCAGATGGGCAATGCCAGCCAACTGTGTACGAGAAACCAAAGTTTTGAGCGTGACTTCTTCGACATGTGAATGCGGGTCTTGATCGGAGGGGGCAAGGTGGCCCGGAAAAGGCCGGTCGTAGCTTTTGCTGACGCGACTGGCTGTATCTAAGTTAAGACGGATGAGCAACGCAAAACCCCAAGGCAAACATGAAAGAAAATGTTTCAGGCTTGCCCGGCATCGATTTACCGTCCGCGTTGTGGCAACCCACCTCGCCACAAGGGGTGGATCAGACCTTGCCCACTGAGCGGGTGACTACCTCAAAGGGCTTGCACACTGAGTTATGCAGAGGGCTCCAACAACTGTGCCCCTGGCCCGTGTTCGCCAAGTTGATCATCCTGGTTACGCAGCGGGCAGGCTTGCAAAGACAAACACCCGCAGCCGATACAGCCGCTGAGCTTGTCGCGCAACAGCAACAATTTGTTGATGCGCTCATCCAGATCCTCTCGCCATTGCGCCGACAAGCGCTCCCAATCTTGCGTGGTGGGCGTGCGCCCGTCCGGCAGGGTTTGCAACGCCTCACCAATCGTCGCCAGCGGAATGCCCAAGCGCTGGGCAATTTTGATCACCACCACGCGGCGCAACACATCGCGTGGATAGCGTCGCTGATTGCCGGCATTACGATTGCTCTTGATCAGCCCCTTGGACTCGTAGAAGTGCAGGGCGGTAACCGCGACGCCACTGCGGGCGGCCAACTGGCCGACGGTAAGTTCTTTTTTCAGCATGCACGCCCCCGAATCAACACTTGACCTCGACTTAACTAGAGGTTTTACCCTGCGCTGCATTGGATCGCAAGATTTTGCCTACAGAGAAAGAGGAGTGTTCATGCAGATATTAGAGAAGAGTCGCGGTTTTACGCAGTTGATCGAGTTTCAGATCGAGCCTCGGCAGCAACTCGCTCTGGTGGCGGCCTTGTCCACCCAAAGCGAGCGCCTGGCGCATGGCAATCGCGGCTTTATTAACGCGAGCGTGCAGGTCAGCGATGACGGGCGACGGGTGCTCAATTACCTGCAATGGCGTTCGCGCGAGGACGGCGAGGCGGCCTTTAAGGGCTTTGAGCAGGGCGCGGAAGACTTCTGGAGGCTGATTCGCACGCACCAGGCCACAGCGGTGACCTTCGGTTCGTTCCAGGTGCTGCGCAGTTTTGAGCGCAGCCATGACAACGCGTTGCACTGCCGCCTAAATGGATAGGTGCAGCATCCGCTCGCCCTGCACATTTTCCCCGGGCCTGCGCTTGTTCACCGCCAACTCGCCGATTTTGATCAGCCGTGTGCGTGTGACGTTGCGGCTCAGGCCCAGCAGGTTGGCGGTGTGCACTTGGTTGTAATGGCTGAAACGGTAGGCTGCGCGCAATAGCGCGTCTTCAACCTTTTCATGCAGGGCGCCCGCCTGTTCCTCAAAGAGTTTTTGAAAGGCCCGCGCCAACAACGCTTCGGCGCTGTTGTCGATGCCGTGCTGGCTGTCGTCCTGACGCTCGATGCGCATGTTGGACAGGCGCAGGTCGTCGCGCTCAATCACGCCATTACGGCAGATCAGCAGCGTATGGTGAATCACGTTTTCCAGCTCGCGGATATTCCCCGGCCAACTGTAGCTTTTGAGTTTGTGCTCGGCCTCGCGGCTGATGGTGATCGCGCCGTAGCCCAGGCGCCGGCTATAGGCTTCAATAAAATGCCGGGTCAGTGGCAGGATGTCGCCGGGGCGCTCGCGCAGTGGGCTCAGCTCAAGGCTGACCACGTCGAGGCGGTAGTAGAGGTCTTCGCGAAAGTGCCCAGCGTTGATGGCCTTTTCCAGTTGCACATTGGTCGCGGCGAGTACGCGCACATCAATAGGAATGCTCTTGCGCGAACCCAGACGCACCACTTCGCGCTCCTGTAGGACGCGCAGCAATTTGACCTGAATCGCCATCGGCAAATCGCCGATTTCATCGAGGAACAAGGTGCCGCCGTCAGCTTCTTCAAACCACCCGGCCTTGGCGCTGAGGGCGCCGGTAAAGGCGCCTTTTTCATGGCCGAACAGTTCGGCTTCCACCAGCGATTCAGAAAACGCCCCGCAGTTGACCGCCACAAACGGCCGGTTACGCCGCGCGCTGAGGTTGTGAATATGGCGCGCCACCAGCTCTTTACCGGTGCCGGTTTCGCCGATAATCAGCACGCTGGCTTCGCTGGGTGCCACTTGCTGGATATGGTCGAGCAGCGCTTGGGATTTCGGGTCTTCGAAGACCTGCGCCGTGGCGCGTATCGAGGTCGCAAGGGCGGGCGAGGGCGGTAGGGTTAAAAGCTGCATGGGCACCTCTCTCAGGAGTAGAACGTCGGAATCGGCAGGGACTGGTTCAACGCCCAGTCCCCGAGTTCGTGGAGTTTGTAGTCCACCGGGTCGTGCAACGTTTGTGTGCGCAGGTTGCGCCAATAGCGGTCCAGGCGCAGCGAGGCGTGGGTTGAACGTGCGCCGGTGACTTCAAACAGGCGGCTGCACAGGTCGAGGCCTTGACGCGTGGCGGCGACTTTGGCCGTGGCAATCGCAATCGCCAGTTGGCCGCGTTCGTGTTCGCTGAGGTTGGCGCCTTTGGCCCACGCCTGATCGAGCAGCTCGCCAGCGCGCTCCACCAGCAGGCGCATGCCCTCCAAAGCCACCCAGAACTCGCCGTAGTGGTGCAATACGTAAGGGTCCTGGCGCACGTCGACGGCTGTGGATTTGTGCCACGAACGGGTTTCGGTCAGCGTGTAATTGCGCGCTTCTTCAAAGGCGCCTTCGGCAATCCCGAGAAACATGTTTGTGAAGGTCAACTGCGCGATCAGTGGCCGCAGGCAGGCGAAGGGTGTGCTCAAAGGGCCGGGGTCCAGCAGCAATTCCGATTCCTCGACGCGCACCCGTTCGAAGCTGGCGCTACCGCTGTCGGTCTGGCGTTGGCCGATGTTGTTCCAGTCGTTGTGCAAGGTGATGCCGCTGCGCCCGCTGGGGATGGCTGCGATCAACAGCTTGCCGCCGGCGTTTTCATCCACCGCCGAGGCGATGAGCATTTCTGAATCGCTGGCGCCGGAGCAGAAACTCTTTTTGCCGGAGAACTCGCGCCAGCCGCTGAAATCCTTGACCACCGTGCGCGTGTCCAACGGGTTGAGGGCGTTGCCCCAGAACCAGTTTTTGCGCGCGGTTTGTTCAAACCACGGCTGCCATTGGTCCGGGCGTGCAAACAGGCGCACGGTGGCGAGCATCAAGTGGTGAAAGCCGAAGACGTGGGCAATCGAGCTGTCGACCTTGGCGAATTCGCGCACGATGCCGAGGGTTTCGCTCCAGCGCGCGTCGAGCCCACCGTATTGGCGGGGAATGCTCAGGGCCAGCAGGCCACTTTGGCGCAAGGCCTCACGCTCGGCTTTGGGGGTGCCGCCGCGCTCGTCGCGTTCAACGGCGCTGACGGCGAACTCGGCGGCCAGCAATTTGGCGGTCTGCAAAGGCGATGGCAGGACGCTGTTGGGTTTGGCTGTCACGCGGTGTTCCTCACTATTGAGCGACTGTCAGTGTTCTCAGGCTTTATTCGTCGCGGGCAGTACATCGTTGGCAATCATTTCGCCGAACGGGCCAGTGAGGTTAGTGACGCCGCGCCCGGCAAGGCTCGCGTAGGGTTCGGGCAACAGCGGGAACACCAGTTCGGCAAAGCGATACGCCTCTTCCAGGTGCGGGTAGCCGGAGAAGATGAAGCTTTCGATGCCCAGGTCTGCGTATTCCTTGATGCGCTCGGCGACTTGTTGAGGGTTACCCACCAAGGCCGTACCAGCGCCGCCGCGTACCAGGCCGACGCCGGCCCACAGGTTTGGCGCGATTTGCAGGTTGTCGCGGCGCCCATCGTGCAAGGCCGCCATGCGTCGCTGGCCTTCGGAGTCAAAGCGCGAAAAAGACTTTTGTGCGGCGGCGATGGTTTCGTCGCTGATGTGCTCGATAAGTTTGTCGGCGGCCTTCCAGGCCTCTTCTTCGGTTTCGCGCACGATCACGTGCAGGCGAATGCCGAACTTTACGGAGCGCCCGTGGCGTGCGGCGCGTTCGCGTACATCGGCAAGTTTTTCCGCAACGGCGGCAGGCGGCTCGCCCCACGTGAGGTACACGTCCACCTGTTCGGCGGCGAGGTCATGGGCGGCGTCGGAGGAACCGCCGAAGTACAGCGGCGGATAAGGCTTTTGCACCGGTGGGTAAAGTGCCTTGGCGTTGTGCACACGCAGGTGTTTGCCTTCGAAATTTACCGATTCGCCCTGCAACACGCGGCGCCATATCTGCAGGAATTCGTCGGAGACTTCGTAGCGTTCGCTGTGGTCGAGGAAACTGCCGTCGCCGCGGTTCTCGTCGGGGTCGCCGCCGGTCACCACGTTGATCAGCAGGCGGCCGTTGGACAGACGGTCCAGTGTTGCGGCCATGCGCGCCGACACCGTAGGCGAGATGATGCCCGGGCGAATCGCCACTAGGTAGCGCAGGCGTTCTGTCAGCGGTACCAGCGCCGAGGCAATGACCCACGAGTCTTCGCACGAGCGTCCGGTGGGAATCAACACGCCGTAGTAACCGAGGCTGTCAGCGGCTTGCGCAACTTGCTTCAGATAATTAAGGGTGACCGAGCGTGCACCTTGGGTGGTGCCCAGGTAATGACCGTCGCCGTGGGTTGGCAGAAACCAGAAAACATCCATGACAAATCCTTAGGCTATTTTCAGCAGCGAAGGGGAGTGCGCGGCAAACAAAGGCGCTGCACGTTCTGCGGCCAGTTGAATACGGGCTTTTAGCAACTCGCTGGTTATTTGGTAGTCGGTGAAATCGGCTTCGGTGGCGTACACGCCGATTGGCAGGGTCAGTGCCTGGAAGAAGCTGAACAGCGGACGCAGTTGGTGATCAATCACCAGCGCATGGCGCTCGCTGCCACCGGTCGCCGCCAGCAGCACCGGCGTGTTGATCAATGCGTTTAGGCCGATCAGGTCGAACAGGTGTTTGAGCAGGCCAGGGTAAGAGCCGCGATACACCGGCGCGGCGACAATCAGCAAGTCCGCCTGTTCGATGGCCAACAGTTGCGCTTCGACCTCCGCTGGCAGCTCATCGCGCGACAGTGCGCCGCCTAAAGGTCGGGCAATATCGCCGAGTTCGATCAGCGTGGTCTGTATCGGCAGCACGTTGGCGAGTTCGGCCAACACCGCTTGGGTAAGTACCAGGGTTCGCGACGGGCGCCAGGTTCCGCCGGAGACGGCAACCACATTCAGGGGACGGGTCATAAACAGTTCCTTTTTCAACAGTGGTGCGTGACAAGTGAGGTGGAACCGATTGAGCAAGAGCTGTACCAACGGCTCAAAGCCCCGATTGGCGTGGGCTGCAGACTCACTGTTGAAAATTTAAGCTGTTGGGTGTCTGGTGTTTTGTTGAATGACTGTTGCCAGTGCAACAGTTGCGTGGCGAACAGTGTGGGTTCTGTGTCGCCAGTTATAGAGGGTTGCGTTTATTCCGTAAACGAACGTATTTCCATATTTATAGATCTAAATTGAATATAAGTGCTTCGGTATCGAAGAGGCCTGAACGGTTGATAGCGACTATCACGGGCGATGATTTTTCAGCGTGAAGCGGCGGGAGTAGCCTGTGCTCATTGACTTCAAACCTCCTTCGCAGGGCCTTCACGATGAACCGCTTTCTCGCTGTTTCGCTTTTAGTTGCCAGCTCCGTGCTCGCAGGGTGTGCGACTCACGCATCGCCTGAGCTGCGCCCGTACACCGCTGAAGAATCCACGCAATTGGCTCTGGAAGCCTTGAGCCGTCGAGGCTTGTCGTTTGATGAATATCAACAGCAGCGTGCTGTACTGACCCGCCCGCCACAGCAGCCGTTTGGTTTTGATCGCCAAGGCGAAATGAACGCCGAACGCAGCGTGGCTCTGCATGATCGTCCCAGTTGAGTCGGCGTTCAGCGGCAATCAGCCCGAGGTCTCCCTTAAGGAACCTCGGGCTTTTTGTTTGCCATTCAGCGACTTCAGCCTGTTAAGCTGAATTTCAGGAGCGTTCCTACGCACATTTGCCTAAAGTGGTCTTTTTTAATGGCATTCGATCGGTTAAACCTGACGACCTCTGTTCCGGTCGATGCCGCCTGAGGCGCTGCTCTCGGGAATATGCTCTGCGAGTCTAAACGTCATGAATAAACGTCCGCTGTATTTCGACTACGCCGCCACCACGCCGGTGGATGAGCGGGTCATCCAGGTGATGGTCGAGTGTTTGGGCTTCAATGCCAATTTCGGTAACCCTGCGTCCAGTTCCCATGCGTTCGGCCAGGCGGCCCGGCAAACGGTTGAACAGGCACGTCGGCAGGTGGCCGAGTTGGTCGGTGCCCAGCCCGAACAGATCGTCTGGACCTCCGGCGCCACCGAATCCAACAACCTCGCGATCAAGGGCGTCGCCCAGGCGCGCGGCCTTGAGAGTGGCGTGACGGGTGGGCACATCATCACCAGCCAGATCGAACACAAGGCCACGCTGGACACCGCGCGGCAGTTACAGGAAGCCGGGGTGGCCGTGACCTATTTGGTGCCGGACGCCGACGGGCTGATCAGCGCCGAGGCGGTGGCGCAAGCGCTGCGCGAGGACACCTTTCTGGTGTCGTTGATGCTGGTGAATAACGAGCTGGGCACCTTGAACGACATCCGCGGCATCGGCGCACGCGTACGTGAACACGGCGCGTTGCTGCATGTGGACGCGGCGCAAGGCGCGGGCAAGGTGGCCATCAATCTGGCTGAATGGCCAGTGGATTTGATGTCGTTTTCCGCGCACAAGCTGTACGGCCCCAAAGGTATCGGCGCGCTGTATGTCGGCCCTCGGGCGCAACACAAAGTGCTGGCGCAGATTCACGGCGGCGGCCACGAGGGCGGGTTGCGCTCCGGCACGCTGGCGACGCACCAGATTGCCGGTATGGGCACGGCGTTCGCGTTGGCAGCGCAGTCGTTTGCCGAAGAGAAAGCTGTGATCGTGGCGTTGCGCCAACGCTTGCTGGATCAGTTGGACACGCTTGGCGGTGTGCGCCTCAACGGCAGCCCTACGCAGCGTATTCCGCATACCTTGAGCCTGACGTTCAGCGAAGGCGAGTTCAATTCAGCCGCACTGAGCGCGGGTATGGCTTTTTCAGCGACCTCTGCCTGTAACTCGGCAAGCAACGCGCCGTCGCACGTGCTTTTGGCGCTGGGGCATGACGCGCGCAGCGCCGGTCGAACCATTCGCTTGAGCCTGGGCCGGTTTACCACCGAACAGGACATCGACCAGGCCGTGCAATTGATCAAAGCCGCGCTGGCCAGTGCACCGGCGTTCTGGGCCGTCTGATTCGCACCCTATTTGTTCGCAACCTATAACAACTATCAGTGGTTAGCAGGAGACACAATGAGTACGCAGCCTTTGCCCCATGGATCAGTTCCCCAGCGCCTGGCGAATACCCGTGAACTGATGAGCCGCGAGGGCATTCACGCCTTGCTGGTGCCGTCGGCCGACCCGCATTTGTCCGAGTACTTGCCGGGTTATTGGCAGGGGCGGCAATGGTTGTCGGGGTTTCATGGGTCGGTCGGGACGCTGATTGTCACCGCTGACTTCGCCGGCGTCTGGGCCGACAGTCGTTACTGGGAGCAGGCGACCAAGGAGCTCAAGGGCAGCGGTATCGAGCTGGTGAAATTGCAGCCAGGCCAACCTGGCCCGCTGGAATGGCTGGCCGAGCAAACGCCGGAGGGCGCCGTGGTCGCGGTGGACGGCGCGGTGATGGCCGTGGCGTCGGCGCGTACGCTGGGTAGCAAATTGGCCGAACGCGGCGCGCGTTTACGCACCGATATCGACCTGCTGAACGAGGTCTGGCACGACCGCCCAAGCTTGCCTAACCAGCCGATCTACGCGCATCTGCCCCCGCAAGCGACCGTCAGCCGTGGCGAGAAACTGGCGGCCTTGCGCGCAAGCTTGAAAGAGAAAGGCGCCGATTGGCACTTCATCGCCACCCTTGATGACATCGCCTGGTTGTTCAACCTGCGCGGCGGCGATGTGTCGTTTAATCCGGTGTTTGTGTCCTTTGCCCTGATCAACCAGCAACAGGCCACCTTGTTTGTGGCACTGAGCAAAGTCGACGCTGAACTGCGCGCGGTGCTGGAGCAGGATGGCGTAACCCTGCGCGACTACAGCGAAGTGGCGGATGCGCTGCGCAACGTGCCGTCGGGTGCCAGCGTGCAGGTTGATCCGGCACGCGTGACCGCCGGTTTGCTGGAAAACCTCGATTCGGGCGTCAGGCTTGTTGAAGGGCTGAACCCGACCACCCTCGCCAAATCCCGCAAGAGCCTGGCGGACGCCGAGCATATCCGCGAAGCCATGGAGCAGGACGGCGCCGCCTTGTGCGAATTCTTCGCTTGGCTGGAGAGTGCACTGGGCCGCGAACGCATTACCGAGCTGAGCATCGACGAACACCTGACCGCGGCGCGAGCACGCCGCCCCGATTATGTGTCGCTGAGTTTCAATACCATCGCCGCGTTTAACGCTAACGGTGCGATGCCGCACTACCATGCCACCGAAGAAGAACACGCGGTGATCGAAGGCGATGGCTTGCTGCTGATCGACTCCGGCGGCCAGTACTTGGGCGGCACCACGGATATTACGCGGATGGTGCCGATCGGTACGCCAACTGATGAGCAGAAGCGTGACTGCACGCGGGTGCTGAAGGGCGTGATTGCCTTGTCCCGTGCGCAATTCCCCAAAGGTATTCTGTCGCCACTGTTGGATGCCATTGCGCGTGCGCCGATCTGGGCCGAAGGCGTGGACTACGGCCATGGCACCGGCCACGGCGTAGGCTATTTCCTAAATGTGCATGAAGGCCCGCAGGTGATCGCGTATCAAGCCGCCGCGGCGCCGCAGACCGCGATGCAGCCAGGGATGATTACCTCGATTGAACCGGGCACTTATCGTCCGGGCCGTTGGGGTGTGCGCATCGAAAACCTGGTATTGAACCGTGAGGCGGGCAAGACCGAGTTTGGTGAGTTCCTCTCGTTTGAAACCCTCACCTTGTGCCCGATCGACACCCGTTGCCTGGAGTCGTCGTTGCTGACGGCGGACGAGCGCGAATGGTTTAACGCTTACCACGCCGAAGTGCGTACGCGTTTGAGCCCGTTGCTCAATGGCGCAGCGTTGGAATGGTTGCAGGTGCGTACTGCGGCTATTTGATCGGCTGCAGTTCAGGGGCTTGGGCCTGGGCTTCGGCGATACAGTCGCCGTACGCCTGGCCCCGGGCCGTTGTCATATACCTTCAAGAAGGGCGGAGCAGCCGGGAATGCACTGCTCGGGCGTTCACTTACAGATGACAATCATGCTGCGGCTGGTGTAGCCGGCAGGGTTGAGGCCGAAGGGGTACTCACCAGGCTCTTCCGAATTGTCACCCGACTTGGCGATAACCCGGTAACCCTTGGTACCACATGAGCTTGCTGCACTGGTGTAGCACTGGTCCCAGGAGGAGGACAGCCCGGAACAGTTGATGTGTAGTCCTTTTTTGCCCCGTTTCACTTCTGTCTTGGTGGTCGCAGCACAGCCAACAATGCTCACGACCATTAACAGTATCAAAATTTGCTTCATTACTATCCTTAATAGCCGCTTCGCAAAAAGGCTCGAAGCAGGCTCTACTCGCTCTCGGTTGTAGTTCAGCTGTCCCTGTCGAAATTCTCCATGCAGGACTTTCGTTTACGGCCTAAACATGGCCTAAAAGGGCGCCAAATACCAGCGCTACCTTTTAACCATCATCAGTCGGCCGGCACCAATGGTTTCGATTCATTACGCATCGTCAGGGTGGCACCGATGGAGGCCAGAATGATGCAGGTGATGGCCATCCATTGCGCGAGTGACAACTGTTCTTGCAGGAAGATCAGCCCGGAAAGCGCACCGAATGCAGGTTCGATACTCATCAGGGTGCCGAAGGTGCGCGCGGGAAGGCGCGTGAGCGCGACCATTTCCAGGGTATAGGGCAAGGCTGTGGAGAGTACCGCGACTGCGATTGCAACCGGGATCAATGCGGGCGTCAGCAGGGCGGTGCCGGCGTGAACGATGCCGATTGGCGCAACAAACAAGGCAGCGATCATTACGCCGAGGGCGGCGGTTTGGACGCCATTGTCGTTGCCGGCTTTTTGGCCAAACAGAATGTAGAGCGCCCAGCAAATGCCAGCGCCCAGGGCGTAGGCGGCACCGGTCAAGTCGATACCGCTGCTGGTACCTCCCGTTGGGATCAGCAGCAGAAGACCTGCGACCGCAAGCCCAATCCATAGAAAGTCCACCGCTCGGCGCGACGCGTAAAGGGCGACGGCGAGTGGCCCTGTGAATTCCAGCGCTACCGCGATGCCCAGGGGCACTGTGCGCAACGACATATAGAAGAGGAAGTTCATGCCGCCCAGGGCCATCCCATAGATGACCACGGTACGCAGCGACTTGGCCGTCAGCGTGGCGCGCCACGGGCGTAATACAAGCAGCATGATCACGCTGGCGAAAATCAGGCGAAGGGTGGTCGTGCCCTGTGCGCCGACGATGGGGAACATACTTTTGGCCAGAGAGGCACCGGACTGGATGGACGCCATGGCGATCAGCAGCAGGCCGACAGGAAACAATGCCGAGGCCAGGGCGCGGGGTGGGGTGGTCATTAAAGGCGTTCGTCCGAGGTTATATATAGAGAAGCAGAAGACGCTATGATGCTTAAGCGATCAGCAATGAGCAATATATTGCTCAACAATCTCTCGTGCAGTGACTATATAGGCGGGTTTTCTGGTTTTTTGGGCTTATTGCCAGAAAGTTCAAATTAACGGTTGACGGCAGATTCTGGACGTCTATAATTCGCCCCACTTCCGGCGCAGTCGAAACGGAAAACTCCTTGGTAAACAAAGAGTTATGTGAGATTCGACAGCGAGTTGCT